>CBDUSE010000042.1:0-18311 GCA_965369835.1 uncultured bacterium
CCGGCAACGGCTACTCCCCGATCCTGTCGCCACCGCGCCACGTCTCGACTCTACCGGAATTCCCCGGCTGCGCAGGTAAATCTCAAGCTACGCCGCCCTTGGCCGGTAGGGTTGCTGCTCAGGGCTGTTGATCGTCGAGATCCATGATGATCATCCTGGCTTCTTCCCGGACGCTCATGTTGTCATGGGTTAGCATAGGAGAGACGCCCTCGCGTAGTCTCTTTTTGTCTTCCGGACTCAAACGGCGCGTTGAGAAACGTACAAGAGCAACCAGTGCGACGTGCCTTGCGTATTCATCCTCCTCTCGAAGTATTGCGAGCAGTTCGTTAAACGCCTCCGCATCGCGAGGAATGTATTGCATTGCTTCCCAGCGAGAGTCTTTTGGCCCGTGACGAATCGTATTGAATAGCAACCGTTTCCCCGCGTCGCCCGTCTGACGGAGTTCGCGACATAATATGCCATGGTGCCAGTGATTCCTGTGCCAATTGCCCCGACGCATCTCCAGCAAGAGCCTCCATACTTCTTGAGCCCTTTCCTCATCTGAGAGCCCCTCAATCTTCTCAAGACTCCTCTTGATATACCGTTGCTGCACGAAGATGCGGATTTCAATGATGAGTGCACCTACTGGAATTACCGAAACAAGAGCCACCAGTATCACAAGGGCTATCCACTTCGCCTTCAATCGCATCAGTTCTCCTTCAATGGCTTCTTGATTCCTGCACGCCAACCCCAATCGAGATTTCGATATGGTTGGCCGGCGCGCCTGCGCGCGGGTCTAACGCGTGAGCATCGGCGAGAACCAGAGGCCGCAATCGGCCCACTTGCCGTTGCCGCCGTCCTCGACGATCAGCTCGAGCTGAGCGACGCCGGTCAGGTCGACGTCGACCCGCCCCTCGACCCAGTGGTCGACGAGCTCCGAGCGAAACCGCTCCTCGCCGTCGCACTTGACGACGAATACGACGGAGCCCTCGGCATGGTTCTGGAGCCCGTAGCCGCTTGTGAACTTCTTCCACTTGCCATCGAGGTTGTAGACGAAGCTGGAGTTCGCGTGGGCGTACAGACCGGTCTCGTGGAACTGCTCGCCGGACTCGAGCGGCTGTCCATCGGGGACGCGATCGCGCGTGGGTTTGGCCCAACCGACCTCGGCCGATGCCCACTTGACCGACGAGAGCGGCACTTCGCGGACCGTGTCGCCGATCGCGCTAAGCTCCTGTGGCTCGGTTGGCGTGCGTGTCATGACGCGGTGGTAGGCCTTGGCCCGGCGATAGTGGACGTCGTTGAAGTCTGCGAGCTTCTCGATGCCGGCGAGCAGCGCTTTGGGATCCCGAGCTTCGATGGCCGGCTTGGCGTAGAGCTCGTACAACGTCTGCCGCCTGAGCTTATCGGCCGGGATCTTCAGCGTGTGGTTGAGTGTGAATCGGTACCTCAACTGGCGGTAGTCGCCGTTGACTAGGAAGCAGCGGAGCCGCAGTTCATACCAGCCGGGCGTGAGGGCCCCGACGTGGACCTCGAAGCGCCCGCTTGTGTCGACGTTCCCGACCCAGCTCGTCGAGTCATAGTCAACATGGTGCTGCATGAGGTCGTGATAGGCGACGACCGCGTAGGCGCGCGGCGACGACTCGACGCGGCCGCTGATGATATACTCGCCCTCGCCTGAGGCGAACTCGATCTCGCGGAACTGGCACGCCTTGTCGGCCCGCGCATCGATGTCGGTCGTGTCGTGCGTGAACAGCGGATGCGAGGAGAGAATCGTGGCATGCGCCTTCGTCAGGAACGCGTCCTTATCCATACCGGCGCGCTTGCCGAATAGGTGGTAGTTGCCGCTGCCCATCAGCGCGATACCGAGTTTCTCCCGCTCCTCGTCCGTCTCCATATTGTGGGGCAGGCCGAGCGAGTGACCGAACTCGTGCGCGGTACCGCCAATGTAGGTGACCATGTAGCGGCCAAGCGTGTACGGCCGGGTGCCGCCGTCGTAGATCGTCGGCTCCGTCTTGGGCAGGTTCAGCGGGTCGAGGAAATCGACGTCCATGGCCCAGGCCGTGCCGTTCCTGTTGGAGCCGCTGCCGACGTAGTGCGACGAGGAGTAGACCGCCTTGCCGCCGTCCTTCTCGGTCACAAACGCCGCGTTGGCGAAGATGATGATGTGCTCCTGGTCGATGTCCATGCCGCGCTCTAACATCGGGCCCTTGACCTGGTTGCGCATCTCACCCGACGTGATCTCCTCGCCACGCGCGTACGCCCGGGTGCCCTTGACAACATGGACAACGAGCTTCCCGTCCTCGTCGCGTTCGAGCGGGAAGGTCATCGGCTCGAAGCCGTTGCGCTCCATCTCGTCGCGAAACCACGTCTGGATCTCGGTCATGACCCGGTCAAGCCGCTCCTGGTAATCCGGTAGGCACTCGCGGTCGGCAGGATTGAGATAGACGATGTGGACATACTGATGGGGCGTCCTGGGTTCTGCAGCGGCCGCAGCCGCGTCCTGGCCAGTCTGGCCGGCGGTTGACGGCGTGACGCCGATGGCCAACAGCAGCGTCACAGCAACGCACCCCACCGCGACCAAACGTGCAAACGGTGCTTGAGTCATTGCAGGTTCTCCTTGAGCCATTGCAGGTTCATTCATGTTGCCCCTCGCAGCAGGAGCTACATGCTGCGGCAGTTCCGGGGACACCATACCTATCTCGGGCCTGCGGCGCAAGAAGCCAGAGGGCCGGGGACGGGCCGGGTCGGCGTTCAGCGTGGTGTCCCCGGAAGTTCAGAAGCGCAGGGAGCGGAGCCAGTCTTTTTTGAAGCGGGCCGGGGTGCGATGCAACTCGCGGGCAAGGACCGTGCTCGTGTCCTCGGAGACCTGGAGAGACCATACTTGTTTCTTGACCTGTGCCGTGCGTGAGAGTATGCTTGGGCCACGGCGAGAGTGGCACGAGGCCCACCAACTCCGCCGCCACGAGCGCACCGGCCGCCTGCTGGACGGTAAGGGGTTCGTCGAGAAACTCGAGCGTCTTCTTGGGCGTCCTCTCAAGCGCGGGAAAGCGGAACCGAAGCGACTCGAAACCGACAATTAGGTATGGTGTCCTGGGAATTCGCCAATCTCCGCTCAACTCGCGGCCGTTATGCGGCTTAGCTCGGAGGTCATTCAATGAGCACAAAGAAGAGAATAAGAGAAACTGGCGATGTCACTGCGAAGAACGCCTTGTGTGGTGACAAGTTGTATCAAGTCCGTGCGAGAGCAGCACTTCCTTTGCTGGTCCGCCAGGCGAAAGCTGAACAACGTATCTTTTACTCTGACTTGGCTCTGGAGCTCGGAATGCTGAACCCGCGAAACCTGAACTATGTTCTAGGAGCCATAGCGAACGCTCTCATCGAATTGGGTAGAACGTGGAATACCAAGATTCCCTCGTTAGAATGTATTGTCTTCAACAAGAACACGGAAATGCCAGGTGAAGGTATCAGCTGGTTTGTGCCAGACAAAGAGGCTTTTAGGCAGAGTAGCACTCAGGAGAAGAAGATCATAATCCGACAAATGCTTACTGAGGTCTTTCAGTTCAGACGTTGGAATGAAGTGTTAACCGAGTTCGGTCTTAATCCTGCCGCGCGCGTCGCGCCTAAACTCTCGAGTACGAAAACCTCTCCTGGTTACAATGGAAAAGGAGAAAGTCAAGAACACAGGCAATTGAAGGAATTCGTCGCCAGGAATCCTCATGTTGTCAGGCTTCCAGCGAAAGCTGGACCAGGACAGACAGAGTACGAGTTGCCGTCTGCTGATGTGATAGACGTCCTCTTCTCTCGCGGTTGTCAGTGGGTTGGTGTCGAAGTGAAATCCAGGAAGTCAAGCGTTGAAGACATCACCAGAGGAGTCTATCAATGCATCAAGTATCAAGCTCTGATTAATGCGGTTCGACGGGTTGGGCAAAAACAACCAGACACGAGAGTCGTGCTTGTCCTTGAAGGGCAATTTCCTAATGAGTTGTTGGGGCTGAGAAACACGCTTGGTGTTGAGGTGATTGACGGCGTGTCAGTACCCTAGTCTACTATCTGCAAGAGTTCTAGGAACACCATACTTAACTCGGGCCTGCGGCGCAAGAAGGCGGAGGGAATTCAGAACCGCAGGGAGCGGAGCCAGTCCTTCTCGAAGCGGGCCGGGGTGCGGTGGAACTCGCGGGCCAGGATGGTCGTGGTGTCCTCGCCGGCGGCGTAGCGGGCGAGCATCCGCTTGATCTTCCACATGCCGTACTTCTCGATGATGTACGTCACCATCGAGTAGGACTGCTCGTAGGCGAGGGCGACCTTCTCGCGGGCCTTGATCTTGATGAAGTCGCCCTGCATCTCGGCGAATGGGATCAGCGTGCCCTTGCGGAAGCGGCGTTTGAGGACCGGCGTCGGCATACCGGCCCCGGCGCCCTTGCCGCCGCCGGCGTCATGGTATTCCATGTACTTGGCGAGGCCCTCGTTGAGCCAGATGGCGCAGCGGTCTTTCGACAGATCGCTCACCACGGCGTGCGTGTACTCGTGGCGGATGAGGCGCCTGGCGGCGGCGTCCTTCATGTCCTTGGCGGCGGGCACGCGGATCTTGCCGTCGTACAGCCCCGCCACCCACTCGGGCACCGAGCGGATGCGGGCGAAATCCTCGGGGCTATAGACAAGGACGACGATCCTGCGCCTCGGGTAGTAGCCCAAAAGACCGCCGACGCCGTAGTAGGCGTCGCTCAGGTTTGCGCGCAGGGCCTTGAGGTCGAAGTCCTCGAGGCGGCCGTCGTAGCGAATATCGAAGGTGCCGTAGTCCTGGCGCTCGAACTCGCCCTCGACGGCGGCCTCCTGCTCGAGCTTTCTGATGCGCTCCTCGAGCGCGGCGTACTTGCGGGGATCGGTCCTGTAGGCCGCGCGCAGGTAGTAGAGCGCCCAGCCGATCTGCTGCCGCTCGTAGCAGATCTCGCCCAGCAGCATTAGGGCCGCTGTGTTCTGCGGGTCGTACTCGAGCGCCTGCCTGAGCTTGTGGAACGCCGTGCCTCGGTCGTGCCGGTCGTAGAGCGCCTTGCCCCGGGAGGTGATGGCGACGGCAAGGTTGCGCCGGAAGATCCCCTCCTCGGGCTGGTAGCGGATCGCTTCGAGCAGCGAGTTCTCGGCGGCCGTGTAGCTCTTGGCCTCGATCAGCGCCACGCCTCGGCTGTTGTAGGCGCGGGCGAGATTGCCGAGGATCCCCTCGTCGTGCGGCTCGATCGCCAGCGCCGCCTTGAGCGCCGCGACCGCATGGTTGAACTTGTCGGCGTCGAGGAGCGCAACCGCGTAGTTGTTGTAGGCGATTGCCAGGTTGTGCTTGACCGTGGCCGAGTCAGGCTCGGCGTCGAGCGCGGCCTTGAACGCGGCAACGGCGGCGGCGTAGTCTTTCCGTCCGAGCGCCTCGATCCCCTGCTTGTTGAGGCGCGTGGCCTCGGACGCCGCACACGGAAGCACCGCCGTGCAGAAGAGAAACAGCGCGGCGACAGTCACTAGACGTCGCATGCCAGGCCGATAGCTCATGCTCAATGCCTCACCATTCTCGAATGCCGGCTCGGGGCGCCACCAGTAGGCTGACCTCTCTGCTCTGACGGGTCGGGGCGCTTCGTTGTAGGGCGGGTCGCCCTCGGCCCGCCGACCCATCCTTCGTAGCCTCGCTGAGGAGAGAAGCGTCGAGGGCGCGACAGGCCCCGTCCTGCTTCTCTGTGTCGCCGCTTCGCGGTTGTGGCGGGCCGAGGCCTCGGCGGGCCGAGGGCGACCCGCCCTACAACGCCTCGATCCAAAGCTGTTGCCGCGCTAGGCATCCAAGTCGAACTCGATGCCGATCGGCGGCGCCGCCCGCCGCCGGCGGAACAGGTAGATCAGCGCCATCCCCGCGGCGAAGCCCCCGATGTGCGCGAACCACGCCACGCCGGCCGAGGCCGGATTCTGCAACGCGGAAAGCCCGCTGAGCCACTGCAGCGCGATCCACACGCCGAGGAAAATCCAGGCCGGGACCTCCTCGGCCCAAAAGAAATAGCCGATCGGGATCAGGCTGTAGATCCGCGCGTGCGGGAAGAGCAGGATGTATGCCCCGAGCACACCGGAGATGGCGCCGCTCGCCCCGATTGTGGGGACCACCGAGCTCGAACCTATGAAGACATGGGCCAGGGTGGCGAGCGCGCCGCACAAGATATAGAACAGGACAAAACGGACGCGGCCGCAGGCGTCCTCGATGTTCTTACCGAAGATCCACAGGAACCACATGTTGCCGATGATGTGCAGCAGCCCGCCGTGCATGAACATCGAGGTCAGCAGCGTCAGCCACTCATGGCGCGGGCCGAGGTCCTCTCGCAGAAGATCTACGGCGGTCGTACCGATCTCCTCCTCGAGCTGCCACGGTGATATCCGCGCGACGCGTTCTTCCCCCCGCAGCCGCGCCATGACCCGTGCTCTGAAGATGCCGCTCCCTGCCAGCCAACGCCGTGCCACGGGATTGAGCGCATCCCGAAGCGCTTCTTCATGTTTCTCCGCATTGCCTTGTGCGAGGAAGCACTTCGGAATGACGCCGTAGCGGTAGAACTGAAGCTCGCCGCCCAGGCCCCGGTGGCCCATCTGCCAAAGAAAGACGACGACATTGAACGCGATCAGCGCAATGGTCAGGACCGCGCGCGTGCGCGTCGGATTGAGGTCTCTCAGGGGGATCATTGACTCGGTGGACGCCGGTGGTGGCTACGGTTTCATTTTCCTGACAAAGTACGCGGCCACCGAATAGCTGTCAATCGTGTTCTTGTCCACCGCGATAATCAGCTTCTTGCGGTACGCCCGGTTGCGCGTGTCCACGTCGTCCATGTCGGCGAGCGTATAGTAAACCGTCTTCGACGGGATCGCCGGGGCAGCCTTGCTCCCATCGGTGATTCCATTGAAATCAATCCGAACCTTGAACAGGTGCAGCGTCTCCTTTGGCCACGGCTTCTCGAGGTCCACCCCGGCGACCACCTCGGCCTTGAGCACGTTGGTCTCGCGGTTGATGAACTCGCCGACGAGCACCACCGAGGGCGAGGCCTCAAGCACAAGGCCGACGACCTGCTGCTCGTCGGGCTCGGCGAAGGGGTCGGGCTCCGGCCCCTCGAAGATGATTCGAGGGAGTTCCTTGCCGGCGGCGATCCCCTCGAGCGGGCCGATGTCCGGCTCCTGCAGCAGCCGCGCCTCGTACTTGCGCGCGCGATCACGCCAGAGCTTGAGGTCGGCCTCGAGGTGCTCGATGCGCTTCTCGAGCTCGAGGCTGAGTCTGTTTGCCTCGGCCAGCGTCGCCTCGTACTTGGTGCGGGTCTTCTCGTCCATCTCGACGGCTTCGGCGCGAATCTGCTCGGCCTCCTTGCGCTGGCGGCGCGCTTCCTCGACGAGCTTGGCGATCTCCTTGCTTTCCTCCTCGATGCGCCTTTTGTCGCGTTCGAGCTGCCTCTTTTGGAAGTCCATTCGCTCGATAATCCGCTCGCATTCGGCCAGCTTGCGCTTGGCGCCCTCGTGCTCGGGGTTCTTGGCAAGCACGTCCTCCCAGAGGACCTTGGCGACGCGATACTCCGAGGACGCCATCGCCCGGGTCGCTTTCGCCTCGAAGCTCAAGACCTCCATCTCGGCGATCATCGTGAGCACCTCGTCCGTGTAGGGCGAGTTTGGATACCGGCGCAGGTGGTCTCGCAGCTCGCGGTCGGCCTGGAAGTAGTTGCGGCTCTCCATATAGTAGCGGGCGACGAGGAAGTGCGCATCGTCCGCGTATGACGAGTCGGTGTGGTCACGAAGCAGCTCGCGGAAATACAGCAGCGCGATGTCGCCGTTGCCCGCGTCAAGGCGCTTCTTACCTTCCTTGTACAGCGACTTGGGACCGAGCGCCCAGGCGCCAACGGCACACAGACCGATTGCCAGCGCGATTGCGACGGCGCCGAGGCGGCGCGTCCGACGCATGAAAGCCATCGTCTTTCCTCCAGTGGGTGACTCCGCCGTCCATGCCCGTTCTGCGGCGGCTGGTACAACTCACCATCCTCGCTATCGGCATCTTCAGGCCGAGACTTGAGCCGCCCCGCGACGATGGACACCCGGCAACGGCTGTGCTATAGGCTTGGGGCCGCACAACGACGACCGTTGAACGCAGGAGGGACGCCAGGATGAGACGCGCAGGGGCCCGGCTTGTTCTCGCACCAATCATTCTGGGCGCGCTCGCCGCCGCAGTGCCGTCGGACGCCGCGCGGCCAAGCGAGACGGTGGACAAGAGCTACGTGGCCACGCTGAACGGCCCGTGCGGCATCGCCATTGACGGCAACGACCGGAAGATCATCGCCGACACCGGCAATAACCGCGTCATCGTCCTCGGCAAGGACTTCGAGCCGGTCGGCGTGATTGAGGGCACGCGCAGGGGCGGCCCGCTCAAGCGACCCCGTGGCGTCGCGTGCGACGCAGAGAACCGCATCCTCGTCGCCGACACCGGCAACCACTGCGTCAAGGTGTACGACGAGAAGGGCTACTACAGGTTCGCCATCGGCAGGCACGACCAGCCCGGCTCGAGCGCCGGCGCGCTGAAGGCGCCCGAGGGGGTGACCGTTGACCCGAAGGGAAACATCATCGTCTTCGACACCGGCAACAAGCGCGTCCAGATCTTCGACCCCGACGGCAAGTACATTATGCAGTTCCGCCGTGGCTCCTACACGGCAGAACGGCTCACCGGCAGCCCGGACAAACCGCACGTCAAGGCCGACTCGGGCGAGATCGTCCTCGACCGCCCGGTGCGCGGGTGCATCCTCGGCGACGGTAACCTGGTGGTGGCCGACTACTACGCCGGTCGCTACAGCGTCTGGCGCTACAGCACGTCGAAGAAGACCGCCCGGCCGGTCAAGTACGTCGAGCCGAAGGAGAACGGTCCCGATTACTGGGCCGGCGACGTCGCCTGCGACCCCAAACATAACGAGGTGCACTACCTCGAGGCGCACTCGCCGCTGACCGACCACGACCACCTGCGCGTCGCCAAGGTACGCACCGACACGCTCGAGGCCTACCCGGCGGCATATCGCATGCTCAAGACGAAGCCCGAGGACTGGCCTCCATACTACGAGACCAACAACTTCACGAACGGCCGCTTCCTCGAGCCGCGGGGTGTGGCCGTAGATAGCCGGGGCAACGCCGTCGTGGTGGACCGCCGGCTCAACTTCGCCGTGCAGATCAGCCGGCGCCAGATCGAGAAGCAGTGGAACCCCGATGCGCCCCCGTTTACTCATAAGATAGCCGAGGTGACGGCCAACTCGGTGGTCATCGAGTACACCACGTTCGAGAAGGTGCCGACGCTCATCGAGTACGGCGTTTCCGAGCGATTCACCTACGGCGGGCCGCACGCGTTCACGACGCGGGTCGAGGACGACGCGGCGAGCCGCCATCACCGCGTGCGCCTCGGTGGCCTCGAGCCGGGAAAGCGCTATGTGTACCGCTACCTCACTTCGCGCAACGCCTACCCGCGCGAGCATTTTTCCGAAGCCCGCGTGGTGACGACGATACCGCGCTCAGGCGAAACCGCCTACCTCGACCTCGAGGTGCTCGTCGTGCTCTTTGCCGACATCGTGACGATGCCCGAGCCGGAGACGCTGCCGAAGGACGCCGACGGCAATCCGCTCGTGCCCGAAAAGCCCGGCCCGATGACGCCGGACGAGATCGCGCGCGTCAAGGCCGACCTCGAGCGCGCCCGGGGCTTTTACTGGATCAACTCGCACATGAAGATGAACCTGCGGTTCGACTTCCTCGAGGTCGGCGAACACTCCGAGGGCTTCCCCTTCGAGCACTACGCCTACTATCCGCTCAAGGACCGCAAGAAGCTCGACGAGATCCTCATCGCCCACGGACGGCGCACGCACGGCAATCGCGGCGGCATCGTCGTCATCTACGGTGCGCGCCACTGGGACGCGCGCAAGAAGGAATGGGTCCTCTCAGGAAGCGGCGGCAACACGTGGGGCTCGCCCTATGACGGCTCGGGCATCTGCGTCTTCAACGCCGGCGGCGACACGGCGTGGCTCTTTACGCACGAGTACGGTCACCAGCTCGGCATCATGGGCGCCTACACCGGGCACGTGTATCACTTCAACCACTTCCACGACAACGACCTCGTCGGCGACTACGGCACCCACTGGGACGGCAACGCCTTCATTGCCCGCGAGTACAGCCCGCACGCGTACCTGGCGAACTTCTACGGCAGTGTCAAGATCGTCAAGGACACCGATAACGACGGCTTCCCCGACGACGACCCGACCTGCCCCTTTGACGAGAAACGCTTCGGCACGCGCCCCTACAGCGCCGACAGCGACAGCGACGGCGTGGACGACCTGGCCGAGGCGATGTTCTCCGAGTGGCTGACGTCCGACGGCGTCGGGCTCGACTTCACGACCTTCGGCGCTCGCACAGCGAAGCCGTACTTCAGGCCGTTGCCCTACAGCCCTGACACCGACGAGGACGGTATCCCGGACGCGGCCGACGAGTTCCCGCTCTACAGGTTCTGGCCGGAGGTGAGGAAGTCGAACGTCACCATTGACGGCGAGATCGGGCCGAACGAGTGGGCCGAGCAATCGAGCCGCGTCATTGACGACCCGGTCTTCAAGGGCGTCTTCCGGATGAACTGGCGCGACGAGGGGCTCTGCTTCCTGATCGAGCAGCGTATCACCCCGGAGCAGGCCGAAGCCTACACGACGAGCGGCAGGCCGATGCGCGTCATGCTGCGGCTCGACGGCAACAACGACGGGTGGACGGTCGGCTCGGACAACGTCACGATCTGGCTCGACGCCCAACCCGGCGGCACCGCGAAGGTCAGGACGCAGCACTGCGACAACAGCGTGCGCAAGCACGCGGTCTGGACGGAGAACACCGTCATCAAGCCCGAGGACGTCGAGGCGGCCTGGACCGTAAGCGGCGACGGGGTCGCGAGCGGCGACCGGTTCGTGCTCGAGTTCATGGTGCCGCGCAGCATCGAGGCCGGCATCAACTGCGTCATCGGCGAGCAGATCGGGTTCGAGATCGAGTTTCGGCCCGATGGCGCCGAGTACGGCTTGCGCCTGTTCGAGCCGCAGGTGCTCTTCGACGTGACGCTCAAGTAGCCGTCCCCCGCCGGAGCACACCGCCATGGCGCACGAACCCGGTTTCGGCCTGTTGCCCAAGCGCTACACGACGTGGGCGCGCGCCAACGCGGTGATCTATGCAGCGCCCTTCGGCAGAACGGTCACCTACCAGGCCGGCACCGAGCGCGGGCCGGCCGCCATTATCGAGGCGTCGGCCAACCTCGAGTGGTACGACATCGAGCTCGACGCCGAGCCGTACCGTCGCGGCATCCACACGCTCCCTTTCCCCGAGGCCGAGGCGATGGCGTCCTCGGGCAAGATGGTGAGCTGGGTGCAGGCGACCGCCCACAAGACCCTCGACGCCGGCAAGTTCCCCGTGCTGCTCGGCGGCGAGCATTCCGTAAGCATCGGCGCCGTGCGCGCCTGTGCGAAGCGGTTCCCGGGCCTCACGGTGCTCTCGCTCGACGCGCACACCGACCTGCGCGACCGCTACAACGGCAGCCCACTTAACCACGCCTGCGTGATGCGCCGCGTGCTCAAGGCGGCGCGGCCGGTCCTCACCGGCATCCGGAGCACGCACACCGAGGCGAACAAGACGATCGAGAAGCATGGTGTCGCAATGTTTCCCGCCGAAGAGGTGCTCTTCGACAAGAGCTTCCCAGGGCGGCTGCTGCGCGCCCTCGGCCCGACGGTCTATGTCTCGGTTGATCTCGACGTGTTCGACCCGGCGACTATGCCGGCAGTCGGCACGCCGGAGCCGGGCGGGCTCGGGTGGTACGACGTGCTGCGCATGCTGCGGCTCGTGTTCGAGCACCGCACCGTCGTCGGTGCCGACGTCGTCGAGCTCCGTCCCATCGAGGGGAACGCCGCGCCCGACTTCCTGGCCGCGAAACTTGTATACAAGCTCATCGGCTACCGGTACTATCTGAAGGTCTTGGAGGAGAACCCCTCGAGGGGGTGAGGCGGCGGCGCGAAGTGCAGCGCGCGCCGGTACCATACGGGAGAGGAGGGTCGCTGATGCCGCTTGTACCCACCAGGATGTTTCTGACCAAAGGCGTCGGCCATCACAAGGAGGAGCTGCGCTCGTTCGAGCTCGCGCTCCGAAGCGCGGGCATCGAGAAGTGCAACCTCGTCACCGTCAGCAGCATCCTGCCGCCGAACTGCCAGGTCATCCCGCGCAACGAAGGCCTCAAGCACCTGCATCCGGGCCAGATCACCTACTGCGTCATGGCCCGGCTCGCCAGCAACGAGCCGAGGCGCCTGCTCGCGGCCTCGGTCGGTCTCGCCGTCCCGGCCGACAAGTCGCACTACGGCTACATCAGCGAACACCACGCCTACGGCCAGACGAAGCGCATCGCCGGCGACTACGCCGAGGACGTCGCCGCCGCCATGCTCGCTTCGACCCTCGGCATCGAGTTCGACGCGGACAAGAACTGGGACGAGAAGCGCGAGGTCTTTCGCACCAGCGGCAAGATCATCAAGACCGACAACATCACCCAGTCCGCCGTCATCCGCAACGGCGGCTACACCACCGTCGTCGCCGCCGCCGTCTTCCTGTTCTAGGGCAACACCTTTCGCACAACCGAGCAGCCAGGTTCATGCGTCGTGCAGCCAACCCCAAGGAGAAGTCGTGACGCGCACTCGATTCTGCCTGCTGCCACTTGTGGTCCTTGTCATTTCTCTCACGACGTCGTGCGGGCCGAGAAAGGGCGCCGAGGACGTCGGCGTGCCGGGCAGGAAGCCGAGGGTCAATTTCGCGCTCGGGCTTCAGGATGCGGATCGGATGACGAGACTGCTGGGCAATCTGCGCGCGGTGGTCGTGCTGATGGAGTTCCCCGACGCGCCGGTGGATAAGGAGGAATACTCACCCGAGCGGCTCGAGGCGTTCATGTTCGACCGCGAGGCGAAGGGGCTCGGTCACTTCCTCGCCGAGAACTCCGGCGGGCGCTACACGATCGATGGAGAAATCTTTGGCTGGTACATGTCGCGCCGGACGGCCGAGGCAATCAACGACACGCCGGGCGGCCTCGAGTACGCGCTCGAGCGGCTTGCCGAGGAGGCCGTGCGCCACGTGCTCAACGCGCGCCCCGACGGGCGCGTAGGCATCAACCCCGCCGAGTTCGACAACGACGGCCCCGACGGCGTGCCGCGCTCCGAAGGCTCGACCGACGACGACGGCCTCGTGGACGAGCTCTACGTCATCGTCTCGGGCAAGGTGCACTTGGGCACCGGCATCATGGGCCAGTACGCCGACTTCGCCAGGCGCACGACGTTCCTCCATCTCGAGAACGGGCACGGCGGCTTCGGTAACGGCCGCGTCGGCCGCATCGGCTTCTACCTGCACGAGCTGGGCCACCTCTTCTACTTCGCCCGCGACCACTACGGCAACCATTGGCAGGGCGAGTACGGCAGCGGCATCTGGGGCATGATGGGCCTCGGCTGCTGGGGCCAGCGCGGCGACATCCCCCCCAAAAATGTGTGGACACGGCCCGCGCACTTCGCCGCGTACCACAAGATCATCATGCGCTGGGTCGAGCCGCGCGTCATTACCTCGACCGCGCGCGACGTCCGGCTCACGGCGATGGAGATCAAGCCTGACTGCATCGAAATCCCGATTCCCGGCACGCTCGAGTATTTTCTGATCGAGAACCGTCAGCCGATCGGCTTCGAGGACGAGCTGCCCGGCGGCGGGCTGCTCATCTACCACTGCAACCGCACCTGGAAAGGCGACTTTAGGCTCGTGCAGGCCGACGGCCGCGAGGATCTCGAGCGCGGCCACGCGGTCGGCCGGCCGTACCCGCCGACAACAGAGAACCTCGGCGATGCCGGCGACCCCTTCCCCGGCTCGACGGGCAACACGCACTTCGGCCCGAAGACCAACCCGAGCAGCCGCACGGCCGCGGGGCTCGACAGCGGCGTCACGATCCGCGGTATCAGCCCGCCGGGCGAGACGATGAGCTTCGACGTCATCATTGACGCCGACATACACAAAGGCCTCGAACGGATCAGGACGATCCGCGGCAGCCTCGACGAACTGGAGACGCCGAACGTCGTGCGCCGGCGTAACGCGGCGCTCTCGCTCGTTGAGATCGCCCACCTGACCGGTGGGGCCGACGCGCGCGCGATCCCGGGCCTGATCGAAGCGCTCGATGATGCGGACCGTAAAGTCAAGCTCTACGCGGCGCGAGCGCTAGGCCGGCTCAAGGCCGCCCAAGCGGTGCCGGCACTGGCGCACATCGCTGCGCACGCCGACCCCGAGCTGGCCGCGGCGGCGATCGAGGCGCTTGGCCGGATGGCGCCTGATCTGACGGGCGGCCAACGGCTCGAGGCGCTCGCGCAGATGACGGCCGCGCTCGAGTCCGGCTCGAAGCAGGTGCGCGCGGCCGGGCTCCAGGCACTTGTCGGGTTCGGCGATCCGGCGTTCGAGCAAGTCTTCATCGAAGCCCTCGACGACAAGGCGACCGCGCTGCAGCGGCTCGGCGCCGAGGGCGTCGGCAGGATCAAGTCGAACAAGGCGGTCACGCGGCTCATCGTGATCGCGCGAAACGAAGCACTCGAGGAAGAAACCCGCATTGTGGCCCTCGATGCGCTCGGGCAGATCGGCCACGAACCGGTAGCGGTCGCAATCCACTCGCTCCTGCGCGCGCCGCAATTCCCGATTCGGCTGGCGGCGGTGCGCGCGCTTAGCAAGATCAAGTCGAAGGACTCGATCCCCGCCTTCCTGGCGGCGCTGGGCGACGAGACGATCAACAACGGCAACAGCCGCCACGCCGACATCCGCCACGACCTGAAGGCGGCGCTCAGCAGGCTCGGCCCGGACGCTGTGCCCGCGCTCATTACGTTCCTCAAGCACGGGGAGGCGCCGCTCGAGGGCAAGCTCTTCGCCGCGTGGGTGCTCGGCGATCTGGGCGATCCCTCGGCCGTGGACCCGATCGTGCAACTCGCGCTCTCGCTCGAGCTGCGACCCGACGACGACCGCGCCACGCGCGATCTGAAGGCGCACGTGCGTAACGGACTGGCTGAACAGGCGCGGCGCCTTGTGCTGCACAAGCCGCCGAACGGGAAGGAGGCCGAGCAGCGCGACGCAAGGGCCTCGCTCGACCTGCTGGTTTCCGTCGGTGCCGCCTGGCTCAAGGACGACGACGCGAAACGGCGTGTCGAGGGGGCCGAGCTTTTGCAGCGCTGCGCCCAGCGACCTGTGCCCGCCGGGCTGCTCGCGGCGCTCGAGGACAGCCACGCCGACGTCCGCAAGGCCGCCGCCGAGGCGCTTGCCCAGCTCAAGGATGAGCGGGCGCTGCCGGTGCTCGTCGAGCGGCTTGACGACGGCTACTACACCGTGCGGAACGCGGCGGCCCGGGCGCTCGGCGAGCTCCGGGACGGCCGGGCCGTGCACGCCCTCGTTGAACGGTTGGCCCACGAGCCGGACCGCCGCGTTTACACGGCCATCGTGCGCGCGCTCGGCGCAATCGGCACCCGCGAAACGATCACGCCCCTCTGCACGGCACTCAAAGGTCCCATCTACGAAGCGCGCGTCGCGGCGGCAGCAGGCCTCGGCAAGCATAAGGACCCGGAAGTGGTAGATGCGCTGATCGCCACGCTGCCCGATCCCGACTACGGCGTCATCATCAACGAGCGCTGGGCCGGATCGAGCGCGCCGCGGCTCAGGGTGTGGGCGATGCGCTCGCTCGCGCAGATCGGTGACCCGAGGGCGATCGAGCCGATCAAGGGCTACCTCGAAGCGGACGACGTGTCGTCGAGACTTCCGGCCGCGCTCGCGCTGCTGCGCCTGAGCGGCAAGCGGACCAACGGCGTGCCGTGGCTGGAGCTTATCCGGATGACGAGCGAGCAGATCGAAGCGACGAAGGGAAGGGAACTGCTCGAATTCGTGCCGCGCGAGTACCTGCGCCGGTGACTCTTTCTCATTCTGAGAACATGCACTTGACACCCCGCGCCCGGCCCTGATACCGTGCCCGCCGGCAGGGAGAGTCCCGGACAGAGTTTCACCAACCGGCTCCGGCAGAGGTCCCGATGGACAAGGCCCACGTACTGATCGTTGAAGACGAGGAGGTCAACCGCAATCTTCTGGCCGAGACGCTCGAGGGATGGGACTACTCGGTCACCGCTCTCGACGACGGCAAGGATCTCTGGAAAACGATCGAGACTCGGGCGCCCAGCGCCGTTCTACTCGACCTGTTCCTTCCCGGCGGCGACGGCCGCGAGGTCCTCAAGAGCCTCCGGCGGCTTCGCCAGGAAGTCCCCGTCATTATGATCACCGGCAAGGCGACGGTGGACAACGCCGTCGAGTGCATGCAGCTCGGCGCCTACCAGTTCCTCGAGAAGCCGTTCCGGCTCGAGCAGCTCCAACTCCACCTCAAGAACGCCATCGAGCTCAACGAGCTCTCGCGCAAGTACTCGACGCTCCGCAGCGTGCTCGAGACCTCGGACCAATTCGAGGGCATGATCGGCACCAGCGAGGAGATGCAGACGATCTACCACATCATCCGCAACGTCTCGCAGAGCGACGCCTCGGTCTTCATCACGGGCGAGAGCGGCACGGGCAAGGAGCTCGTTGCTCGCGCCATCCACAGCCGCAGCCGACGCAGCGACAGGAACTTCGAGCCGGTTAACTGCGCCGCCATCCCGCGCGAGCTCCTCGAGAGCGAGATGTTCGGCCACGAGAAAGGCTCGTTTACCGGCGCCTACCAGAAGCGGATCGGCTGCTGCGAGCGCGGCGACGGCGGCACGCTCTTCCTCGACGAGGTATGCGAGATGCCGCCCGAGCTCCAGGTCAAGATACTCCGGTTCCTCCAGGACCGCTCGTTTCGGCGCGTCGGCGGCAACGAGATCATCAAGGTGGACCTGCGCGTGATCGCCGCCACCAACCGCGACCCGCTCGACGAGGTCGCCTCCGGCCGGCTGCGCGAGGACCTCTACTACCGGCTCATGGTCGTGCCGATCGAGATGCCCCCGCTGCGCGAGCGGCGCGAGGACATCTTCCTGCTCGCCACGCACTTCCTCGATATCTTCGCCCGCAAGAACGGCAAGGCCTTTTCGGAGATCACACCCGAAGCGCTGCGCGCGCTCGTGCGCTACCCCTGGCACGGCAACGTGCGTGAGCTCGAGAACGTGCTCGAGAACGTCGTCGTCCTGAACAACGACACCGCCGTCGCGCCCGACTACCTGCCCGAGCGGATCAGGAGCTACGAGCCGCCCGAGGGCGCCAACGACATCGAGGTCGAGGTCGAGCGAGTCAAGGACGAGGGCAACAAGGTCGTGCCGATGTCCGAGGTCGAGAAGCGCGCCATCGAGCACGCGTTGCGCGTCTCAAAAGGCAACGTGCCCGCCGCCGCCAAGAAGCTCCGGATCGGCCAAGCCACCATCTACCGCAAAATCAAGTCCTACAACATCCGCGTCTAACGCGCTCGCAGCCGAGAGCCAGCACCGTGTCCCCCCACCTCCGTACTAGTCCGGTTTGATGATCTTGTGCTCTCTGACAACGACTTCTCTTGCGTATCGCACGATGTGAGCTGGGAAGAAGTAAGGCACTGGAAGGCTGGTCTGCCAGTTGAAGAGCGTAACGGTACCCTTGAGATACCTGGCGGATTCTGTAAGTAGGCCGTCCCTGACGAAGTTGGCTTCGAGTGCCGACATCCCTGTCAGATCCACGCGCAGCTGATCACCCACGTTGTTGTGAGGTGCTTCTGCCCGAAGCCGCTCGACGGTCTCGATCTCCCGCTTCAGGTAGACGGCGTCCTTGTCCTCTTGCCTCGTCTCCTTCAGAGAGGTGAGTTGGGAGTACGCTGCCAGAAGATTGTCGGTGCACTGTTTCATGATGAAGCGCAGGTCCATGTCTGCGCTGATGATAACCGACATGTTGCTGCGCAGAAAGGCCTCCGCAGCGGCCGCAGCGCACAGATGCTCGTCCGTCCACCTGTATTCCCCAGCTTGCAGTGCCTTGAAGCGCTTCTTCAGGTAATCATACGCCGCTCGCCGACTGCGCTGAGAACCATGCTCAACCACCTCGGCGGGCAAAGGGTCATCTGGATTGTGCGCGTCGTACTGGGACAGTGCGGCCTCCAGCCCTGCAGCCTCAGTCTTATCGATGCTTGTGCGCATGGCTTCGTCCGTTGCCCTGAGAGCTCTCTCCAGGCGGTTCTCAGGAATCGGGCGCTCCTCATCGAGTTCCTCGATCGAATGGCGGAGCTCTAGCAGGCTGCTGAAAAACTCGCCCGTTTCCTCTTATATAATATGATGGCT
>CBDUSE010000043.1:0-17680 GCA_965369835.1 uncultured bacterium
CTGCCGAGACACATGGTGGAATCCCTGGCGGACGATCTCGGAGATCGCTGGTCGAACAAAGCAAGCTGTTCAGCATATGCTTCGGTGGGCGCTCGCATTCCTGGGAGCAACGGCCGGCGCTGTCGATCGGGCCGAGAAGATGACAGCCGAGGTCGCCCGGCGGGTCCGACGCGTCTTCGATGCCCGGCGAGCCCTTGGCCCGGTCAGGGAGTGGCCGCCGCCGCTGTGGCTATTGTGGAACGTGACGTGCGATTGTGGGCGGAGCTTCCTGCGCTGGGCGGCTTGGTGTCTGGTCATCGCGCTCGTCTTCGGCTTCATCTTTTGGTTGGGTGGCGTTGTGGAGGTGCCGGGCCCGAGCGAATCCGGCAGGCAGCCGAACGCGCTGACATACTTCTACTTCTCGATCGTGACGTTCACGACGCTGGGCTTTGGCGACGTGACGCCGACGGGCAACGCCGGCGAGGTCTGGGTCATGCTCGAGGTGATCCTCGGCTACATCGGGCTGGGCGGGTTGATCTCGATCTTCACCACCAAGCTTATCCCGCCGCGCTGAGTGAGCAGATCGCCGCGGACGCCGCCGGTTGACGTGTTTGCCGCTTGAGGCGCAGAGCGCGCAGAGGGCCGGAGACGGAAGCGGGGACAACGAGCTCCGGTCACGGCTCGTCGAGGGCGACGCGGAAAGCCTCCTTTTGTAGCTCGATCAGCTCGGCGACGCCCTTCTGGCCGAGGGCAAGGAGCTTGTCGAGCTCGTCGCGACTGAACGGTTCCTCCTCGGCGGTGCCCTGGACCTCGACAAAGGTACCGGACTCGGTCATGACGATGTTCATGTCCGTGTCCGCGCGGTAGTCCTCGTCGTAGGTGAGGTCGAGGATCGGCTCGCCGTCCACGAGGCCGACGCTGACGGCGGCGACGTAGTCGGTCCACGGCCGGCCATCAATCTTGCCCTCACGGGCGAGCTTCTCGAGCGCCACGGCGAGGGCGACGAAGCCGCCGGTGACCGAGGCGGTGCGCGTGCCGCCATCGGCCTGGAGCACGTCGCAGTCCACCCAAAGCGTGCGCTGGCCGAGTCGGTCGAGCCGGACGACCGAGCGGAAGCTGCGGCCGATGAGGCGCTGGATCTCCTGGGTGCGGCCGCTCTGCCTGCCGCGGGTGGACTCGCGCTGCATGCGGCCCTGTCCCGACGAGAACGGGAGCATCGAGTACTCGCTTGTGATCCAGCCGCGCCAGAACTCTTTCGGCTCGTTCATCATCCAGCGCGGCAGCACCTCCTCGACCGAAACGGCGCAGAGCACCTTGGTGAGGCCGAACTCGACGAGAACCGACGAGTACGGCTGCTCGAGGTAGTTCGGCGTGATGGCGATCTCCCGGAGCTGGTCCGGCGCCCGGCCGTCTTTTCGTACTGTATCACCCATAAGGCGCTCTCCTTACTGCGTGCCCGGCTGGAACTCAAGGGCGAGTTCGACCGCCTCCTCGGGCGAGTGCGCCTCGACGTAGAGCTCGGCGTCCACCGCGCCGGCTTGGTCGAGGTCCCAACTGCGCAGATGCACGACGCGCTTGCCGAGGTTGAGGGCCAATGCGATCTCGCTCAGTGTGCCGTAGGAGCCGCCGACCGCGATCAGCACGTCGGCGGTGCGGACGACTACGACGTTGCGCCCGATGCCGAGGCCGGTGGCGACCGGCACCTGCACGTACGGATTCGCCTCGTTGGTGTCATCGCTGGGCAGAATGCCCACGGTGATGCCGTCGTACTCGTAGGCACCCTGGCACGCGGCCTCCATCACGCCGCTGAGGCCGCCGCACACGAGCATCGCGTCGTTTTCGGCGATGAGGCGGCCGACGTCGTAGGCCATTGCCCGGAGCTCGTCGTCCGCGCGCGAGCCGCCGACCACGCCAACAATCGGATACCGCGCAGCGGTGCTCAACTCGTCGTCATGTTCCTGAATCATTTGAGTGCTCCACCGGCGGGGCTACCTGGCGCCGCCCCACTTCTCCCAATGCACGATTTCTTCCATCGCCTTGCGGTGTTTCGGCCGACCCGTCTCGCCGTGCTTCGTGTAGCCGAGCGCGAGCATCTCGACGACGCGGATGTCTTTTGGGACACCGAGAGCGGCCTTAGCCTGATCCTCGAAAAAAGCGCCGATCCAGCACGTGCCGAGGCCTTCCTCGGTCGCCTTGAGCGTCATGTGGTCTATGGCGATCGCCACGTCAATCGGGTACGAGAGCTGGCCGCAGGTCATAATAGAGTCGTCGGTCTCGGCGCAGCAGGCAATGATCACGGGCGCCTCGCCGACGAACGACTGGTTCTTCGCCGCCGCCATGAGCTTCGCGCGCGTCTCGGCGTTGCGCACGACGACGAAGCGCCACTCCTGTCGGTTTTTGGCCGAGGGCGCCAGCCGGCCCGCCTCGAGCACCGCCTCGAGCTTCTCGTCCTCGACGGGTCTGTCCTCGTAGCTTCGCACGCTGCGCCGCGTGCGGATCGCCTCCATCACGTCCATGGGAGCTCGGTCTCCTTCCTACCGTGTCTCAGGCCATTTCTTATTGATCTTTGCACAAATAATGCAGGTCTTTTCTCCTGTGATAAGCTGTCGCATTGCTTCTGCAAACATCAATAGGGACGCTCAATGTACCCGCTGGCGCGCCCGAGCGCAAGCGGCATGAGCCGTTGTGATTCCGGTTCCAGGCACAGAGATCGGTCCGCTCTGACGCATCGGCGGGCAAGATGCCCGCCGGACAGCGCGGGCCTGAGGCCCAATCTCAGGCCTGGCCGAGATGGCGGCGCTACGCCCTGCTCCGAATGTAGCGCCGGCATCTTGCCGGCTGTCTCGGGGGCGTCTCGCCCCCGCTCACTAGGCCGGCAGAACCCACCACCCTTTGGACCTCCCTTACCCGGATCGTCATGGACACCATGAGCAGTGGAGTGGCGCTGCGGCCGGTCGCGTGCCATAATGCGCGCCGCCCAGCCACGGCAATACTGAGGAGGAGGGTATGCCCGAGCGGCGCGTTGAGAGCCTGAACGGCGTCTGGCAGATCGTGTTCGACCCGGCCAACGCGGGCAAGGACGAGCGCTGGTTCGAGATGTTTCCCACCGTGGTCGAGGAGATCGCCGTGCCGTCGGTGTGGAACGAGATCCAGCCCGGCACCGTCGGCGTGGCGTGGTACCGGCGGCGGTTCGAGGCCGACGAGGCGTGGCGTGACCGCGTGGTGCGCATCAAGTTCGGCGCGGCTTCCTATTACGCCGAGGTGTGGCTCAACGGCGTGCCGATCGGCCGCCATGAGGGGGGCTACACACCGTTCGCGCTCGACGCAGGCGAGGCGCTGCGACCAGGCGAGACGAACACGCTCGTGGTGCGGGTGCTGGTGCCGCCGTTGACGGAGGACGCGAGTTTTCTGGAGGTATGGCAGGCAACAGCCGACGAGGCGATTGACGGCTTCCGGCTCGAGGAGGTGGCCAACGCCAAGCAGTTCTACTACGGCAACTTCGGCGGGCTCTGGCAGGACGTCGAGCTGGTCGTGACCGATCGCGTCTGGATCGCCGACTGCTTCATCAAGCCGAACATCCACGACGGCTCGATTACGGCCGAGGTGACGTTCCGCAACGAGACGGGGGCGCCGGCCGAGTCGGCGTTGCGGCTCAAGGTCGAGGAGTTTGTGGATGAGGAGACGTCGCTCGACGAGGAGCTTGCGCCCGAGGACCTCGAGCCGCCCGCGGTGCTTGCCGAAGGGGAGCACACGGTCGAGCTGCCACCGGGCGAGAGCGTGCAGTCGTTTACGCTTGCGCTCGAGGACTTCCTGTTCTGGTCGCCGGACGCGCCGTTCATCTACACGCTCGACGTGAGTCTGGACGGCGAAGACTCGCTCAAGCAGATCTTTGGGCTGCGCGAGTTCACGGTCGAGGATAACAAGTTCTACCTGAACGGCGAGCCGATCGTGCTCAAGGCGGCGCTGTTTCAGCCGAGCTACCCGATCACGCTCGCCTACCCGTTCGACCGGGAGTTTGCCGAGCGCGAGATCCGGCTCGCCAAGGAGGCGGGCTTCAACTGCCTGCGGATGCACATCAAGCCGGCGCCGCCGGTGACCCTCGAGTTCTGCGACAAACTCGGCATGCTCGTGCAGCAAGAGCCGCCGATCGGCTGGATGAAAAACTCCGAACAGATGCGCGAGCGCTGCCTGCGCGAGGTGCGCGAGATGGTGCTGCGCGACCGCAACCGGCCGAGCGTGGTGATGTGGAACATGCTCAACGAGACCGGCAACTGGTTCGAGACCAACGACGGGGCGCAGACGATCAAGTCGGAGCTCTGTCTCGAAGCGCGGCGGCACGACCCGACCCGCGTGATTACCGACGACAGCGGCGGGGTCGAGTGGACGAAAGAGCCGGCGCGGTACTTGCCGCCGGGCTCGACCGAGTTCGTCGAGTACTATGACTACCACCCGTACAAGCCGGGGCCGGTAGACGACACGGTCTTTGACTACTTCCGCACGACGGGCGTCGAGGGGCAACTCAACTACCTGAGCGAATTCGGCTTCGGCGGCCTCGGCG
Source organism: uncultured bacterium (assembly GCA_965369835.1). Classification (GTDB taxonomy): domain Bacteria; phylum Auribacterota; class JABMQX01; order JAFGEW01; family JAFGEW01; genus CBDUSE01. The sequence goes on from CBDUSE010000043.1 coordinate 4,538, forward strand.
ACCTGACGGCCGTGCTGGAGGAGTATGCGAAACGCGGCGACATCGAGTACGAGGACATGGCGGAGCTCGCCGCGCGGGTCAAGACGCTCAACGAGGGGCTGGAGAAGCACGGTCTGTACGACATCTACCCGAGCTTCTCGGCGTTCTGCGAGGCGGCGCAGCGAGTGCAGGCGCTCGCTGCGCGGCGCCAGATCGAAGCGATGCGCATCAACCCGAAGATCGGCGGGTACTGCTTCACGCAGTTCCAGGACGCGGGGATGGAGTTCGGCGCCGGGATGGTGGATGCGTTCCGCCGCCCGAAGAAGGTGGCGGCGGCGCTCGCGGCGGCCAACTCGCCGCTGCTGCTCGTGGCGTGGTGCCCGCGCCGAAATGTGACGGTGGGCGAGACGGTCCCCGTCGAGCTCTGCGTCGTCAACGAGCTGGGCTACGAGGGCGAGGTGACGCTCGAGTGGGCGCTGCTCGACGAGGACGGCGACGAGGTCCGGTGCGAGCGCACGGGCGCGGCGCTTGTACCCGGCATCAATGCGCTCGGCCCCGTCGAGGAAACGCTCGACGTGAAGCCGGGCCACTACGCGATCGAGGCGCGGCTGATCTACATGGGCAACCTGGTACGCATCTCGCGAGCGGCGCTCAGCGTATTCGAGCCGGTCTCGTTCAACGCCTGCCGCGCGATGCATGTGGTCAGTCCGCCGGACGAGCTGGCGAAAGCGCTCGATCAGATTGGGGCAACCTGGTCGGCGTGGTCGGCCGAATCGAAGCCGGAGATCATTCTCGTGCCGCCACGCACGTCTTTTAGCGACTACCCGAAGGACGTGCTCGATGCGGTGCTCGCGCAGGTCGAGGGCGGCGCCGAGGCGGTCTTCTGCGAGCTGCCGAAGCTCGGCAAGGACGATCCGGACATCACGCTGGGCGACTATGCGTTCCGCGTCGAGTGGAGCTCCGGGCTGTTCCTCGGCGGCTTCCACTGGATGCGCAACGACGCGTTTTTCGAGGGCCTGCCCCGCGGCGGCCTCATGAACGATTTCTACCGCAACATCTACCCGCGCAACTCGGTCTATGGCCTCGACGTGCGACCGATCGCCGGCACCGTCATGACGTTCGAGACGAAGTTCGGCGCCGACCTCGTCCGCCTGCCCCACGGCACGGGCACGCTGACGCTCTGCCAGTTGCGCCTGCTGGGCAACCTCGCCACCGACCCCGCCGCAACCGTGCTGCTGAAGAATATATGTAGTTAGCCACAGATTTCACAGATGAACACAGATACGTCGCCTGCCTGCGGCAGGTAAGCGGCGCGGCGAAGCCGCTTATCCGTGACACTCTGTGCAAATCGGTGGTTCTTAGAGCCATCTGACGGAGTTCGCACGTCCGTACTGCCTCTGCTGTTGGTTATTCCGGTCGTGCACTGCGCGTACCGGCGCAGTCGTGTGGGCCTCACGCGCCTCCAGCAGCAAGCGGGACTCATGGTGCGTGCGATCATCCTTGTGTGGCTTGCACTGATGTTGTTCCTGCTTGACCTGCTCCTGCGGCGCGTGGATATGCAAAACTCCTGCTTCTCCCGGGAGCCCACGTCGTGCTTCAAAACGTTTGCAGTGGTGGTCAGACATGCTTCAATCTTAGCCGGGAACGAGGCATCTTGAGTGGGGCTACCCTCTTTGCAGCGGAGTCGGTGGACCAAGCCTCATGGCGCGAGACGAGCGGAACGAAGAGCCGACGACTTCAGAGCAGTTCTGACGAGGGGGGGCGGAGAGGTGTCCGATGTCTGAGATAGCCTAACCGACCTCGAGGGCTGCGTGTCAGGTATGTTCACGAGCATTTCTCCATTTTTTCTCTGGCGTGCGGCCAGGCAATGTGCTATATGATGTGTCAACGGTGGGTGCCGGCGATAGGGGCGATTGTTCTCCTCCTAGTGTGCCGTAGTTCCCTCATTGTTCCGAGCGTCACGCACGCCCGAGCCGGCACCCTTCTTTTTCTCCTATTCAGTGAACACACACGGCGTCTCTTTCACCGATTCCTGCCCCCGCCGAAGGAAGCTCTTGAGTCTCGAGACCTCATCTGCTATAATTTCCATAACAAGGTGGTCTCGCTAACCCGCATTTCTCACACTGCGTGTGCGAAATGCGCCCTCCGGGCTTCGACTCCAGCGACTTGGGTCGCTGTCGCTCAGGGTTAGCCCTGAGCAAGGTGCTGCTGCGCCGCGTCGAAGCCACCGCCGCAACGTCTTGCGGCGGTGGCGGATTTCGAACAAGCCGCGCTGGACTTGTGAGAAATCCGGGCTAAGCTGCCACAGCTTATAAACTTATAATCTCGGAGGATTGGGTGAATGAATCGCACCGCAGGAAGCCTCTTCCTATTCACCGCCATAGCTCTTTTGCTCGCAGCATTTTTTGCCGCGCCCTGTCCGGCCGAGGACAGGGTCGCCCTGCTCATTGACCAGGGCTCGTACCCGTTCCTGCACACCCGGATCGAGCAGTACGAGAGCGACGTCGAGTCCCAGTTCCCGGTGGACCTCGTCATCTGCAATGACGAGTCGTTCGAGAGCATGACGCCCTCGCAGGTCAGGGCCTACATCAGCGACCTGCACTACAATCAGGGCGTTGACGGCGTGATCCTCGCCGGCCTCATCCCCTACGCGCTCTGGAAGAACTACGAAGAGGGCCCCGGCTCGAACGATAAGGGGATCAACTCGTTCTACTACGAGGACCTCGACGGCACCTTCACCGATACCGACGCCGACGGCTACGACGACTACCACACCTGGGGCACGAACGTCGGCCCGGAGGTCTGGGTCTGCTGGATGCGCCCGCCCGCGAACGACCCGGTCGCCAAGCTCCAGGCCTTCCTCGACAAGACTCACGCCTACTACACCGGCCAGGTTGTTTTCAATCACCGTTCGCTCGCCGCCGCGCACGAGGACTACGACGGCAACCTCTACGGCGGCTTCCAGATGGTCCCCCGGCTCGCCGAGATCTACGGCTCGAACGTTGACGTGGACGGCGACGGCGCGGACCTGGTGATCGCCTCAGAGTACCTCAACGCACTCGAGAGCAATCGCTACGAGATCGTGGACCCGATGGGGCACGCGAACGCCTGGGGCCAGGCGTGGGATAGCGGCTGGGTGTCGAGCACCACGGTCAGAGACATGGACGGTGGCTCGATCATGACCTTCATCTACGGCTGCCACAGCGCCGCTTTCAACGAGAACGCCAACACCAACATCGCCATGATGTACTACATGAGCTCGACCAACATCGGCCAAGCCGCCTCGGGCACCTCGTGGTCCTACGGCACCGAGGGCAAGTGGTACATCTACGACGTGCTCAAGGTCGGCGGCTACCTCGGCGCCGGCTGGATGAACCTCGAGACGACCAAGAACACGCCCGCCTACATGAAGAGCCGCTACGGCGACTGGCTCGATACCAACCGGCACCTCTGGGGCGATACCCTGCTCGGCAACCCGTTCGTCTATGCCCTCTACACCGCGCCCGACCCCGTCCCGCCGGAGCTGACGATCACGCGGCTGAGCCAGACCTCCTACCGGCTCGAATGGGACAAGTCGGGCAACTACGACCTCGAGTTCGACACCTCGCCCGACTTCACCACCCCGACCGTCGTGGACGTGACCGGCCTCACCCAGTACGACGACACAACCTCCGAGCCCAAGGGCTTCTTCCGACTCCGCGCCAAGCCCGGCCACGCCGGCGACTCGCCCCCTCCCTCCCCGCCAGGCCCGGGACACCCACGGGTCTTGAAGGGCAACGTCTACGACGGTGGCAACGTCGAGAAGAAGTAGGGTGCTTGGTGTTCCTTCTGTCGAACCAAAGATGGGTGCGCACGCTGCGCACACTCGTCGCGCATGTGACTATTCGGCCTGCGGAGGAACGAGGTCGGTGTTTTCTTCGATCCCATCTTTGCGGCGGTAGAGCTGCATGCGGTCGTTTTGCGCTACGAGCTCGAACAGGTCGGGGTGGGATTCGATCACGGGGAGGGCGAATTTGATGTCCTCCGGGCGTTCGAGGTCCACGATCACCCACCGGCCCAGCTCGAACGCTTCGAGGACCTGGTTCTGCTTACGGGTCAGCGGGAAGCGGTACGAGCGCAGGCTGGTCAGGCCGCGGTAGAGGCGCGGCTCGCTCGAGACGCAAGCATCATTGGGCCCGGCGAGCCTCACAAGCTCCTTGGCTATCGCCGCGGGCTCGGTGTAGCGATAGTACATCTTGTTGTCATGCTGGAGCTTGCGCAGCTCGGAGAGCCTTGGGACGATCACGCCGAGCTGGATGGCTGTCCAAACGACGAGCAGCAACGCGCTGGCCACGGGCACGCAAAGCCGCCGGAACGACCGCCGTCCGCCGCCGAGCAGCCCCACGATCATGCTCGCCGAGAAAGCAACGGCAACCAGTGCCCGCTTCCAATCGCCAAACCATCCTCTTGCCCCGCCGAGCGGCCCGTGCCCCGCCGCCATCAACAACAGCGGCAGCACGAGCAGCCCGCCTGCCGCGTAGCTGACCGCCGCCCGGCGCTGCGGGCTCAGCCGCTCGGCCAGGCCGACGAGCCACGCCACCCCTTCGTACACGTACATGAACGCCAGCGGCCCAATAACAATGTAGTACCGCGAGCCGCCTGCGGCAAACGGCGTCCCCATCGGCAGGACGAGGGCGACCAGCGTGAACGCCTCGACCACGCCGCGCCGCCGCACGAACCCCACGCCCAGCCCGAGTAAAAAGAACGCAACAAGCACCCACTTGATCCACGCACTCACCGTCCCCGTTCCGACAATGAGGACGCTCGAGAGAGTTTCGAGCCATGCCGGGACACCCCGGAACGTCCGCGCAACGAGCTCGAGCGGCCCGAGATACCCGGAGTCCCAGTCCTTGTGCGACTCGAGCAACGGCAGGAAGGGCTGGCGGTGGAATGACACGCCGCTTGTGAAGACCACCGTGAACCACACCGCCAAGCAGGCGAGCACGATCAGCACCAGCGGTGCCATCGTCCGGAGCGTCCCGCGCGAAAAGCGGTCGCGCCGCAGCACGAAGTAGCAGAGGACGACCGCCGCGACCAGCGACACGTTCGCCGTCCGCGTAAAGACCGCCAGCAGCGTCAGCACGATCGCGCCCGCCGTCGCCCCGCCGAAACGCGCGCGCCGCTGGTCAGACCGCTCGACGCGGAGGATGGCGATGAGCGCGAGCGCGGCGAACATCGCGCCCGCAAGGTCCGACATCAGGTACGTCGCCCAGCGCGCCGGCACGACGCTGAGGCCGAAGAGCCACACAACGAAGAGCGCCGCCCGCCACCCGACAAAACGCCTGATGAGGAAAAAGGACGCTGCGAGAAAGCCGACCGCCGAGAGCACCACGACGGCCCGCATCATGACGATGCTGTCACCAAAGACAAGGATTCCCGCCGCAAGCATCCCAGGGAAGACCGGCGGGTAGCCGTAGAACCGCTCCTCGTTAAAGAGGTAGCCGCGGCCCGAAGCGAGGTTGCGCGCCAGCTCGACGTACGCCGCGCTGTCGGCCGACATGTAGAAGCACGGCACCACCTGCGCGCACAGAAGCGCCGCCACCATCAGCCCAGGCCAGAGCAGCGCGCCGTATCTCATAAACTTGCCAACCCTGGTTCCCATAGCGCTCCTCAGCACCTCGTACGGCCGCCCTTTGCTAGCACACCGGCCGCGCCCGCGTCAACGCGATTCCGGTCCGTTCTCGACGAGAACACCTCGTCGAGCGCGCCTCATCCAAGACGCGAAACCCGTTGACGCCGTCCGCGCCCGCTCGCCATACTGGCGCCTTGGAGGAGGCACGGATGGTGCAGGCCGGGACATCACAGGAGCTCTTCGGCGAGCTGAAGGAGATCACCCGGCGGCTCGGCGCCACCTCGTTCGGCGTCGCCTCGGTCGGCTCGATGCTCGCGGCCGGCCTCGAGTGCCCCACGCTGGAGTTCGCATGCCTGCCGCGGGCCATCGCCATCGGCTTCCGGCTTTCGGACGCCGTCATCGAGACCCTCGAGGACCGCCCCACAAAGCTCTACGCCCACCACTACCGCATGACCAACATGCATCTTGACCGCATCGCGCTCGAGCTGACGGCCGCGCTCCAGGAGCGTCGTTTCGAGGCGCTGCCGCTCCCCGCCTCGCAGATCGTTGATTGGCAGACGCGGCGGGGCGAGGCCTCGCACAAGTGGGTCGCATACTTCGCAGGCCTCGGCTTCTTCGGCTTGAATAACCTAATCATCAATCCCGAGTTCGGCGCCCGGATGCGCTATGTGAGCGTCTTCACCGACGCCCCGCTCCCGACCGGCTCACCCCTCGACAGGCTTGGGGCGGACTGCGGCGATTGCCGCGCCTGCCTCCCGGCATGCCCGTGCGGCGCGATCGGCGCCTCGCGCGACGCCTTCGACCTCGAACGCTGCGCCGAGCAACTCCGCCTTTTCAAGACTAAGGGCAACATCGGACACCACATCTGCGGGCTGTGCATCAAGGCCTGCCCCGGACCCGAACGCGCACAAAGGAGAACCCGTGACCGACACGACACCGAATGACCGCCCGGGCTTCAGCGAGCTCGTCGAGCTTGTCGCCACGCTCCGTGGCGAGAACGGCTGCCCCTGGGACCGCGAGCAGACGCTCCGGGACCTACCGAAGTACCTCGTCGAGGAAGCGTACGAGCTCGTGGACGCCGTGGCCGACGACGACACCGACAGCATCGAGGAGGAACTGGGCGACCTGCTTTTCCTGGTTCTTTTCTTTGCCCAGATTGCGCGCGAGGAGGGCCGCTTCGACGTCTTCTCGGCAATCGCGCGCATCTACCACAAGATGGTCCGGCGCCACCCCCACGTCTTTGGCGACGCCACCGCCCGCGATGCCGAGGAGGTGCTCACCCACTGGCACGGCATCAAGGCAGGCGAGAAATCGGGCGGGGACGGCCCGCCCCCCTCGGCCATCGGCAACATCCCGCGCCACCTCCCCGCGCTGCTCAAGGCGCAGAAGATACAGCGCAACGTCTCCCGCGTCGGCTTCGATTGGGGTCGGGCCGAAGACGTGCTGGCCAAGACCGACGAGGAGCTGCGCGAACTGCGCGAGGCCCTCGACAGCGGCGACAGGCACGCCCTGGCCGAAGAGCTCGGCGACTTCCTCTTTTCGATCGCCAACCTCGCGCGGTTCCTCGATGTCGAGTCCGAGGAAGCGCTCGAGCAGACCAACCGCAAGTTCACACGCCGCTTCCAGCAAATGGAGGCGGCGCTCACCGCCTCGGGCCGCCCGCTGACCGAGTTCACGCTCGAGGAAATGGACGCCGAGTGGGAACGCGCCAAGCTCGCCGACCCACGCTCGACCCGGCGGCAAAGTCACAAAGAAGCCTGAGCGCCCGGATGCGACGTAGATTTGCTCCCGCTCTTCTGGTCGAATTCACCGTTTTGTCATAGTACGTGTTACTGGCGCTCACATGAGCGCAAACATTGCAGCCAACCAATTCGTTGGCCGCCAAGGTAAAGCGAACACTTTGGCAAACGAAAGCAGGGGAAAAACTGGCAAGCCGTTTCTCCCGCTGCAAGAAGGAATTCCGACGGTTTTGCCTTGACTGGCTTGGGGGCAAGAGTGTAAGAATAGATGCATGCCACTCGGCGCAGAATGTTGACCTGGCTGCCGCCTTCGGCATGCTCGCCCCAACAACTACCGTGACGAGGACCAGTGCTACTGGGGCTGGGAGAACGTTGCATCGGTGTACGATATATTGTGCTACCAAACGTACATGGAGAAGTACTGGAAGGCCACGAAGGATGGTGATTACATGCGGGATGCTCACATCTACGCGTCGATCTGGGCGTCGATCCCTTACCAACACCACATGTACCAGGGATATGGTGACTTCACGCTGAGGGACCTGCCCTGAGGAGGTGGTGACGATGCATTTGAAAGCTTGGTACTGGAAAGCTTGCTTGCTCGTGCTCACGGCCGCGGTCCTGGGCTTCATACTGCGAGAGTGCCTCGGGTGGCCGGAAGGCTTCGGGCGGCACAACTTGGAGAAGGAAGGGCTCGGCCCGCTGCTACGCCACAAGATCGTGGCCATCGAGATCAGGGACGTAGAGTTCGGCGACGTTGATGACGTCCGCATCGAGGACAGAAAGATCCTCGACAAACTGCAAGAGGTCGCCGCCGACGTTGAGGTGGGAAAGAGGGCCATGCAGTTGGCCTGTTCCTATGAGATCATTCTCTACTTCGCGGGCGGCGAGAGGGCGGTGGGCTCGTTCGCCTACGACCCCGAAACGAAGGTATTCTTCATAGCCCGCTGGGTCTTCGACGACCCCGAGCTCTGGGAGCTCCTCAGCAAGCCGCTCGGGATCAAGGAGTACGTCCCCGGGCCCACCTCGGAAGAGATCCTTGAGGCTGGCCGCTGGTTCCACGCAGTTGCGGCCATCGAGATCCGGGATGTCGAGCCCGGCAGCGGCGATGTCGTCCGCATTGAGGACAGGGAAACGATCGACAAGCTGGATCAACGCTCTGCCGTCGCCAAGCAAGTCGCGCCGATGCCCTTTGAGGGCAAGATCGTTTTCTACCATGAGCGCCACAAGGAAGTGGAGTGCTCGTTCGGCTACGACCCTGGAAATAGGATGTTCCACATAGCCAACGGAATCGTCGTCGATCCCGAGCTCTGGGAGCTTCTTGCCAAGGTGCTCGGGATCAAGGAGTACCAGCCGGAACGCTCCCCAGACGAAAGGAGAGAGGCCCTCCACCGGCTCCACAAGGTGCCACGTTCAAGGTACGGCGGGATCGTGGGCATCGAGTTCCGGGAGGTGGAGAGCGGCGGCGATGCCGTCCGCATCGAGGACACGGAGACCGGCGACAAGCTGGGGGAGGGCCCCGCCGTCGCCAAGCAAGTTGCACAGATGCCCTTTGAAGGCACGATCATGTTTTCCCGCATCGGGCGCGGCGACAGGTTGAAGGGCCCGTTCGGCTACGACCCTGAGAAGAAGATATTCCGCATAGGCGACAGGGTCTTCGACGATCCCGAGCTGTGGGAGCTTCTTAGCAAGGCGCTCGACCTGAAGGAGGCCCCGAACCCTCCCCAGGAACCGGAAGGCCCGCCGCCCCTCGGCCGTGAGCTCGGGGCCGAACGGCCAGGGCATAGAGGGCAGTGAGCCTGACCGGACCCTAATGAGGTGTTGAGAATGTATCTGAAAGCTTGGTATTGGAAAGCTTGCTTGCTCGCGCTCACGGCCGCGATCCTGGGCTTCATAATGCGGGGATACCTCGGGTGGCCGGAAGACTCCGAGCTACACCGCCTGGAGCACGAAAGCCCCACCGTGATCTTGTGGGACACAGAGGCAATCGAGATCCGCGATGCGCAGACCGGCCGCGTCGTTCGCATCGAGGATACGAAGATCATCGAGAAGCTGCAAAGGGCCTTTGCCACGGTCAAGTTTGGAGAGCGGGCGCTCCAGAGGCACCGGGGGGGTCAAATCACCTTCTACCTCTCGTGTGACGAGAGGGCGGTGGGCTCATTCGCCGCCGAGCCTCATAAGGGGGTGTTCTACATAGCCGGCTGGCCCATTGATGACCCCGAGATCGGGGAGCTTCTGAGCAAGGAGCTGGGAATCAAGGGGTACATCCCCATCCCCGGATCCTCCCGCCCAGAACAGATAGTTGTCTCCATCCAGTTCCGGGATTTGGAGATCGGCGGGTGCGATGTCGTCCGCATTGAGGACGGCGAGAGCATCAACAAGCTGCTGGACGACTCCGCCGGCGCCAAGCAAGTCGCGCCGATGCCCTTTGAGGGCAAGATCGTCTTGTGCCTGCCGCGCGAGGAGAAACTCGAGGAAGTGGAAGGATCGTTTGGCTACGACCCTGAGAAGAAGATATTCCACATAGGCTACAGGGTCTTCGATGACCCCGAGATGTGGGAGCTTGTTAGCAGGGCGCTCGATATCAAGGAGGACCAGCCGGCACCCCCCCCCAGAAGAACGGATAGAGTCCATGCGCCGGGCCCGCGAAGCACGTCGTAAGGCTGAGGAGTCTCAAGGGGAATAGGTGCCTGCCCCCTATCTCCCCAGGTGAAACCACCGAGGTGAGCCGTATGCAAGAAGAGGGCGAGGCAGTCCGTCATTTGTAGCGTTGACGGACGGAGAGAATTCCGGCGGATTTCTCTTGACTTCCGGTCCCCCGGAATGTAAGAATAGTAAGGTTACACAAGAGGGCTGAGTTTGTTTGGGAGGATCTGAGACGATGCGCCGCACTTACGGGTCAAGGAAGTATCTCGCGGCGATGACCGTCCTCGTGACGCTTATCGCACTGCCCGCCATTGTTGTCGTCTTCGCGCCGAGCTCGAACGTCGTCTCGGCAGAGGTCTACAGCAACGAAGTGGGCTTCATCAAGGCAGAGACGAAGGACAACGGCGCCACGCTGGTCTCCGTACCGTTGACTCTTCTCGGCGACAACCCGCACTACGGGCTCAACAATGCCACACTCGACGGGCCCGGCGAGATCGGGCAGATGCTCGAGGCCGACCTGGTGGGCGGCACGATGTTTGCCACTGCCGACAAGGTCATGCATTTCGACGGCACGACCTACAGGACCGCGTGGCTCTACTACAACAGCGGCAACCCGAGCGACCCGTACAACCACCTGTGGCTCGAGGGCCTTCTTGCGACCGATCTGACGCTCGAGCCGCACCAGGGGTTCTGGATCGTCAGAAGCAACAGCAGCGACCCCGACACCGTCACGTTCCTTGGCGAGGTGCGCACGGACGACCCGGTGGAGATCGCTTTCGACACCGGCTTCAGCATGTTCTCCTGGCCCTACCCGACAAGCCATGACCTGCAGACCTCGACGCTGTACGCCGACGGGGCATACGCGGCCGCCACATTCGCGGAGGCGGACAGGATCGGCTCCTACAGCCCGGCGACCGGGTACGAGTGGCACTGGCTCTACACCGACGGGACCTGGTACAGCCAACTCGTTCCGTCCACGCTCGCGTTTGAGCCCGAGACCGGCTACTGGTATTACCGTCAGGCCGCGGGCGGGGGCCCATTTACATGGAGTTGCGCAAAACCGTACTAGTCAGCGGTTCGAACATAACAGCACGAGATAAGGGGGAAATCTTATGGCGAAAGCTCTCAACAGAGCGTTGCTCTGTGTGCTGATCTGCTTCGTGGCCGGCGCTGCATCGGCGCAGGTACCGATCGCCTTCAGTTGGAGCGAGCAAGTCAGCCTTGCCCGCGACTCCGGGGGCGTCTTGCTTGACGCGAGCTTCTCGGCGACGGTCATCTGGGACGCGGACAAGAGCGGCCTTGGCGAATGGAACCCGCTCGACCCGATCCCGACCGGCGATCAGGTTGTGCTCGACTTCAACGACGTGGTAATGAGCGCCCCGTTCGGCAGCGGCCCGTTTTTGGGCCACTTCGTCGGCAACTGGACCGCGGACGACAACGATGGGTGGACCCAGGACGACGAGTGGCTTTACCTGCTTGCCTACGTGCCCGCGGCGTTCAGCTCGTCGGGGCTGGACGAGTATGGCGTCAGCTTGCTGATGCCCATTGTCGCCTGGCCCAACATGGGCGTCTCGCACGACATCGTGGGTGGCGGCCCGATCAACACCGCGCCGATCCCGGAGCCGGCCACGATCATGCTGGTTGCGGGCGGCCTCGGGCTCCTTTTCTTCCGGAGAAGGAAGTAGGAGACACACAGGGCTAAAAGTTTTTGGAGGGGCAGGTCGTATGACCTGTCCCTCTTTGTCTCTTCACCCTCCTTCGCTGAAGCCTCGCGGGGCAGGCCCGTTCCGCAAACCCGGCTGCGCGGCCCGCTCGACTTTCCCCAGGCTTGCCTTCGGGTGCCTCACCGGGTATCGTCCACAGCGACCCGATTACCACGAGCAACTGAGAGGCGCTCCCGATGGACTTCAGTCCCGCGGCCTTCTTCGACCTCGACGCCTTCGAGCACGCCGCGCTCTTTGCCGGCCTCGGCCACGTCTGGCAGGCACTCGGCGACCGGCTCAAGGCGTATATCTCCGAGCACATCCGGGCCGAGGTCCGCGGCACGGTCATGGACGGCGCCTGGATTGATCCGGACAGCCCGGTCCTGGTCGGGGAGGGCACTGTCGTCGAGCCCGGCGCGATGATCAAAGGCCCCACGATCATCGGCCGCCACTGCGAGGTGCGCCAGGGCGCCTACGTGCGCGGCAACGTCATCGTGGGCGACCGGTGCATCGTCGGCCACACGACCGAGCTGAAGGGCGCCGTCATGCTCGACGGCGCGCAAGCGGGCCACTTCGCCTACATCGGCGACACCCTCGTCGGCAACCGCGTCAACTTCGGCGCCGGCACCAAGTGCGCTAACCTCAAGGTCCTGCCCGGCACCGTCCGGGTCAAGACACCCGACGGCGAGATTGACACCGGCCTGCGCAAGTTCGGCGCGATCATCGGCGACGACACCGAGCTCGGGTGCAACTCGGTCACCAGCCCGGGCACGATCATCGGCAAGCGCTGCGTCATCTACCCCTGTGCCAGCGTCGGCGGCGTCATCCCCGCCGACACCATCGTCAAGCATCACCCACCGCTCGAGCACGTCACGCGCCGGAACAGGTGACGCCCCACCCGGGCAAACGGGCACGACGAATCCCGTGGCAGCGCCGAGGCGGCGTCTCGTCTAGCCCATTTCTCACAGCGGATGCACGTGCGGTGTTCCCCGACGAGCCGCGTTGCGGCGATTGAGAGTAGCCTCGGGCGCACGCCTGCTGCCCAAGGGGCAGCAGGTCGAAGCCCGTGGGAAGCGCAACCGAAAAAACACCCCGAGCCCCGTCAGGGGCGATTGAGAACGCATGCGGTCCGAGCTCAATCGCCCCTGAAGGGGCTCTCACACATTGCGTCGCGTCCTGTTCCACGGGCTTGCGCCCGAGGCTACTCTCAGACGCCCCTGGCGGGGCTTGGATTCATGCGCCGGCTTCAGCTCAAGCCGATTCGGGTGCTCGCCCGAAGACCAAAATCCGAATCGCTTCATGTGACACCGTGCTTGGATCAGGCCGCTTGAGGTCAGCGACAGAACGGCTTCTTGTGAAGGCAGTTCCATCGCATCGAACGCCCTCGCGCGCTCGGCGTGTGAGAAATCCGGGCTAACCCCAATACCGTTCACTTAAGCACCTTTATGCAGGTTGAGGCTTCGAA
>CBDUSE010000044.1:0-17565 GCA_965369835.1 uncultured bacterium
GCTCCTGCTCTCGAAGATCACAAGGACAATTCTCAGTTCAGGTGCGTGGGCACGGCAGCATGGATGCCATCGCCGTGAGCTGAAGAAAAAATCACAATAACAAGCGCCGAAGATGAACTCGATACTGTGGCTGATCCTGAGTATTGGGATGATGAAAACGAATTTGCATGTGACTTTGAAATCATTCCTGAAATCGCGGCCGGCGCAGTTGGATATGCATTGTCAGAAATGAGTCGAGAAGGGCTACACTTGATGGTCGATGTAGGAGCTTCTACAATGGATGTCTGCGGTTTTATTTTACGGCAAGTGACTGGTAGGCGTTATAGTTTGTTAACGGCGGGTGTATTACCACTCGGTACAATCATCTTGCACCACGAGCGCATTCAAGCAATCCTTCGCGCCTATGAGAGTAAGGCGCAGGAACTCAGAGATGACCATGATCCCTTGACGCCGGTTGTCGAAGATATTGAACAGTATTTGCTGTCAAAGGAGCAGATTCTTGGCGAGGTGAAGAAAGCAGAGTCTCAATTAAATAAACAACGTTATTACATGGTCCGAGGAATGGTTAGTGACCTTAAGCAGAAGCGGGCTCAACTTGAAAAGGTTTGGAATAAAAAGGAAAGACTCCCGATTCTACTTATCGGCGGCGGCAGCAAATCGCCATTTTTTCGACTTCTAGCGGAGGAGTTCAGTGATTTAGTGAAATCGCAGACCGTTAATGGAGGAGCGGTGCTTTTGCCTGTGCCCAAGCCTCGTTCTCTTAAGGGCGAAATCAGTGATTATCATCGACTTGCAGTTGCATGGGGATTAAGCCATAGAGCTTTAGATGTGGGAGAGATTATACCCAGGGATAGAATTGAAGATATGCCCCCTCTTCCACGAAGGGAGTATAGGGACAATTATATTAGCAAGGATCAAGTATAGGCGCAGCCAACGTGCAATTCCGTGCTAGGCTCTCAAACTGCTACCCCAACACTTCCAACAATTCGGCAACGACCTTGAATTCACCTTCGTCGTCAATTTTCAGCTCGATTGAATCGAATTCCGGATTGTTCGGCTTCAGCGTGATCTTGACGTGGCGCCATGTGCCCTCGTCGGATTCAACCTTCTCGCTTTGATATCTCTTCACCGTGTAGCGCTCTCCGGTTTCCGGATCGACTGCATCACGCAATTGTACCAGCACGGTCTTGCCTTGGCGGGTCCCCGTCACGGGGGCGGAAAACAAGCAGTATGCACCATCTGGTATCCTGGGTTCCATGGATCGTCCAACCACCTGAGCGACGAACATCCCTTCACGAAGGGGCCGAGCCGTGTCGACCTCGACCCATTCCAACTCATCCTCTGAAAAACCTGCCTGTGGGGCGCCGAATTGTCCGGCCGCCGCCTTCAACGGGACCAGGGGAACACATGAGACAAAGCGATTGTCTGCCGACGGCTGAACGATTCGCGGAGTAAAAAGAAGGTCCGTCGCCTCCACGTCTTCGGGTGCCTGGAACCATTCCGTGTCGGTTCGAACAGCGCGCCTGATCTCATCCTCTCTCAAGTACCCTGCTAGTTTGCGGAAGTGCTTCACCATCGCATCTTCGTCATGAAGTTCGCTCGCCGCAATCTCGATGACCTCATAACCGTTGTTGCGGAGCCAGTTTCGAATCTCTCGATCCTTGTCGGCGGTTGCCTTGTTGCCGTGCAGGTGCCCGCTCAATCCGTCCAGGTAGATGCAGACTCCCTCGTTCTCGTCATGATGATCCGCACGGTAAATGACATCAGGCGTGGTCGTTCCGATGGCTCGATCCAGACGAATCTGTTCGCCGCGCTCGCCCTCCTCGAAGCCGGCGGCAAGCAGCAGATGACGCAGGCGGCGTTCCGCCTCGTTGACAGGGTAGGAACCCTCACCCGGCTCCTGGGACGGCTGCCTGGGCGGGATCGCATAGCCCTTGTCGAGGCGCGGCCCCCAGGCTTCGAGCCGCTCGAGCGCCAGCCTGCGATCGAGATATTTGTGGTAGAAAGCGTTGCGGAAGGTCTGAAGACAATCCACGCAGGAAGTCTCGCAGACGGATGGACATTCCTCGACGATCTCACGTGCGACCGGAACGATCTCCTCGAAACGGCCGCAGATCTGGTCCAGAAGGCCCGACCCGCCCGGCATCGGATCCCAGAGGATGGCGTCCACCTCCTCGCGACCTACATGACCGAGCACGAGGATCTGGAGGTCGTCGAGGTGCATGTCCAGCACCCGCGTGGCCGCCATACGAAGTGCTTCGAGCACGCTGTAGGCGGCAGAGTGATTCTCGCAAGCCGGTAGTGAGAGCGCGTCTGCCACTACATCCGCGTAGAAGCCTACCGCTTCCACTTTACGGCCGCAACGTTCCTCATGGGACTCCGCGAAATGCTCCCGCTGCCGGTCCGAAGAGAGAGGCGACACGCTCTGGCCGCAGACAGTACAGATCGGATAGCCGAGACGCGCGAATCGCTCCATCGCCGCGGAAGCGCCAACATTCACGAGCCGCAGACCAACACCTTTCCGAAGGTGCAAGGCCTGCTCGCCCCAGCGCCAGGCGGTGCCGCCGCTGTGCAGGTCTCGTTCCAGGCCATAAACAGCGACTCCCATCTGAAACCGCAGCTCTTCCTCGTCGGAGATGTGCGACTGGTGGGCGAGATCCACATCACACACGGCGATCGTACGCAAGACGGTTGCGCCCAGGCTCGATGTGTCTGCGGCCGCGTTCGTCTCCTTCACAGCCTGGTGTTCGGTCGAGACCTCGAAGACGGGCATCTCTACGCGGTCCTCATCCACATCGCGGTGAAAGCGACGTGCGACGAAACGATTGCCGTTGGCGTAGATGAGGTTGCCGGGCACATACTCGCGAAGGGCGACACTGGGAGCACGCGGTAGCGCGAAGTCCATGGCCCCGGTGCGCCAGAACGGAATCTCGGCCGTACCCAGGACCGAACCCACCTCGAGCCCATAGCCGGGCAGGAAACCTTCCGCCGCCAGCACTCCAAAGGTGTTGACATCGTCGTAGCCTTCGGCCTCGCGCCGCGTGCGCCGCGCTGTTCCCTTGAGGCGCTTGAGCAGGCGGTCGCAGCGTTTGAACAGTGCGTCATCTGCCGGCTCGAGATCACCCTGCTGCTCACGCAAGGTGTTCAGGCGCTTGATTTGCTTCATCGCCCAACGGAGCCGCCGGCGCAATCGAACGACCACCTCGGCGAGACCGGTCGCCGTGCCTTTGATATGAGCACGGAGGGCGTCAGGGCTGGTCATCTCGGCATCCGCTTCGGGCCAGCCCTGTTGGAAGGCGCTGCCAACCGTCTGGACGAGGTCGTCGATGTTGGCGTTGATGAGTTCCTCCAGCGGCGAGAAATCAAAAGGTTCCTGTCGCACGTAACCCTCTTCGAAAAGATAGTGGTCAACCTGCCGAGGCAGACAATCGCGCAAGATGTCATCTATCCGGGCGCGTTCGGCCTCAGTGCGTGATTTGTCGCGCACGTACTGGTGCAGGCGCGTGATGATGGAGGCGTGAACATGCTTGGCGACCATGAGATTGTTGCGCAGATTGAAGGCGGGCGGATCCACGCGACCCGCGAGCAGCTTCAGCGGATCGGCGAAGTAGGCCCGATCATGGGAAACGGGCCGGCAATAGGTGAGATCAACCGCCATGCGGTGGCGGCGGCCGGCGCGGCCGGCTCGTTGCCAGTAGTTGGCCGGCAGGGGCGGCACATTGCGCATGAGGATGGCGTCGAGCTTGCCGATATCCACGCCCATCTCGAGGGTTGGCGTGCAGACGAAGCAGTTCACCGCATCCGATTCGCCCTTGAAGAGGTTCTCGAGTCGCTCCCTCTCGTCGTGTGGCACCATGGCTGTGTGTTCCTCGGGGCGCAGCATCGAATAGCCCTGATCGAGCAACTGCAGGTCGTAGCTGTCCGGGTCTTCGCGAACGAACTCGATCTTCCCGTCGCAACGCCAGGCCGGGCAACGTTCGTAAGGCGTGCGCCGGGTGGAACGGCGACGGCAACTCCGGCAGCGCCAGACCCCGTGGTTCTCCTGCAGGCGCAAGCGGTCGGCATCGAGCTGATAAACCTCGCTCACATGCGGGAGTGGACGTCCCTTGGATCCCTTGAGGCGCACGGGCTTCAGAAAACCACGGTCGGACAGGAACGCGAAGAGGCTCGCAAGAAACTCCTCGATCTCGTCCGGCTCGACTCCCCACTTCCTCGCGATCTGGCGAACCGTGGTGTCGCCATGCTCACTGATCCACTGGACAACGAGCGGCTTTGCCTTCGGATTGCCGTTCTCCTCAGGTGTCCGCCGAAGTTTCGTGCCAACGGGGTTTCCCATCTGCGGCAGGTAGCCCTGCTGGATCTCCATGTCCCCGTCACTCCAGTACCGGGTGAAGATCTCACGCTCGGGGTCGTGCAGGGCGCGCCTGCGGCGCAGGTAGTCGAGCAGGCTCGCTACGCCTTCGCGGAGCTCCTCGGGCGGAAGCCCCAGCGCTTTGGCGTTCGTCTGGATCCAGGGCAAGGATGCATCCAGGCCTTCGTACTCGACCTTCATTCGGCCCCAGGGCTCCAGACCGATCGCCTGGCGAGCCGACAGGGTGACTTCCCGCAGCACCTGGATGCGTAGGAACTTGCGGCGCTCCTGCTCATGACGACCGCCGGCGCCCTCCTTGCGTACCACCTGCCAGACCTCGGGGACGAGCGCCCGCGAGAGGGACTCGTCCTGGTTCAGGATGTCATCGAGGTGGTGGGCCAGATCACCGATAGAGACGGCGCCGTCCTTCATGCCGTCCGCCATCAGCGCGCGCAGGCGAAACCGCCGCGCGTGGTCCTTCATCCAGCCCGCCTGGAAGGCCGCGTCCTGGCGGTTGTCGCAGAAGACCAGGAGTCGCGGGCGCTCGGAGTGGTGGACCATATCCTGGGCGAGCACATGCACATCGGCCACGTTGGTGGCGCGCACAGGGCGTGCGGGTTCGCGGTAGCGGGTTCCGATGCGGCGGCCAGTGGATCCGCAGGAAAGACAGCTTGAGAGATAGCCGGGGTTGTCCTTCTTCTGGCGGATGGCGTGCAGCTCGACCATTTCCCCCAGTGCGCTGCACTGCAGACAGCGTCCGACCGGCTCGGGGTGCGCCGCCCCGCAATGGCGACAGAAGTAGAGCGCGGCCGTGTGTTTATTCTCTTCGATCGATTCGTCGTCGCTGCCTCCGACAATCCGATCTGTCAGCACCACCCGGCGCCCGCCCTGGGCCTTTTCGAGCGGCTCCCAGTACGAGGCGTCTCCGTCGGCCTCGCCGCCGCCAGGCAACTTGCCGGTAAATTCGAAGTCCTTGAGAAAACTGACGAAGTAGTGCTGCCCGCAGGTTGTGCAGGTGGTTACGGGGAAGTGTGCCGCCTCACTCTCGCCGCCACCGGCCGCGATCTCGTCCTCGGCGGCAAGCCACAGGCGAGGTTCCTTCGAATCTTCGGGAAAGCTGACCACCGCGCCGCTGATTCCGCGCACGAATCCGTGGACCACGGGCCTCAGCAGCGGTCGTCCTTCCTTCTGAGCCGCCGCGCCCAGGGTGAGCCAGGCCAGGATCTCGGCCTCGCTGACTGGTCGGCCGATCGTTTTCTCGAGTTCTGCCGGCAGTTCAGAGAGCGATCGGGGGGATTCCAGCATCTCGTTGAGCTGAAAGGCGAGCTCGTTCCGCGTAAGTGCGGCGTGGAGCGCCGGGGTGACCTCGCCGCCCGGCAGGTCCGTGCCCGCGAGCGCTCGAAAGGCGCGGCGCACGGCGGTATCGGAGTCTTCCTCGTCATCCACTGCCTGTACGCAAGCCTCGAGTAGCTCGGCCGGTTCCGCCGAAGGTGCGGGCGGCACCGATCGCTCGCCTTCCCAGACCTCCGGCTCGTAGGCCTCGCCGACAGTGGCCACATCTGGCTCGGGCACGCCGAAGAAGCGTGACGCAAAATCGCGCGCCGCGTCTGGGTTCTTCTTGTCCACGATGGTGGCCGAGGTGGCCACGCAGACCGTATCGCTCGCCTCGCGGCCGCAGAAGCTGCGCAGGCGCCGAATCAGACAGGCGGTCTCGGCTCCCCTGGCGCCGGTATAGGTGTGTGCCTCGTCGAAGACCATGAAGTCGAGTCGGGCGCCGGTAAAAAGCTCCACATCGCGTTGTCGCGTGAGGAGAAGCTCGAGTTGCTTCACATTGGTGAGCAGGATGCGGGGCTGGTTGCCGGGCTCACGCATCTTCTTCCGCGAGCAGATTTCTTCGGGCGGATAGACCGTCTCACTGCGCTTCCGGCGGCGCACATCGGCCAGGCGAGCCTCGTAATCGGCGCGCGAGGAGCCAGCAGGCAGCCGGATGCCGGCCACGCCGCTTTCCTCTTCGGGGGTCTTGCCGATATACATCCCGAACGAGATGCCTGTTCCGGCGAGCAGGCCGCGCAGTCGCCCGAGCTGATCCTCGGCGAGTGCGTTCATCGGGTAAACGAGTACGGCGCAGATCCCGGGAGCTGCGTTCTGATCCTTGAGTTCCAGGCAGCGGCTTATCACGGGATAGAGAAAACACTCGGTCTTGCCTGAGCCGGTACCCGTGGAGATGAGCGTCGTCCTGCCGTCCGCAATGGCGCGGATGGCCTCTTCCTGATGGCCATATAGGTGAGTGATCCCACCCGGAATCCGCTGACGCATGTGTGGATGGAACAACCCCTCGGCAATCAGATCGTCCACTGCCGCACCATTCCGGAAGGAGCGCGACAGGCTGATGTAGGGGCCCTTCAGGAGTGGCGACTGGCGAGTTTCATCCAGCGAGAGCAGCTTGCGCATCTGGCCGTGCAGGCGCTCATCGGCGAAGGGATAGGCGGTCAGCTGGTAACGCAGAAAACTGCGGATGACCTTCTCGGTATATACGATTGGATTGAGAGCCATGGTCAGGAGTCTCCCTTGAGGAAGTTGTCGGCAACCTTGTTGACCGTGCGCATGGTGGTCATCGCGGAGCCCTCCTCGGGTTCGTCGTGGAGTTCGCAAACCGTGATGGTGATGGATAAAGGATGTTCGGTATTGGCATCGTAGAAATCGGCGTCGTTGAAGGAGACGTTCCAGCGGGGCGAGAGGGTCAGTTCGATCGCATCGAGGATGGTCGTCTTCGTCGAATCCCCGGGCCCGAGCAAGCAGACGAAGTCACCGACCACATTCCAGTGGAGTTTCTTGATTCCACGGAATCGCTCAATCTCGACGCGACGCAACCTCATTCGAATAATCTCCTCTGTTCATCGCTCTTCTCGTCGGAAGGCGGCTCTTTGACGATACGGCTGACAGGTTTGCCGTTCTTTTCTGCCTCGATGTCGGCAAGGAGCTTCTGGTAGCCGGCCTCACCGAGGAGGTTGCGGGCGTGGAGGTGGCACTCACGCCAGGATTCTTCGGGGGTCTGGGCGAGCTGCCAGTCGTAGAAACGTGGGCCGAGGCGGCTGGCGACCGGCTGGTGCTCCTTGGCGCGGTCGTCGTGGCCGAGGCCGTAATCGGCGAGGCGCAGGGTCTCGGGCAGCATCCAGCCCTCGCCGTCGTTCTGGGTGCAGAAGGCCTCGATGCCGGCGTCGCGGTCGCCGCCGGCGGCGTCGATCTTTTGCTGGAGGTCGTGGAAGGCGACGAGGGTCAGGACGGTGTGGCGGAGTTCGGGGTCTTTGTCCTTGTCGATGCGCCAGAAGCCTTTTTGGTCAAGCCGTTTCGTTATAACGCGAGACTTGAGGTCCGAGACACTTAAATCGCAGGCTCGGGAGATTCTCTCGACATCATCAACAGAGAGAGAAAAAAGGCTGGAGATTGTTGCATCGATAATACAACGAAGTCGCAATCGCTCAGCGTAGGTGACCGCCCAGTGTGCCTTCGGCACAACTGAATCGGGAACGCCTAACGAAAGCCATGCATCGGTAGTTAGATGCGATGCAAAACACAGGCTTGCTGTGAGCTGAGAAACAGGTCGCAGAACGTCTGTGAATCTCGGAAGAGGTAGTTCGACGATCTTGCTTGGATCTAGTGCAGTAACGCCACCGCTTCCACCAAACCGTTGCCGGGCAACCCAATCGAATACATACGAGTTGATGACAGACACGAGAAATAGTTTTTCTTGTAGGTTCAATTCGGCTGTCAGAAGAATACCAACTGTGTGGCCACAACCAGCAGCACGAACCAATGCTGCAATCATAGTCCGCTGATTCGTTGAGTTTCCAAGGTATCTATAAGCAATTCGCCATTCCCATATGGAGCGAACGCGTTCAAGCAGAGTTTCCTCAGCAAGGAGGTATTGGGGGGCAATCTTTTTATCAGTCCAGTCGAGCCTGTCCCACCGAACGGCATGCCCGCCTCCACCTGCAAAGGCAGATGCAGCGAGATCAAATTGCCAGATCATTGCACCTTGACAAAGCGCAAAAGCTCGCCTTCCATCTTTTGACTCCCAAAACAAGCTATTTCGGTTGGAATACCCCTTCTCCTCCCACTTTGGCCGAGGCGGGAAGAGTTTGGAGTCGCTGGTCATGTTGAAGTCACCCTGTGCATACTTGATGCCCCAGCCGTCGGGACCGTCATCGCCGAGGAGGACGGAGTTGGCGTAGATCTTCTCGAGGATCTCGAGGTCGCGGGTGGACTGGATCTCGAGGATCACCTTCGAACGCGGACTGAATCGCTCGATGCGTTCGATGGTGTAGGGCGTCACGAACGACTTCGCCCGTTCCCAGTCCTCGAGCTTGCGCCGCATGAACGCGGTGCGGATGGCGCGGGTCTCGCCGCCCTTCTCGATGATGACGGGGTTGAACTTGAAGCGGCTGTCGATGTCGAAGATCTTCTCCCGGTTCTCGAAGCCGAAGAGCCATTCCCAGGAGCAGTGCTCGAGGAAGAGCTCGCGCAACGCGCCCGTGCCGTGATCGGAGTAAAGCCCCGAGGGCACAATAAAGCCGATGCGGCCGCCGGTTCGCAGCAGCGCGTGGGCTTGTTCGAGGAAGAGCTTGTAGGTGTATGCCTTGCCCTCACCACGGTGGCGGAAGGGGTGACGCGGATCGGCGTAGCCGCGGTTCTTCGCACGCGCCTCACGCCACGTCGCGTGCAGGATCTGGTTCCTGCGTCCGCGTTCGAGACCGAAGCGGTCTTGAGGCTTCTCGGCCCTGTCCGGGTCGCCGAATGGGTTAGCTGCTAGCTTCATCCAATTCGAATCGTTGGCGAAGCCAGCGGTGTATTCGAGCCAGTCTCGCTCGATGTTCTCGGTTTGGAAGTACTCGGTCTGGTAACGCAATGCCTCCTGCTTACCGTATGAGCGATAGAGCGGGTCGATGTTCGAGAAGAACTCCTTGGAGTTGGGTTGGAGCGTCTCCCAGGGCGGGTTGCCCAGCACGGCATCGAAGCCCGCACCCTCCGTCCGGAACACATCGGGGAACTCCAGCTCCCAGTGGAAGAAACGCTTTTCGGCGGCGAGTTCCGTGCTCAGGGCAGCGGTCTCCTCTTCAGGATCGGCGAAGCGTGAAGGAAGCGGAGCGCAGTCGAGCCTGTCGGCGGGCCAGAACCAGCAGGCGCACCAGATGTCCATGGCGGCCCTGAGTTGTTGCCAGGAATCGGAGCCGAGCAGTTGCTTTCGGTAGAGGCGGGCGCGCTCGGCGGCTTCTACTACGGGCATCTCGTGTAACTTTTCTAGGACCGCCACCGCATCGTCGTGAACTTCCAGGGGGGGCATCCCTGTCCATGCATGAGGAATCAGGTGAGATGCGAGATCCGGTGCGAGTGTCTCCTTCACGAAGGCCTTGATTGCCTTGGTGCGCACGTTCTGCGTAAAGTGCACGCCGTTGGAATGTCCCTTGTCGCCGCCCTCGCGGTTCTTGAAGGCCATGGCCGGAAAGTGCTGGAACTGATCGAACCAGGCGCCGACAAGGCTGTTGCCGCACTTGATCTTGTGGTCGAGGAAGGAAAAGGGCAACGTGCGGTCCATCGTCTCGACCCAGAGCGCGAGGCGGCAAAGCTCGACTGCCAGGGGATCGAGGTCCACGCCGTAGATGCAGCGCTCGACCACATGGCGGCGCAGGATCGCTTTGAGGCGCGGCTCGAAGAGCGCGTCGTCGGGGCGGCAGGGCAGCAGCTCCTCGCACAGTCTCTCTTCAGGGTTGCCGGAGCCACCCTTGCCGGTGAGCAACGCTACTACGGATCGGTCACCCTGGCTCTGGATGCGCCGGTGATGGTGCAGTGAGGCGTAGAGCGCATCGGTCAGGAAGCGCAACGCCGCCACCGGGAAGGTGCCCGAACCGCAGGCGGGGTCCACGACTTTGAGGGTCAGGATCTCCTCGGGTTTCTTCGGCGCCCACTCGAGCGGCGGGGCGTCCATCTCGGGAGCGCCGTCCTTGCCGGCGGGCGCTGTCCAGGCCAGGGGCCGCAGGGTGCGCTGCACGGTGGGCACGGCCAGACCGGGACGTGTGTAGAAGGTGCCCGAGCCTTTGCGCGTGCCGCCCCAGCGTACCAGGTACCACTCGCCGGGGAGCACCACGCGGGTCACGAGTTGGCGCGCCTTGCGGGCGATGGTCGCTTCATGGACGAGTTTCTTCCCGGGCGTCAGCTTGCCGCGGGGCTTCTTGACCAGCCGGCCGACCTCGACCGCGCGCCGCGCCCAGGTTTCGGCCCGGGTGCGGGTGCTGTGGCGCTCGTCCTCTTGTTCGAGTTCTGCTTTGTCGTTGTCGGCCACCTCGCCTTCGTTCCCGCTTGCCTCATCGTCCGGCTCTTTGTACGGTTCGCCGCCCGTCTCGTCGGTTTCTTCCTCCTCGTCGCCCGCATCGTCGCTGCTCGTGTCCTTCATCTTCTCGAGCAATTCCTTGAGCGCCTTGTCGTCCATCTTCTCGAGGCGCGATAACGGCAGGGCGGGCTGATTACCAACGGCGAGAAAGATCACCGGGTCGCCGGCGGGCGCGGTCTTCAGCTCGAAGTCGAGCAGGCCCTCGTAGAGGATGCCGATGTATTCGCTCGACAGATCCGAAAAGTCCACCGGCGCGGGCACCCAGGTGCTGGAGCGGCCCTGCCGCACCTTGATCCGGGTGCGGGTAATATGCTCGAGGATGGTGTGGACTTCACTGTCGGGCAGCGCCTCGCGGTCGAAACAGGCATTCTCGAAGACGGCCAGAGCGCGGATGAGGCCATCGGGGGATTGTGCGTCGCCTGGGGCGAAGAGTTCGCCGCCATAGGCGGGCACCGGCAGGCTCGGGTGGTGTGAGCCTTGGTGGACTAGGCGGAAGAGCGCTATCACTCGCGGCCAGGCGCCCCAGGAACGGGCCAGCCGCCGACCGCCGTGGGCGGCGGTCTTTTCCAGTTTTTCGAGCAGGCCGCCCAGACCGTAGGTGTCGTGGTAGAGGGCGTTGTCGCGGGGTAGAAGCTCGCGTGACTCGGCAAAGAGCAGTACCACTAGGCGCATGACCACGCGTACGGCGGCGCGATAGATACGGGCCGGGTCCACATCGGCGCATTCTTGCCGGAGGGCTTCGCCGTGGCTCTGAACGAGGACTTCGACAGCCTCGCGCACGCGCTCACCGAGCACTGCCGACAGCTCGGCCTGACCCTTGCGGCTGTCCTGGATGGCTTGCAGCAGTGGTGCGGGCGTGTCCTTTTCGGGCGGCGTCCAGAGGGCAGGTTGCAGCAGAGTGCGCAGGGCGGTGACTTGGGGTGAGAGATCGCCCTCTGCCAGCCAGAGGTCGATGTCCCACTCGCACCAGGCGTCGAAGTCGAGACCGGCGAAGAGGAGCCGCCACTGGCGGCCGTTGGTGACCAACGCGAGTTGCTCGTCGCCGGCGCGAAGCCACCCGAGCACCTGGCTCGTGGCCTTGCGGCCGCGTCCCATGCCGACGCGTTTCTCGCGGTCGATGAAAACAGGCAGCACGCCGCCGCGCGGGCCTCGCCAGAGATGGCGGGGCTTGACTGTCTCGCCGGTGATGGCGACCCGGCCCCATTCGGGCGGTACCTGCGAGCCGCGTTGCCATTTGCCCAGCGCCTCGCTGAGGCCGCAGACCTGCTGCAGGACGAAAGCGACGAAAGCCGAGACATCGGCTGTCCTGGCATCATGGGCGTCGAGGATGGCGCCGATACGCTTGCGCAGATCCCTTTCGTAGAAGGACGGGAGTGGGTCGGGTGCATGCGCTGCTACCACGCTCAAACGCTGGGGGTCGAGGAGCAGGCCGCCGTGGCGCAGGCTATCCCATCCATGGAGTTCGATCCGGTTCACTGTTTGTCCCCCCTGGCCATTGCCCGCCGGCCGGTTTTCGTCGTCCGATAGCGTTGCTTTGAGCTGCGCGGCTTGTCCGGGATCGCCATTTCGATCCAGCCGGCGACCAGCAGCGGCTCAAGATAGGCCCGGCGGAAGTGCTCTCGATCCTTCAACCCCGCTGCATCCTGAAGCACGCTTCTGCTCTGGAATCCCTCGGCTGCTTTCAAGATGGCGACGACATGTGGGGTGACTTGCGGGGTGACTTGCGGGGTGACTTGCGGGGTCGGTCCAATAGGGGCCCTGACCGTGACTGTCAACGCATCCGCCTGTTCCTCGAATAGCGGCGGATCGATTCCGTAGTCCTTGCATGCCTCGACGACTCGGTTCGTGCCCCGCCCCCAGATCTCGACCGCGCCGGTGCGGTGAAATGCCTCGGCAATGAGGGGGTTCCTCAGCACGGATCGATGAGGTCCGGACAGCATTTCCGCCGTGATCCCGGCCGGCAGGCTCCCCACACTACGGATCTCGATCCGGTCGTCGAAAACAGCAATCGCCACATAACTACCAGGGTCGGAGTAGTTCCTGTGCATCACTGCGTTGAGCAGGATCTCGCGCAAGGCATCGGGCGGTACCGGCAGACGGTCCTCCCGGAAGATCTCCCCTTCGGTGAAGCGTGCCGCAAGTGGGAGCGTTCGGTCCAGGAAGGACATACCCTCGCGGACGATGGCGAAGGCGTGCAGATGCTCCTGCTTGTTGTCCAGAATGTCGCCGGTGATCTTCGTGCCGCGGAAGCGCCCCATCTTGAACAGGCCCTGGGGATAGTCCGGCAGAAATCGGGTGCCGTAGAGGATCTGCGCCGCCTGGGTGATGACGCCGTCCCGGCGAAGTCCCAGACGGTCGAGGATATCGCCGATGTCTGTGCTCGTCCCCGCGGAGATGCGGCGCTGTCGGATTGCCGCCTCTCTCGTTCGCAGGATCTCCTCCTCGTCCAGATCCTCGAGGCGAATGTCCACCGCCGGCTGATTCTCCCATCTCCGTCTGGCATGTGCGCGGTCGAGAAGAAGTGCTTCATATCGATCCTGCGGCATGACCGATGTCGTGGTGCCGATTCGTTGGTAAGGACGTCCTCCGAAGTTGAAGGGGCGGGAATCTGTCGTCCCTCGCACATCGAGCACGATGAGTTTGCCATCGCGGTCCGGCAGGTCGATGATCGTCGTGTTCACCGGTGCGGGTGGTTCGATGCGCTGAAGCATCGCCGCGATATCTTGCTGCGTCTTGTCGGAGACCTGCTGGCCGGCCAGCTCACCGGCAGGAGTCACGCCGATCAGCACACGGCCGCCCTGGCCGTTGAGAAAGGCGCAGAGGGTCTCTCCTGCGCGGGAGAGCTGCGCGGTCGACTTCTTGAACTCGACCGTCTCTGACTCTCCTGCTGCAACAACGGCTTGCAACTCCTTCAAATTCGTCACGCCTCACCTCCCGCCGCGCCGGGCAGCCGAATCTCGATTGTGACGGGAAAAGCCTGCGCCGCGCTCGACATCGCGTGCCGCTTTGGCAATAGATACTTGAGGATGCGTTCACGCTCTTTTTCGAGCTGCTCGCGCACTTCTTCATAGTGGCGAGTGCGGCGGATGATCTCCTCCTGTCGTTCCTCGATGGAGCGGGCGATTTTTTCCAGCTGCTCGGCCTCACCGAAAAGCAGGCCCTGGACACGCTCGGCTTCGAGTTTTGCGATCTCGCGCTCGAGCTTGGCCAGCGTGTTCTCAGCGATCAGGCTGGAGACCTCGCCTTGCCGGCTGCGGTAGCGCTCGTCCTCCTGGTGGCGGGCCTGTTCGCCGTCGAGTTCGAGTTGGCTGCGAAGTTCTGTGGTGAGTGTTTCGGCATGGGCTCTAAGGACGCGCTTGAGCTCGGGCTCGACCTCTTCGAGCAGATCTCGGGCACGTTTGTGATGGGCCTCGTCGTGAGTCTCGGTTGCTTCGCGCCAATCGAGCGCTGGACGGTGAGTGAGCGCCGCACCCAGGCTGCCATCCTGGATCGGAAAGGCCAGAGTCCGTACCCAGTGGTGGAAGGATTCGCGCAGGTCGTTGACCGCCAGTTCCTCGACTGAAAGGAGCACCAGCGCGTCGACCCCCTCGGGAACGCCGCCGAGCCGTACCGACCAACGCGACACCGAATCGCCTGTGCCCGGGAAGCGGCGGCGGGTCAGCGAGCTCATCGCCTTTTGCAGCATCGGGTGCGAAAGGTGCATGAGCAGCACATCCGGCCGGGGTGTGAAGATCTCGCGGCCTCCCGCGGCTTCGAGGAAAGGCTCGGGGCTGAATGCCACGCGGGCGACGGGGCCACGGCTGTCCTTGCCGGTCTGCACGCGGAGCGAGTCGTCAATCACTTCACTCCAACCGGGCAGGCCGGGATGGAGAACGCGGCAGGTCTTCTTCTCCTCGGAGCAATCGAGCTGAGGACGGCCGGCACGGATCGCCATGGCCGCCTCGAGCGTGTCGCGCAGAGCCTGGTCGTCAAGGTCCACTTCGGCCGCGAGGGCGTCAAGGTCCTGTACGATATCCTGGCCGTCGGTGCCGGTGCTCACCGTATCGTCCGCCTCGATCGCTGCGCGGCCGCGTGCCTGTTTCACCTGTCGGTCGAGATCACGCTGCACACTGTCGAGTGATTCGCCGTCAACCAGTCGCCGGTGGACAGCCTCGTCGAAGAGTTCGTTGGCCGAACCGAGATCCTCGCGGATCTCGTCCGCCTTGCCGATCACATGGGCCAGAAACTTGAGGTCGTGGTCCTGGTCGCTGACAAAGTGGTGGACGGTCACATCGCGGGCCTGGCCGTGGCGATCCAGGCGGCCGTTGCGCTGCTCGAGCTTGGAGGGGTTCCAGGGGCAGTCGTAATGCAGCAGGTAACGGGCGGTACGTTGCAGGTTCAACCCTTCGGCGGCCGCGTCGGTGGCGAGCAGAAGACGGGCGGAGTGAGCCGGATCGTTGAAGGCGCGTTTGACCAGGTCGCGCTCGAGTTCGTCCATGCCGCCGAAGAGGGTGAGTATGGGAGCGTCGTCGTAATGCTCGTGCAGGCGGCGGACGAGGTAGTCGAGGGTGGTCTTGTACTCGGTGAAGACGACAAGGCGCTCGTCGGGTTTCCATGCATCGCCATCGCGAAGGAGGTCCTCGATCAGGGCGATCAATGCCGAAAAACGCGCGTCGGCGCTG
Organism: uncultured bacterium; assembly: GCA_965369835.1. GTDB lineage: Bacteria > Auribacterota > JABMQX01 > JAFGEW01 > JAFGEW01 > CBDUSE01. The sequence continues at coordinate 15,398 of CBDUSE010000044.1, forward strand.
GGATCCTGTTCGATCAGTTCGTCGCCCTCGAGGTCGAACCCGAGCCGGGCCACTGCCTGATCGATGGCGGCAATCTCTTCTTCGAGATCTTCAGCCATGGTTTTCAGCCAGGAGCCGGCCACAGTCGCGGCCGTGTCTTCGCGCTTTTGCGCCTCGCGGTCGTCGCCGGTTTCCTGACGCAGGCTGCGTTCGGCGGCTGCCAGATCCGCATCGCTGGCCGCCTCGGCCTCGGCGAGCCCCGACTTGCTGCGCCGCCAGGATTCGGCGAAGGCGGTGGGACAACTCAAGAGTCGCTTGCCGAGGATCTCCACGGCAAAACTCCCTGATTGCCGTCGGCGCCGTTCGCCCGAGGCGATGAGCTTCTTGACCGCCTTGCGAAAGGCGTCGAAGGCGGCTCCGAGCGCCGCCTCGGCCGGATTCAGGTCCAGCAAGAGGGCGTGGGGCGCTTTACGGGTGCAGAACTTGGGCGGATCGGTCCTGGCGTTGATCTCGCGTTTGAGTCGCCGTATCACCACCTGCTGGATGCGATCCTTTTCGGCGGGCTTGAGTTCACCGGTCTGGCTGAAACGCACCGGGTCGAGGATTTCGAGCAAACCGGTGAAACATCGCGTGTGGCCGTTGTGGGGCGTAGCGCTTAGGAAGAGCTTGTGCTCGAACTGGGGCGCGAGCAGGCGAAGCATGCGGCAGAGGTCGCTGTCGTCACCGAAGGCCGATGGCATCAGGTTGTGGCACTCATCCACGATGAGCAGATCCCAGGGTAGATGGGGCGAGCCGTCGGGAGTGCGGCTGGCCGCCAGAAACTGCTCGAGCACATCCTCCTGGCGCAGATAGTGGTAGGAAGAGATGATCCGGCTGAAGGAACGCCAGGGATTGGCATCCATGCCGAGACGTTTATGAAGCCGGTGGGTCCCGGTGCGGTCGACGAGGTCGAATGGGAGTGAGAACTTCTCCCACATCTCATCGCGCCACTGCAGGCGCAGGGAGGCCGGGGTGAGAATCAGGACGCGCTGGATCCGCCGTCGCAGAAGCAGCTCGCTGAGGATCAGTCCGGCTTCGATAGTCTTGCCCAGGCCCACATCGTCGGCGATCATCAAGTTGACCCGCGGCATGCGCAGTGCCTTCAACAACGGTACAATCTGGTAGTCTTCGATCTGCACGGCGCCGTGGAAGGGGCTGGAGACTGGCAGCCGCTCGACCGGGCCGGCGCCATCGGGATCGAGGTAGGGGCTGGCTGAGGTCCAGCGGGCGGCGCGGAGCAAGGCATCGAAATCCGGTCCCGCCATCGGATCGGTCCTGGATATATTCGGCAACGCCGTGGGCTCCAGCAGCCGGCTGCGGGGCTCGAGTTCCCAGAGGAGCTGTTCTGCGTGCGGCAACTGGTCGTCCTTGTACTCGAGATGGACCAGGTGCAGACGGCCGTCGTCTCCGTCAAAGGGTTCTACGGCCGTGACGATGCCACGCCGGTTACGGACCGTGGCGAACATGCCGACGCGGGGAATGGTTGCTTCAACAGTCACGCTTTAGGTTCTCCGATCATATCGTCCTTCTGTATTGCATTCCAGCGTTTCCAAAGGAAAGGCGCCGGTGTAGTGCGATGCTTTCGCTCAAAACGACCGTCTGACTACATGCGCTTGATACAACACTACGCCTATTGTTCATCCACAATGGATTTAACTGAGTGAAATATCCTTTTCAATTCTTCGTCCAACTCTGCGCCCTGCTCCTGAAGAAGCTTCGTTCCTTTACCACCCAATAAGCCCTTTAAATACTCGATTGAATTCCCAGCGCCATGCTCATACATTACCTTTTTAAAGTTCTCTAGGCGCTGTTTCCCATGCTTGGATGAATCAAAATCTTCTGGGGAAACTGGTTCTTTTGGTGAAAGTTCTTGATTAATAACGGTGGCTACTATTTCGAGTGGGTAATAATCTTCGATTGTGCCTTTAGATAAGCAGATTACTTCTTTAATATTTGTGAGAGAAGCCGTTTTAGCCCTCAGGAGATCGTCGGCGCACTGCTTTGCATCGGCATCCAATACGATTACACAGGGGATATCATAGGCCAGCAAGAGCCGTGCAGTATTACTTGCTTTCTGGAAGTCGCTTCCTCCAAGATTAACCTCAATCCGTCAATAATCATGCGATATTCTTGAGGCCATCGGCAAGTAA
>CBDUSE010000045.1:0-17422 GCA_965369835.1 uncultured bacterium
GTCGAAGCCCGGAGGGCGCATTTCGCACACGCAGTGTGAGAAATGCGGGTTAGGGCTCGTAACATGCTCTGGTGGCGCTGGTTAGGCTGGAAACGGCGGCAACCACCGTGTTGCGGCAGCCGCCGGGCCGGGAAGAAAAATGAGATTTTCTGAAGAAAAGCCTTGACTAGCGAGGGCAGGTTCCGCTATTATCGTCCTTGAAGGCAGAGGTTGTACCTCCCAAAAGGTAGAATCCCCCTTATCTCCTGGTGACTCACACGTCACCACGACTTCTGCCTTCCCTTTTTTTTATCCACGCACGGCGGACTTCACTCACTCTCGTCCCCGTTGCCACCCCCCTGTTGCTCGAGGCGCTTCTCGATCTTCTCGACCGCCGCGGGGGCCGCGGCGGCGATGCCCTCGTCCTTCGAGGCAGCGGCAAGAGCCTCGAGCCTCGCGGCTTCGTCGGCGCCGCCCGTCTCGGCGAGCGCCCTCACGACAGCGAGCACCACGCTCGGCTCCTCGTCCTCGAGGTGGCGCAGGAGGAAGTCGAAGCCGATCTTGTGCCCTGCGCCGGCCATCACTTCCGCCAGATCAACCTGGTACATGAGTTCGCTCTCGATGTCCTGCGTCAGCAACGCGGTCAGTTTTTCGACGGCCGGCTTGTACTGCCGCTTCACGAGCTCGCGCGCGGCCTTGAGGCGGGTTTTTGCAGAGATGTCATAGAGCGCCAGCGCCAGCGTCTTGCTCGATCGCTTGCCGGGGAGCGTGATAAGGGCGTCAACCGTCAGCAGGCGCGCCTCGTCGGAGATCGCTTCCCTCAAAATCACCGCCATTGTCTTGAAGTCGGGTTTCTCCGAGGCGCTTATGCTCTCGCCGAATCGCGGTTCGGCCGCGATGCCTACGATCGCGCCCGGCCCACCTTCGCCCGGTGTGTCCGTCGGCCCCTCTGAGAAGTGGCAAGTGACGCTCATCGTGTGCCCGAGCGGGAAGTCTATCCCCTCGTCTCCGCGCGCGATCCGGAACGGCACGAGAGTGCCGAGCTCCTTGAGCTCCTTCATGGAGGACTCTCCAGCGAAGCTGGTGGCCACGATCGTGACCCACCGGCCGGAAGAGCTCTCCTCCGACTTCACCATGATCCCCTTGACCCGCCCAAGGCCCGGCGTCGTGTCCGGCGGCGGGACGACCGGCGGCTTGTGGCGGGGCGGTGTGCCGTCACCGGCGGGCGGCACGGCGAGCGCGCTCGAGCAAAGCGCCAACAGGATCGTTACGACGATTAGAACTGCGCTAGGTGATCTCATTGCGGTCTCCTTCCGAGTAATGGCCATCGGCTCAACATCTGACATCTCCTTGGACGTGTATCGGCCGCGATCATATCCCAGTTTATCTTCTCCGGCAATCGCAGCGTGCGGCCGGCGACTTCACCTTCCCCCTTGTGCAGCCGGGCCGGCGGTTGTATAGGAACCACTGCACTCAGCGTCGGTCTGGAGAAATGAAGGAGGTCGCCTGATGAAGCTGCGTTGCGCTACTCGTGCCATAGCTCTCTGTGGCGCGCTCGCCGTAGTCCTCTGTGGCACGGTTGCCGGCTGTGGGCCGCGTCATCCGCGACGGCAGAAGCCGGCGAAGCCGCAGAAACTCGAGCCGATCGAGATTGACTGGAGCGATCCCGGCTCGGTCGTCGAGGGATTCTTCGACGCCAAGAAGCGCGGGAATTGGCGCAAGGCGTTCGGCTGCTGCGACTTCGAGGAACGCCTCGGCGCCGAAGAGGCCCAGAAGATCCGCAACGAGTGGAAAGAGGAAGCGCCGGGTTGGCCCGACATGTACCGCAACTCGCAATGGCTGATCCTTGACGCCACAATCAAGGGGCAGCATGCCCTCGTCTCGGTCATGCACATCCAGTACGTCGGCCCCGGCTCACTCGACGACAAACGCACGGGCTTCGAGGAACTCCTCAAGCGCTACGGCGACCGCTGGAAGATCACCGAGTTCGTCCTTCCCTCAGACCGAAGCCTGGAATAGCATTCCAAGAGGTTCACTGACCCGGCAGAGGGAGAGAGAAAAATGGCGAGAGTATTTTGGACGCTGTGTATCGGTGCGTTCTGTCGCGCACGGCATCGTCCTGATCCAGGAGAGCACGAATAAGCGCCCCGATTGGAGACAGGACATCAACCAGGTCTGCGTCTTCGCCGAGTTCAAGAACATCAACTTCTTCCTGCGCGTCCCCGCCGAGTTTGCCGACCCCGCCGTCGAGCACGCCTACTGGCTCGTCCGAGCCACCCGCCCTCAGAACACCGAGACCGGTGGCGACACGACAAACAACGACCAGACAGGCAACTCCAGCACACGGGCCCGCTTACTGGCAAGGATGCGCGGCTAAGTGTACTCAGACTGTCCGAATCGACGAGAGAGAGTAGCCACCCGCAGCCCCGTACCAGCGCAATTCCGCACAACAGAATAAGCTCGGACCACCGTGCCTCACCCGCTCTCCATGGCGCGTTTCAACGCCTTCCTCGTCCTCAAAGGCCAGTGCTTTAGCGCTGGTACCGCGGCGCCCAAAAACGATCTCACCGCAGCGCGTTTCAACGCGCTTCCTCCTCGTCCTCAAAGGCCAGTGCTTTAGCGCTGGCACCACGGCGCCCAAAAACGATCTCACCGCAGCGCGTTTCAACGCGCTTCCTCCTCGTCCTCAAAGGCCAGTGCTTTAGCGCTGGTACCACGGCGCCCAAAAACGATCTCACCGCAGCGCGTTTCAACGTGCTTTTCTCCCGGCTTTAGCCCTTACCCTTCATCGGATGCAATGCGCTCGATCCGGGCTTGGACCCTGCCGCCGCTGTGGTGCTCTTGCTGCCCGCGAATGTATTCGATCACGAATGGCAGGCTTTTCCTGACGAAGCTGACAACACCGTATCTCGTTTGCCACTGTAGCGCCTTGGGCCCGGCAGCGGTGTGATTGACGAAATGCGAACTCGCTCCTTTTAACTCCCCGATCCAGTCGGCAATAGCGAGTGTGGGCAGGACTTGCACCGCCAGATGCACGTGGTCCTTGGTGCTGCCAACGGCGTGGTATCGCGCGCCCGGCGTGCCGTTGCATCGCTGCTGAAGAAAAGCGTGGAGCTTTCCCCGGAGCTCTCGTCGGATCAACGGCCGGTCGTCCTTGGTGCGCCACACGATGTGAAGGTCAATTTCCGAGTAGACGTTGCGCGGCATCCGATTTGCTCCCGACGCATCCGGCTAAAGCCTCGTTCGAGAAGCCCGTTGAAACGGGCTCCGTGCTGGATCGATGCTCGTCGAAATACCAGCCCTGAAGGACTGGCCTGGCAAAACCAGAAAGCCCGTTGAAACGGGCTCCACTTACGTCGTCTACGACGCCCGTGACACCAGCCCTAAAGGACTAGCCTGGGAAACTGAGAAGCCCGTTGAAACGGGCTCCGCTTCCGCAGTCTATGGCGCCCGTGACAACAACCTGCTAGTACGCGCGGGCGAATATGACGCGCTTCTTCGAGGGTTTGCCGGTAACGATGCAGCGGCCTTCTTCTTCCGACTCGCCGAACGGGATGACGCGGAGCGTTGCTTTGGTCTTTTCCTTGATCGTTTCTTCCGCCTCGGGGTCGCCCGACCAGTGACACCGTGCGAAGATGCCTGCCTCCATCCGCTCGACAAGCTCGTCGAGGCTGTCAATCGTCACCGTGTACTCTTCGCGGAACTTGAGCGCCCGTTCGTAGATGTTGTGCTGAATTTGATCCAACACGGCGGGCACGTGGCTCGGGACGAGGTTGCGGTTGACGGGCGTCTTCTCGCCGGTGTCGCGCCGCACGAGGACCACCTGGTTTTTCTCGAGGTCCTTCGGGCCGATCTCGAGGCGGATCGGCACCCCCTTGAGCTCCCACTCGTTGAACTTCCAGCCCGGGGTATGCTCGTCGCGGTCGTCTACCTTGATGGCGACTGACGGGCCGATCGCCTCCTTGATTTTCTCCGCGTTGCCGACGACCTTCGCGCGGGCGTCTGGGTCGCGGTAGATGGGCACGATGACCACGTTGATCGGCGCGATCTTCGGCGGCAGCACAAGGCCCTGGTCGTCGCCGTGGGCCATGACGAGCGCGCCGATCAGGCGCGTACTCACGCCCCAGCTCGTCTGCCATACGTAATCGAGGTTGCCCTGACGGGTCTGGAAGCTCACGTCGAATACCTTGGAAAAATTCTGGCCGAGGTTGTGCGAGGTGCCGCACTGGAGCGCCTTGCGGTCCTGCATCATTGCCTCGAGGGTGTAAGTGTTGACCGCGCCCGCGAAGCGCTCGCTGTCGCTCTTCTCGCCCACGAACACCGGGATCGCCAGCACCTCCTCGACGAACCGGCGGTACACTTCGAGCATGCGCAGCGTTTCCTCCTGCGCCTCCTCGGCGGTCGCGTGCGCCGTGTGGCCCTCCTGCCAGAGAAACTCCGTCGTGCGCAGAAACAGGCGAGTGCGCATCTCCCAGCGCACGATGTTGGCCCATTGGTTGATAAGCAGCGGCAGGTCGCGGTAGGAATGAATCCATTTGGCGAACATGCTGTACATGATCGTTTCGGAGGTCGGTCGCACGTAGAGCGGCTCCTCGAGCTTGCTGCCGCCGCCGTGAGTCACCACCGCGCACTCGGCTGCGAACCCCTCGACGTGATCGGCCTCCTTCTTCAAATAACTCTCCGGGATGAAGAGCGGGAAGTAGGCGTTCTGATGGCCCGTCGCCTTGATCTCAGCACCGAGCGTGCGCTGGATGGTCTCCCAGATCGCGTAGCCGTAGGGCCGGATGACCATGCACCCCTTGACGGGCGAGTAGTCGGCCATCTCGGCGCGCAGCACCACGTCCGTGTACCAACGCGAGTAGTCTTCCGATCGGCTCGTGATCCCCTTCATGCCCCCGCCTCGATCTTGATGTCCATCTGATCAACCAACGATTCACACCGATTCCACAGATCGGTTCTCGTTCTGATCTGTGTCATCTGTGAAAATCTGCGGTTCATTCGAATCCGAATCGCTCGATCGCCTCGGCCACACCGTCGTGGTCCTTGTCGGCGGTGACCCAGTCGGCCGCCTGGCGCACGGGCTCGACCGCGTTCCCCATCGCCACGCCAAGCCCCGCACCTCGGATCATGGCGAGATCGTTGAGGTCGTCGCCAATCGCCATGATGCGTTGAGGCGGGATGCTATAGGAACCGGCCAGGAATTGCAAGGCCCGCCACTTCGACGCGCCCTCGGGCAGCACCTCGAGCGAACTGCCGCGGTACTTCGTGTTGCCGATCGTGAACACGTGCGCGAAGCCCGCCGTCGCTTCGGCCAGCGGCTGCTCGATCTGTTTCAGCCGGTCGCCCGTCTGCTGGATGCAGCACTGAATGATCCGGTCGGTCGGCAACGCTTCGAGCGTCTCGACGGCGCGCAGCATCTCCGGATTCCAGTTGAGGTATTCCATGTGGTACTCGTTGGCGTCTTCGGTCACGTCGGTGCAGTACTCGTAGTCGGGATGCTCATCAACCATCACGAGCACGGGCAGCTCGGGACAGATCCGCTTCATCGCCTGGATGCACCGCACGTAGTCGTCGGTGCTGAAGAAGCTCGAGTAGACAGTCTTGGCCGTGCCGACCTCCTTGGCGACCACGCCGTTGTTGACGACGATGTGGTCGGCGAACGAGACGCCATCGAGCACCTCCATCGCCGACGAGAACCGCCGGCCGGTACAGATGACGATCTCGACGCCGGCGTCATGCGCCTGGTCAAGCGCCTCGCGGGTCCGTGGCGTCACGTGCCCCTCGCTCGAGAGGAGCGTCGAATCAAGATCAATCGCAATCAGGTCAAACTTCATATCTTCTTTCAAATCAACCACAGATTGACACAGATCACACAGATCAGAATCAGTGCCAATCTGTGGAAATCGGTGGTGAATTCCTCTTCATGCCGCGAACGTTTTGCCCGTGAGCCGCTCGTACGCCTCGACGTACCTCGCGCGTGTGCCGGCGATCACCTCGTCGGGCAGCTTCGGTGCCGGCGGTGTCTTGTCCCAATCGAGTGTCTCGAGGTAATCGCGCACGTACTGCTTATCGAAGCTCGGCTGGATGCGGCCCGGGTCCCACTGGTCCGCCGGCCAAAAGCGCGACGAGTCCGGCGTGAGCACCTCGTCAATCAGGATCAGCTCGCCGTCGCGCAGGCCGAACTCAAACTTCGTGTCGCACAGGATGATGCCGCGCTCGCGTGCGTAGTCGCGCGCCTTCGTGTAGATCGCCAGGCTCGTGGCCATCAGCTTCTCACCCAGCTTGTCGCCAACCTCCTCCTTCATCCGCACCTGCGTGATGTTCTCATCGTGGCCGCTCTCGGCCTTCGTCGCCGGCGTGAAGATCGGCCCAGGCAGCTCGGAGCCGAGCTCCAGCCCGCCGGGCAACGGAATCCCGCAGATGCTCTGCGACTGCTGATACTCCTTCCAGCCACTGCCCGCGAGGTAGCCGCGCACAACGCACTCGATCGGCACAACGTCGGCCTTCACGCCAATCATCGAGCGCCCCGCCAGCAGCTCGCGGTGTGGCCGCAGCGACTCCGGGAACTCGTCCACGTCGCCCGTCACGACGTGGTTCATGCAGATACCCGCGAGGAAATCGAACCAGAACAACGAGATCTGCGTCAGCACCTTGCCCTTGTCCGGGATCGGGTCGGGCAGGATGCAGTCGAAGGCCGACAGGCGGTCCGTCGCGACGAAGAGCAGCGTGCCGCCCAGATCGAAAACCTCGCGCACCTTGCCGCTCTTAAACTTCGCAATCCCCGGCAACTCGACCGTGCTGATTCCTGTGCTCTTCATCTCCTCCTCCACTCTGTGTGCTCTGTGCCCTCTGTGGTGAAGAAAGGAAAACCACAGAGGGCACAGAGCGCACAGAGAGCTACTTCTTGAGCAGCTCGCGCGCGAGCCGAGTTGTCTGGCTTGACGCCTTGTCACCGCCGAGCATCCGCGCGAGCTCGCCGACGCGCTCGTCCTTGCCGAGCCGGTTGATTCTCATCACCGTGCGCTTGTTGTCAACCTCCTTGAAGACGGTGAGATGCGTCCCCGCCTTGCACGCGACCTGCGCCAGGTGCGTGATGCAGAGCACCTGGTGCGATTCGGCGACGCGTCCCAGCTTGTCGCCGACGATCGCTGCCGTCTCACCGCCGATGTTCACGTCCACCTCGTCGAACACGAGCACCGGCACCCGGTCGCTCGCGGCGAGCACGCTCTTGATCGCGAGCATCGTGCGCGAGATCTCGCCGCTCGACGCGATCTGCCGCAGGCTCTTCATCGCCTCGCCGAGGTTGGGCGAGATCAGGAACTCGGCCTCGTCGAGGCCGGTCGGTCCGGGCTCACGCTTATCGAACTGCACGTCGAACCGACCGTTCGTCATACCGAGCTCGCGCAGGTTGTGCTGGATCGCCGCCGCGAGCCGTTTCGCCGCCTTCTTGCGCTCGGCCGAGAGCGCCTCGGCCTTCGCGCGCAGCTTCGACTCGAGCGCCGCGATCTCCCCACACAGCCGCGCCAGCTCCTCGTCGCGGTGCGTGATCTTGCGCACCGCCTCCTCGCGGCCGACGCAGAACGCTAAAACGTCCTCGATCGTGTTGCCGTACTTGCGCTTGAGCGTGGCGATCAGCGCGAGCCGTTCCTCGATTTCCTCGAAGCGCACCGGGTCGAACTCGATCGCCTCGCGCCGCGCGCGCACGGCCGCGGCCACGTCCTCGATCGTGGCGATCCCGTCGCCGAGCTCAACGAACGCGGCCCGCATCTCGTCGTCAATCCGGCTCGCCTCCTCGCACGCCCGTGCCGCCTCGTTGAGCCGCGTGGTGGCCGCATCGTCGGCGCCGTAGAGCGCCTCGTACGCCGACGACAGGAGCCGGTGCAGCGTATCGGCGTTGGCAAGCACCGTGCGCTCCTTGCGCAGCGTCTCGTCCTCGCCCGGCACGAGCCGCGCCGCCGTGATCTCGTCAACCTGAAACGTGTAGAGATCGAGCTGGTGCGCTTTCTCGCGCTCGCCCTTGGCCAGCTCGTCCCGCTCGCGCCGCTTTGACGACACCTCCTCGAAAAGCGCCGCCACCTCCGCCCGGCGCTCGCCGAGACCGGCGAAATCGTCAATCACGTCGAGGTGAGTCCCCGCGCGCAGCAGCCACTGGTGGTCATTCTGACTGTGGATGTCCACGAGCAGGTCGCCCACCTCGCGCAGCATGCCGACGCTCACGGGGCTGCCGTTGACGTGGCACTTGTTGCGTCCGGCGGCCGTGAACTCGCGGTGCAGGATGAGCATCTCCTCGTCGAGGGAGAGGCCGAGCGCCGCCAGCGCCTCCGCCATCGGTCCGTGGCCCTCGAGCTCGAAGGCGGCGGTCACGATCGCGCGATCGGCCCCCGTGCGGATCGAGCGCGAGTCGGCCCGGCCGCCGAGCACGAACTCGAGCGCGCCGATAATCACCGACTTGCCCGCGCCCGTCTCGCCGGTGAGCGCGTTGAAGCCGGGCCCGAACTCGACGTGCAGCTCGTCCACGAGCGCCACGTTGCGGATCTTGAGCTCGCGCAGCATCGCTCACTCCGCCTTGAGCACCTGGACGAACGCCGACTGCGGCAGTTGCACGCTGCCGATCTGCTTCATCCGCTTCTTGCCTTCCTTCTGTTTCTCGAGCAGCTTTCGCTTGCGCGTAATGTCGCCGCCGTAGCACTTGGCCGTCACGTCCTTGCGAACCGCGCTCACCGTCTCACGCGCGATGATGCGCGCGCCGATCGCCGCCTGGATCGCCACACGGAACTGCTGGCGCGGGATGACCTGCTTGAGTTTTTTGACGATCTGCCGGCTGCGGAAGTCGGCGCGCTCGCGGTGCACGATCATGGAGAACGCATCCACCGGCTCACCGTTGAGCAGGATGTCCACCCGCACCATGTCGCCCGCGCGGTACCCCGAAAAATCCCAGTCGAGCGAGCCGTAGCCGCGCGTCACCGACTTGAGCTTGTCGTAGTAGTCCACGATGATCTCGCTCAGCGGGAACTCGAACTTGAGAGTCACGCGCTGCGTGTCGAGCGACTCGGTTTCGACGCACTCACCGCGCCGATCGAGCCCGAGCTGCATCACCGCGCCGATGTGCTCGTTCGGTACGATGACGGAGGCGAGGATGTACGGCTCCTCGACCATGTCAATCACCGCCGGGTCGGGCCAGTGGGTCGGGTTGTCCACCTCGACCACCGCGCCGTCGGTCCTGAGCACCCGGTAGATCACGCTCGGGTTGGTCGAGATCGTCGGGATGCCGAACTCGCGCTCGATCCGCTCGAAGATGATCTCGAGGTGCAGCAGCCCGAGAAAGCCGCAGCGGAACCCGAACCCGAGTGCGACCGAGCTTTCCGGCTCGTAGATGAATGACGCGTCGTTCAGGCGCAGCCGCTCGAGCGCGTCCTTGAGCTGCTCGTAGTCGCTCGCCTCGATCGGGTAGAGGCCGCTGAAGACCATCGGCCGCGCGTCCTTGAACCCGGACAACGGCTCCGGCGCGGGGCGCGCGTCGTCGGTGACCGTGTCACCGATTCGCACGTCCACCGCTTCCTTGATCCCGGCGATAATATAGCCGACGTCGCCGGTCTCGAGCGCCTCGATCGGCGTCATCGCCGGCCGGAAGATGCCGACCTCCGAGACGCCGAACGTCTTGCCGTTGCTCATCATGCGCATCGTCGTGCCGCGCGCGATCCGGCCCGAAAAGACACGCACGTAGCTCACCGCGCCGCGGTAGGCGTTGAACTGGCAGTCGAAGATGAGCGCTTTGAGCTCGCCGGCTGGATCGGCGGCCGGCGGCGGCACGCGCTTGACTACGGCTTCGAGAATCTCGTACACGCCTTCGCCGCTTTTGGCGCTGCACGCAAGCACCTCCTCCTCGGTCATGCCGATGATTTCCTCGATCTGCCTCGTGACGCCCGCCACGTCGGCCGACGGCAGGTCAATCTTGTTGATGACCGGGATAATCTCCAAAGAACGCTCCATCGCCAGGTGCAGATTGGCGATCGTCTGCGCCTCGACGCCCTGCGCGGCGTCAATCACCAGCAGCGCCCCCTCGCACGCCGAGAGGCTGCGCGAGACCTCGTAGGTGAAATCAACGTGGCCCGGCGTATCAATCAGGTTCAGCTCGTACATCTCGCCGTCGCTCGCCGCGTACATCATCCGCACCGGGTGCGCCTTGATCGTGATGCCGCGCTCGCGCTCGAGGTCCATGTCGTCGAGCACCTGCTCGTGCATCTCGCGCTTCGTGAGCGTATGCGTCAGCTCGAGGAAGCGGTCCGCGAGCGTGGACTTCCCGTGGTCAATATGCGCGATGATGCAGAAATTCCTGATGTGCACGCGATCCATATATCTCTCTCATGCCACAGTCCGCGAGGGCGGCCTTACTACAGTCAACGTGCGCGATAACCCAAGAAGACTCTGACGTGCGAGCGCTCCGTCGCTCTCTTCCACTGCAACGCGCGGCCCGCCGAGTCAACGTGCGCGAGCGCTCTCCCTTCGATGATCACACGGCCCTTCTCGAATCAACACTTCCGCAAAAAACAAGTTTAGCAAATTCACCGGCGAGCGAGTGTAGTGTTTCCGGCGCTTCTCAAAAAGCGAACGAATCCGTCATGCGACCGAGTTACAGCAAGGCGATCTCTGAGATAGAACACTCATTCGCCAAGGACCGAGCGCCGAAGGCGCGACAGAAACCGCCTTCTGTCGCACCCACTCGCCTTTGGCGGGCCTACCTGTCTTCGGCGGGCCTACTCGCCTTCGGCGCTCATGGTTCCTTTTGGTTCACCTCTCCCTGGGGCTTCTCCGCGAACCGCTGCCTCGGGGTGAACTGCCCCCTGCTATGGTTACACCCCGCAGGCGCCCCACACGACAGATTCCCCCCCGCCTCGGCTCGGGAAGAGCACACGCCCCGCGAGTATCCTGAACGTTCCTTCTCAATGCAAGGGGCACGTCACAAAGCTCCGCCCTCGCACGGGTATCTAGAAGGCAACATATTAGCAGGCTGCTGAAAAAGACCAGCTCTCGGGGCTCTGGCCTTTTTCAACAGCCTGCTCGAGGGGGCGCTCAGTCCATTCCCTCGACGCGGAGGACCTTCCAGCGGCCGTTCTCCTTGCGTGCGGCCAGAACATAGCGCGTGTAGCCGGCCATGTCGGTCAGTGACATTCCGTCGGCACTGGCCGATATGGTCATCGAGACATCGGCCTCGTCGCCGCGAATCCTGATGCTCACTTCGTCAATGGCGACGTCAATGTCTCGCACGCTGAGAAACAGGAGGCGGAGCGTGTCCTTCAGGTCGTCCTTCGAGCGGTGGCCGAGGTTGTCCGAGTAATCGTCGGCGGCGACGGCCAGGCACCGCTTGACCGTCTGGTCTTCGAAGGCCCGCTCGATCTCTCTGATCAGCTTGCGGATGCGCGCCTCCTCGCTCGTGACGTTCTGCCGAACGAGCAGGTAGATTGCACACGCTGCGACGACGGCGAGCACGATGATGCCCGCGATCTGGGTGGGTCGAAGCCTCGGCAGCACGATTCTCATGGCGCGGTCTCCTTCGTCGCTATGGCTTGATGCAAACGGCATGCCAGCCGTCACGCCAGAGACACGCTGTTGCCCAATGTGCGAAACGCGGCCACGACGCGCCATATTCACGCGGACAGCGGGACGGCCTATCGCCGCGTTGTAGCGCCGGCATCTTGCCGGCTGACTCGGGGGCGTCCCGCCCCCGGCCCGCCGAGAAACACCCGGTGACCCACCTTCGTCGCCACGGCGAGCCCAGGGGGACCCGCCCTACAACCCCTCGACAGGCTCGGGGCAGGCAACTGACGCGGGAAAGGCGGCGCCCTGCACAAGTGCTCGACGAGCAGATGCCGTCAGCCATCGGCGATGACGTTGACGAGCGCGTCGTGGATGCGGCCGTTGCTCGCCAGCACGTCCACGTCGCCGTAGTCGGGCCGGCGCGGCCACATGGCCGAGCCGTCGCAGTGCGTCAGGCGCCCACCCGCTTCCTCGAGGATGACGGCGCCCGCCGCGAAGTCGTAGTACTTGAGGTCCTCGTCTATGTAGCCGTCCAAAAAACCGCGCGCCATGTAGGCGATGTTGAGCGCCGCCGAGCCGAGGTTCCTCACCGAGCGCGTCCCGAGGTGCAGCCGCCGCACGTAGCGCCGCTCGCGCAGGTGAATCTGCACACCTTCGAGCACGACCATCGAGTCCTCGAGGCGCGACGTGACGCTCACCGATATTGGCGCGCCGTTGACCGTGGCGCCGCCGCCTCGTCGGGCGGCATACGTTTCGTCGCTGAAGACGCTGTGGATCACGCCAAGCTGCGGCACCCCCTCGCGGAGCAAGCCTATTGAAACGCTCACGAAAGGGAGGCCCGAGACGAAGTTCTTCGTACCGTCTATCGGGTCAACGGCCCAGAACCACTCGGACGCGATCTCGTGCGCCGTCTCCTCGGTGAAGACGTCGTAGTCGGGAAACCGGCCACGCAAACGCTCGAGGATCAACCGCTCGGCGGCGAAGTCGGTGTCGGTGACAACGTCGAGCCGGTCCTCGTTGTTCCGCTTCGGGCTGACGCTGCGATTGCCGACGGCGCCCTTTACAAGTCGGCCCGCCTCGCGAGCCACCTCGACGACAAACTCAAGCGCTTCAGACAGCACGTTCATGGCTTCATTCGCAGTCATACGGTTGAGGAGAGTGCCCGTATCTCGTTGTAAAGAGCATCAGCCGAGCTGCCACGTTGGATCGGTTCTCAGATGGATGTTGTTCACCTGAAGCCAGTGGTAGCCGGCGAATGCCCTCGTCAGTCCGACGCCCAACACGACCTCGGTTCCCGATCGGATCTCGCGGGCGACATGTTCCACAATCGCGTAATCGGGAGAAAAATGGTTTCTTTGTACAGGCGAAGGTCCGTAACGCTGACGCTGATTCTGAATCTATTATCGCGCATTTTCATCCGGATCTGCGCCGCGTCCCTACTCCCACGAATCCAAAGCTCCGGTTTGAAGCTCGGACGGAAGCATCCGAGAGAAACGTTGCCTCGTCCCTCCGAGGTCGCGCACGAACGTGGTCCGGCCTTCTTGAGTTCCCTGCCGAATATCTCCCTCAGCGTGATGCAGCTTCTCGAACATAGGAGTTCCCAGAACCAGCCGGCGGCCACGTTTGGAATGCTTCGTACGCCACTCAGGTCGAAAACGTAATCCTCACTATGCGGCACGTCGGGACAAGGTTGCGCAGCGGCCAATTCAATAACGCGCGCCATATCAAACGGACCGCCGTATCTCGAAAGCATTGCGACCGGAAGCCTCCCCTCCGTCGTGACGGCGCGAACGTGCTGACGGGTCCGCACATCAATGCCGGCGGCGCAGAAAAACCCCTTGTCCATCCTCGTGAGGTGGTCAATGACGATCTTCATTTCGCGCGCTTAGAGATGTGTGATTGTCACGTCAGCCCATGCGTCGCGGAAGTGCTCCGCAACCAACCGCCTGTGGCAGTGGTCGGCTTCCGGCTCGCTGCACAGCAGGACGGTGGGACCGTCAAAGAGGCGCTTGTCAACGACCCGTTCGACCTTGCGCTCATTGAGAAGGGCAACAAAGCGCGCCGCGAATTCCTCCCACGGGATCTTCTTGTTCCTGTAATCGTCGAGGAGCTCTTTCGGAGGGGAAAGAAGCGGCTCGTGGAAATAGTCGGCCCCGCAGATCTCTCTGAGGAAATACTCGAGATCATTATGCTTAGTGAAACCTGCAAGCTGTGAGGTGTTGTTGAGCCGGACGTCAATCAGCCGCTTGATTCCGGCTCGCCCGAGAATCCCGAAGAACTCGGCTGCGGTCTTTTTCGTGAAACCGATCGTGTAGATCTCCACGGCTCCGTCTCCTGCATATCGAAGAGGCTCATCTGGCCTTTCGTCTTTTGGTACTCCTCCTCTTTGGCGAGTTCTTCTTCGGTCTGGACGCGCGCATCGCCGCGAATATGAACGACGCGGACGCCCTCGTGGCAAAGAACGCGCCCGATCAGGAGCCGCCGATGGCAGTGCGTCGGATCTTCCTCGCCGCAGAGCAAGGCGACCCGGCGCGTTCGAATGCCATCGAGAAGCCCGGTGATGCCCTGTTGGAATCCGGGCGATTGTGCGAGGCGGTCGTAGAGGACATGTTCGTCGTCGTCGTAGAACTCCTCGCCCTCCGGCCTCCCGCCAAGGACATCGCCCAGAAACAGATACCTGATCCCCCGCGCCTGCAAGGCACGCTGGAGCGCCTCCTTGTTGAAGTGCAAAGCGTAGCCTGAGTAGGGGCCGGACCGGACATCCGCGATGATCTCGATGCCGTGCTGCTCAACAAGGTCGAGAAACGTCTCGATCGAATGATTCGAATGGCCGATCGTGAAGATGGCTCGATTCGACTTGCCCAGCTTGTCCAGCATCGGTGTTGTTCCCGCAGCCCGACCAGAGGCGGCCTGTCCCGCGTGAGTTCCCCATGGACTCTCAGAAAAGGAGCGGAGCGTCCATGAGCCACGATATCGAGCACCAAGAGTCCGCAAGGAATGCTACCCGAGAGTACGACGAGTGACCTCTCGGGTCAAGCAGATGCTGGGAACGGCGAACAGCACGCGGCTACAAATGCTGCTCGATGACGCGGCGGATGAGCTTGGAGAGATCGCTGAGGCGATACGGTTTCTCGACGAAGCCGGCGGCGCCCTCGTGGCACATCTCCTCGGCCACGGCCTTCTGCTGCTCGAAGCCGCTGGTGAGCAGCACCTTGACGTCGGGCTGGATCCGCTTGAGGTCCTCGTACGCCTCGCGTCCGCCCTTGTGCGGCATGATCATGTCGAGGATGATGAGGTCCACGTTCGCCTTGTGCTCCTCGTAGATTTCGACCGCCTCGTTGCCGTCGCTCGCTGTGAGCACGAGGTAGCCTAGATGCTTAAGCATATCTGAGACGGTATCTACGAGGTATTTCTCGTCGTCAACGAGCAGGATCGTCTGCGGGCCCTTGCGACCGCCCTCGTCCGGCGCGGGCCGCTCGAGCTTTGAGGCATCGAGCGGCAGGTAGATCGTCACCGTCGTGCCCGCGCCCGGCTTGCCTGCAAGCTCGAGCCAGCCGCCGTTCCTGCGCAGAATGCCGTACGCGATCGAGAGGCCGAGCCCGGCGCACTGCGTCCGTTTCGTCGAGATGAAGGGCTCGAGGAGCCTCAGGGAGTCCTCGGGCAGGATGCCGGGCCCCGTATCCGTCACCTGGATCGTGGCGTGCCATCCGTGCGCGAGGCCCGGGCGCTCGGCGCAGAAGCCGGCGTCGGCGAACACGGTCCCAACGACGACCTCGACACGTCCGCCCTCCGGCATCGCCTCGAAGGCGTTGCGGACCACCTCGGCGAGCGCCTGCTCGAGCTGCGCAGGATCGCTCTTGACCTGGACCGCTTCGTCCGCCGGCGTGTAGGTCAGCGCAATTGGCGAAGGCGCCTCAGACTGCAGACGTTCCACGGTGTGCTGCACGGCTACGCCGAGCTCGAAGCTCCCGGGCTTCGGGCTGCCGCCCTGGCCAAAGTCGAGCAAGCGCTCGAGCACCTTGGCGCAGCGCTTGACGCCCGCCTCGACGTTCTCCGCGTACTCGTTCTGGCTGCTCCTCTCCGCGGTGACGGCGCGGAGCAGGGACGCGTAGCCGAGCACGGTGCCGAGAATGTTATTGAAGCCGTGCACAAGTTTTCTCGTGAACTGCTGCAGAAGGCCCATGGCGTCGAACCACCGTGCGCGGTTCTCCTCTTGTTTGAGCGTCGTGAGGTCCTCGCCGAACGCCATCAGCCCCACGATCTTGTCGCCGTCGGTCAGGCAGCTCGCGTGCCAGACGATGCACTTCGGCTCACCGGCCTTCGTCACGAGCTGCGTCTCGCACCGGAAGCTGCTGCCATCGCAAACCTTGAAGCTCTCGGCGAGCGTGTGGACCGTGTTGCCTGCATCAGCCCCAAAAACCTCGCCGAGCATCGAGCCGAGCACGTCCTCCTTCGAGTAGCCAGTCACCGCCTCGGCCCTGCGGTTGAAGATCGTCAATCGCCCGTCGCAGTCGAGGCCGATCACCATCAGGTTCGCCCGCTCGATAAAGTCGTGCATGAAGCGCTGTTCCCGCAGCACCTCACGTTCGAGCTGGTGCAAACGGCTCTCGAGGCGTTCAAGCTCACTGCTCGTCATAGCTGGTGACTATCCCTTTCGATGCTGTTCGACCAGGTGCATGACCTCGGCGATCCGCAGCGGCATGGCGAGTGCACCATCGGACGGCATATCGTAGGATGGCGCAATATCGAGCACCTTCACGGGCGTCTCCGGCTCGCTCCCTGCAATTTTCAAGGCTGTCTCGTCGGCGCCGGCCCTCAGTCCAGCCTCGACAAGGACAAGATCGAACCGGCGGCACGAAAGGAGCTCGAGGGCCCGGGCGGCGCTGTCGGCGGAATAGACCGCCGCGTCGGGGAAGCGCTCGCGTATCGTCGTGGCTACGAGCCTGAAGTGTGTCCACTCGTGGTCCACGAGGAGCACACGATGAGGATCGCTCTTGGCGCGCCTCCGCGGAAACATGGAAGGGCTCCCTTCAGTGTCCAACTGGTATAAGTGTCGGCGCGGAAGGCGAAGGAGTTGACCACTTTCAGCACGGAATCGCTCTTACATGAGGAGCTCACCGGCCCGCTGAAGAGAACCGCAGAGACCGCGGAGGCTTTGCACAAGCCGCTCCGCGGCATTGTAGAGCGGGCTTGCCCTGCGTAGCCTCGGCGAAGGAGGATCGCCCCCGCCTGCCCTGACTCGCTCGAAGGGGCCCGCCAACCAGTCCTTCGTAGGCTGAGCGAAGAAGGAAGCCGCGTAGCGGCGACAGTCGGTAACCTGCGGCGTAAGAGGCTGTTGAAGAACCCGGTATTCGTCTCTTGCCCGTGCTCTCAACAGGCGTAACTTCGACAGTGCCCATCGGCAATAGCGCCGTCCGTTCCTCAAGCTTGGAAGGGGGACGGTCCTTATGCCCGCCTCAGCGCTCGAAGCATTTGGCAATAGCGATAGCTCCCCGGAGGGGAGCGAGGTGCATAGCCGTGGGTGAAACCCACGGAAAAAGGAGGACCGAGAAAGAAAGTGCCGACCCCGAAGGGGTCGAACACGTGCAGCGGCCGCCGCGGCGACCCGTGTTCAACCCCTTTCGGGGTTGGGAGTTTTTCTTTGTGATCTTCACTCCTCCGGGTTGCACCCGGAGCTATTCACCTTCAATCCCTTCGGGATTGCCTTCCGAGCGCTACGGAGCGCAGGCCTGCCCTATAACCTTTCGGCAAGCCCAGGGCGAACTGCTGTCGCGATGCGCGAAAGCATCTTGCCGGGCTGGAAACTTGGCGAGCCGACACCACCTCTGTCTCTAACCCGCATTTCTCACACTTCGTGTGCGAAATGCGCCCTCCGGGCTTCGACTCCAGCGACTTGGGTCGCTGTCGC
>CBDUSE010000046.1:0-17364 GCA_965369835.1 uncultured bacterium
GCCGCGCTTCGAAGCCTCAACCTGCATAAAGGTGCTTAAGTGAACGGTATTGGGGCTAGCGCCACCGGGGGCTCACCTCACGCCGAGCCGCAGGGCTCGCAGAGAAAGGACAAGAGCCGAACGGCTTTTCCTCTGCGTGCTCTGCGGCTCTGCGAGAGATGCAGTTCTCTTTCCTCGCCCTGCGCGCTTGCGGTCCTGCGTAGAATATGGTGAGCTATCGTCATGACCGACCTCAGTGATAGGATCACGTTCGTCACCGGCGGCGGCAAGGGGATCGGCCGCGCCATCGCGCTCGCCTTTGCCCGGGCCGGCACGCACGTCGCCATCTGCGGCCGCGACCGCGACGCGCTCGAGGCGACCGCCCGCGAGATCGAGGCCACGGGCCGGCGAGCGCTCGCCGTAACGGCCGACATCTCGCGCGAGGACGACGTCGAATGCGCTGTCGCTCGGGTTCTCGAGACCTTTGGCCGGATAGACATCCTCGTCAATAACGCGGGACAGTACCTCGAAACACCGTTTACCGAGGTGACGGTCGCCGACTGGGACCGCATTCACGGCGTCAACCTGCGCGGCATGTTCCTGGTCTGCAAGGCCGTCGTCCCGGCGATGATCGAGCGGCGCTCGGGCCACATCTTCAACATCGCCTCGGTCGGCGGCCGGATGCCGATGAAGCACGCCACCGCCTACTGCGCCAGCAAGTACGGCGTGGTCGGCTTCTCGAAGGCGCTCGCACGCGAGCTCAAGGCGTACGGCATCAAGTTACAGATCGCCTATCCGTACCGTGTCGTCTCGCACAACCAGGTGGACTGGGACGCCGAGGACCCGAAGCTGACCAAGTGGCTCAAGCCCGAGGACTTCGCCGCCGTCCTCGTCGAGAACGCGCGCCGGCCGCACCGGGTCCTGATCGAGGACCTCGTCTTCGAGCCCGTCATTGACGACCGGACCTGGGGAGCCTCGCTATGCCGATCGTGAGGCTGACAAAACGCGTTCAATTCTCGGCCGCGCACCGGCTGTACAACGCTGAGCTGAGCGACGAGGAGAACCGCCGCCTTTACGGCAAGTGTAGCAACCCCGGCGGCCACGGCCACAACTATGCGCTCGAGGTCACCGTCGAGGGCGAAACCGACCCCCGCACCGGCATGGTCGTCAACTTCGTCGAGCTCGAGGAGGCGATCCGTACCGAGGTGCTCGATCGCTTCGACCACAGAAACCTCAACACCGGCGTCGAGGCGATGCGCAGCGTCATCCCTACGGCCGAAAACATCGCCGTCGTGATCTGGGAGTGCCTCGAGCCGAAGGTGGCGCCCTGCCGCCTCGTCGAGGTGAAGGTCTATGAAACAGAATCGAACATCGCCTCTTACCGCGGAAAGGGAGCCGATCGAGACTGATGCAGAAGCTGATTCGAGAACTGCTGGTCAAATTGGGTGAGGACCCCGACCGCGAGGGTTTGCGAGCCACACCGGAACGGACGGAGCGCTCGTTCCGATTCCTGACTGAAGGGTACCGGGTGGACCTCGGGCAACTCACCAACGGCGCCATCTTCGAGGAAGAGTACGACGAGATCATCATGCTCAAGGACATCGAGCTGTTCAGCCTCTGCGAGCATCACCTGCTGCCGTTCTACGGCAAATGCCACGTCGCCTACCTCCCCAAGGGGCGCCTGATCGGCCTGAGCAAGATCCCTCGAATCGTGGACATGTACGCCCGCCGGCTGCAGCTCCAGGAGCGGCTCACCACGCAGATCGCGGGCACACTCAACGACCTGCTCCGCCCGCTCGGGGTCGCCGTCGTCATCGAGGCCTACCACCTCTGTATGGCGATGCGCGGGGTCGAGAAGCAGCACGCCTTCGCCACCACGAGCTGCATGCTCGGCGCCTTCCGCACCCACCGCGAGACCCGTCAGGAGTTCATTGACCTGCTGAAATCATAGCCCGAGCGGGAGACAGTCGCACTCGAACACATCTCAATTCGCTTCTCCCGGTCGGGCCTCCCTTCGCAATGAGCAGGAAGCGCGTTTCAAACCGCTTCCCTCACCAGGCCATCCCCTCGGCAATGAGCAGAAGCGCGTTTCAACGCGCTTTTCGTTTTCCAAGGCCAGTGCTTCAGCGCTGGTACCAAGGCACGCAGAAGCCATCCTCGAGCGCGTTTCAACGTGCTTCTCATTCCGACGCCGGTGCTTGAGCGCCGGTGTCATCGCGCAGTCGCAAGCCCGTTGAAACGGGCTCCGAGTGATCGGTCTTGCTGCGTTCTTGGAACCCGCCCTAAAGGACTGGCCTAGGCAACCGGGAAAGCCCGTTGAAACGGGCTGCGGCTCGTCGTTTTGGAGGGCACCTATACCCGCCCTAAAGGACTGGCCTGAGGAGAAAGAGAAGCGCGTCAAGACGCGCTCGATGCACAGACCCCTGGCATGCGCCAGGAGTTCGTTGACCTCCTCAATGGGGAGCGTGCGCAAGTCCTTGTCCGCCGATTTGGGTGCGCGGAGACGGCTTGACGCACCAGCCCGGCCCACTTAGAATACCCGTTATCGGGGCCGCGTCGGCGACGCCCGAGCGCCGCGGCCGCTGCTCGACAGTTCTTGACCCCGCACAGGTGACGCTGTGTCCGAACTGAAGGAAAGCATCCGCGAGGCGATCCGCAGGGAGAAGGAGGCTTACGACCTCTACCGCCTCGTGTGCGCCGCGACCACCGATGCCCGCCGGCGCGAGTTCACCCAGCGGCTCGCCGATGACGCCATCCGCCACGTCCACATTATCGAGCGCACGTGCAGGGAGCACTTGCCGAGTCTCTACACGTTTTCGCAGCACTTCGTCCCGGAGATCGGGTTTGGCGCCGACGACGAGGCGGACTCGCTCGACGAGGACGCGCTGTTCGAGGCGCTCAAGTCGGCCATCGAGCACAAGTGCCACCTGCTCGAGTTCTACAGCTCCCTCTCCGAGGCGCAGGACGAGCCGCACTGGAGCGAGATGTTCCGTGAGCTTCTCGTCGCCGAGGAAGAGCACCTGAAATTCATTCAGGCGCATCTCCCTTCTGTGCCATAATCCCCGCTCGCGTGGACCGCATATAAAGGGATTGCCCCGATGAAGCTCAATGTCTCTACCACCTCGCCTGCCGACACGACGGCCGACGCGCTCGTCTGCGCGATCACCGAGAAGCCGAAAACCTTGCCGAAACCGCTCACGGCCCTCGACCGCGCGCTCAAGGGCATCATCCGCGACGCCCTGCGTTCCGGCGAGCTGACCGGCGAGCGCAACAAGGCCGTGCCGTTCCGCGCCGCCGGACGCCTCCCCGCAAGGAAGGTCCTCTGCGTCGGCCTCGGCCCATCGGACAAGGTCACCCTCGAGCACCTGCGCCAGGCGGCCGGCATCGCAGCGAAAACGGCGCGCGCCCAGGGCGCCAAGACCGTTGCCCTCGTCCACGAGACGTTCAGCTTCAAGGGCGCCGACCCGACCGAGGTCGCGGGCGCGCTCGCCGACGGAATCCTGCTCAGCCAGTACCGATTCGACCGGTTCAAGAAGAAAAAGGACGACGCCAAGCAGCTTGCCCGCGCACAGATCCTCGTCCCAGACGCTGACCTTCGCGCCACCCGGCACGCCGTGCGTTACGCCACGATCGTGGCCGAGGCCGTGGCTGACGCGCGCGACCTGGTGAACCTGCCCGGCAACGAGCTCAAGCCGGCGACCCTCGCGAGCGCGGCCCGAAAGATCGCCCGCAGGCACGGCCTCAAGTGCCGGGTGCTCCAGGGCAAGGCGCTCGAGACGAACAAGCTCGCCGGCCTGCTTGCCGTCGGCGCCGGAAGCAACAATCCCCCGCGGTTCATCATCGTCGAGTATCGGCCCGCCCGCAGCACGGCCAAGCCGATCGTCCTCGTCGGCAAGGGGGTCACGTTCGACAGCGGCGGCCTCTCGCTCAAGCCCGCCAAGAGCATGGTTGACATGAAGACCGATATGGGCGGCGCCTCGGCGGTGATCAACACGATGGCGGTCGTGGCCCGGCTCAAGCCGAACTTCCCCGTGATCGCGCTGGTGCCCGCGGTCGAGAACATGCCGAGCGGCACCGCCTCGCGGCCCGGCGACATCATCCGCTACGCCTCGGGCCGGACCGTCGAGATCGCCAACACCGATGCGGAGGGCCGCCTCGTGCTGGCCGACGCCCTCATCTGGGCCAAGCGCTACCGGCCCGCCGCGGTCATTGACCTCGCGACGCTCACCGGCGCCTGCATCATCGCCCTGGGCGAGCACGCCACGGCGCTCTTCAGCACGCAGCCCGAGCTCGCCCGACGCATCACTGAAGCCGGCGCCGCCACCTTCGAGCGCGTCTGGGAAATGCCGCTCTGGGACGAGTACGAGCCGCAGCTCGACAGCGACGTGGCCGATATGAAGAACATCGGCGGGCGGGCGGCCGGCACCATCACCGCGGCGCTCTTCCTCAAGAAGTTCGTGGACGGGCCGACGGCCCGCGGCTACCCCTGGGCCCACCTCGACGTTGCGGGCACGGCGACGACCGAAAAGGAGCGCCCCTATACCCCCAAGGGCGCCACGGGCGTCGGCGTGCGCCTCCTCGCGCACCTAATCCACAACTGGCACGGCCCTGTCGGCTAGCGGGTTTCGACATCGAACGTCATGCGGAAACCAATAATCAGCTAGGCGCGACCCAACGGCGGAAAGAACGGAGGAGGATTCTTATGTGTGGATACCTCGAGTTCCAGGACGTAGGTAAGTGTGTTTTGGACAAGGGCCTCAAGAGCGGTGTGCGTTTCTGTGTCAGCGGACTGGCCGCCGAAAGGATCATCTACGCTTTCACAGTGGGTGGTCGGGTCAGATACGCAGGAGTATGTAACAGCACTTCGACGACACTCAAGCACAGGATGAAACGGTATCAGGGTATGGCCGGGGCGGGCACAAACAAGCGAATAACTGAAGCAATCAAGGAGTGCTTGCTCAAGGGACAACCCGTCACAATTCGGGCATGGAAACCAGATACCGAAGTCCAGTTCGGAACCCAGTTCGGAACGTTCAAGATCGACCTTGTGAGAGGCCTGGAGAACCCATTACTGGACCGGCTGGCGCCCGAGTGGAATATCAACACGTAAACGCTGAATTAGCCCGCCCCCTCGACGAGCGCTCGCGCTGAGGAAATGGCTTGAAGGGGCGCTTGGGCGCTGCTATCTTTTTCGGGGTCCTGGATCGGGCAACGCGCCCGGTCGGCTGAGACCACAAGAGGCTGATTTCATGGGCCTTCTGACACTGATGGCGCGGCGCTTCGTCGCCGGAAAGACCGCCCAAGCGGCTCTGCGCGTCGTCCGGAAGCTCAACGATCAGAAGATCTGCACCACCCTCGACATCCTGGGTGAGGACGTCGAGGACCGTAAGGAAGCGATCCGGGCCGCTGACGACTACATCGCGCTGCTCGACCTCATCGCAAAGGAGGGTGTGGACTCGAACGTCTCGGTCAAGCTCACCATGATGGGCCTCGAGATTGACAAAGAGTTCTGCCTCGACAACGTCCGCCGTATTGTCAAGGCCGCCGCCCGGCACAACAACTTCGTGCGGGTGGACATGGAAGGGAGCGACGTCACCCAGGCCACCCTCGACATCGTGCAGAAGCTGTTCGCCGAGAGCGGCAACGTCGGCGCGGTCATCCAATCGTCTCTGTACCGGAGCGAGGCCGACATCGAGGCGCTCAACAGCGCGGGGATCAAGACGCGCCTGTGCAAAGGCGCTTACCGCGAGCCCAGGACAATCGCCCATCGCAGGAAGCGCGACGTGCGCAAGAGCTTCAGCACGCTCATGAAAACACTGCTCAAGAACGGGCCCGACCCCGCCGTCGCCACACACGACACCAAGCTGATCGTGGAGTGTGAGGCGTTCGTCGCGCAGAACGGCATCAGCAAAGACCGGTTCGAGTTCCAGATGCTCTATGGCATGCGCAACGCAGTCCAGCGCCGGCTCGCCGAAGAGGGCTACCGCGTGCGCTGCTACGTGCCCTTCGGCACCCACTGGCTGCCGTACTTTATGCGTCGGCTGCGTGAACGGCCCGAAAACGTCTTCTTCGTGTTCAAGAACCTCTTCCGCCGCTGACGCGACGGTGCCCAGGCGGCAAGGAGGGCCGATCATGTTCAAGATCACCTTCTGGGGGGTACGCGGCAGCTACCCCGTGCCGAGCCGCGAGATGCTCGCCTACGGCGGCAATACGACCTGCGTGACGGCTCAGCTCGACGGCGCGCTCGTGATCCTCGACGCCGGCACCGGCCTGATCAACCTCGGCCGGAAGCTCGTGGACGAGGGCGTCGAGCCGCTCACGGCCACGCTCCTGTTCACCCACACCCACCACGACCACCTCGAGGGGCTGCCGTTTTTCAAGCCGGCGTACAAAGCCTCCAGACGGCTCTATATCTTCGGGCCCAAGTCGCTCTCGCTCGACCTCAAGGAGATCCTCACCCACGAGATGCTCCCGCCGTACTTCCCCGTCTCGCTCGAGGAGATGGGCTCGACCAAAACGATCGCCGACATCAGTGAGCTCGACTCGATCGTGCTCGACACCGCCAGCCGCGTCCCGCACGTGGTCAAGAACGACGACACGCCGGCGAGGCCTGCCGACGGCCGAGCGACGATCACCGTCTCGCACGGCACCAACCACCCCGGCGGCGGCATCTTCAACTACGCCATCGCCTACAACGGCAAGCGCATGGTGTTCGCCACCGACGTCGAGGGCTACGCCGGCGGCGACGTCCGGCTCATCGAGTTTGCCCGCGGCGCCGACCTGCTGATCCACGATAGCCAGTACCTCGACGAGGAGTACAACGGCCCGGTCTCGAACAAGCAGGGCTGGGGCCACAGCACCGTCCGGATGGCCACCGACGTCGCCAACGGCGCCGGCGTGGGGCAGCTCATCCTCTTCCACCACGACCCCGAGCACGACGACGAGACGGTCACCGGCATCGAGCGGATCGCCCGGACGGACTTTGCCAACTCCCTGGCCGCCGCCGAGGGGTTGGAGATCGAGCTTGACTAGCCATGCCGGACGCCCTGTGGGAGCCCTTCGTCGAACTCCTCCACACGCACCGCCGCTTCCTGCTCACGACGCATACGCGCGCCGACGGCGACGGCATCGGCAGCGAGCTCGTCATGCATCGCTACCTGACCAAGCGCGGCAAGGAAGTCGCGGTCCTCAACCACGAGCCGATCTCCGACAAGCTCGCCTTCCTCGACCGCCGCCGCATCATCAGGACCGTGGACGCCGACGCGCTCGAGGCGGGCGCCTACGACGACTTCGAGGTGCTCATCAGCCTCGACAACAGCTACCGCCACAGGCTCGGCGAGCTCGCCGCGCTCTGCGACCGGCCCGGACTCGTCAAGCTCGCCATAGA
The DNA here is from genome assembly GCA_965369835.1 of uncultured bacterium. Lineage (GTDB taxonomy): Bacteria > Auribacterota > JABMQX01 > JAFGEW01 > JAFGEW01 > CBDUSE01. The sequence continues at coordinate 7,367 of CBDUSE010000046.1, forward strand.
CCACCACGTCTTCCGCGGCACCTTCGCCGACGTGGCGATCGTGGACGAGGCCGCCTCGAGCGTCGGCCAGATGCTCTTCGATTTCCTCAAGCAGCAGCGGGTCAAGCTCGACCGAAGCTACGCGAGGCCCCTCTACGTCTCGCTTGTGACCGACACCGGCTACTTCAGCTACCCCAACACGACGCCCGCCGCCCACCTCATGGCCGCCGAGCTCCTCAAGTTCAGGGTGGACCCCACAAAGATCAACGAACTCATCTACCAGCGCAACACCCTGGCCCAGGCCAAACTGCTCGGCCTCGCCATGCACACCCTGCGCACCGAGCTCGACGGCCGCCTCGCCTGGTTCGGCGTCACGCACGCCGACGTCGAGCGCACCGGCGTGGACCCCGAAGAGACCGAGTTCTTCATTGACTTCGTGCGCCAGCTCGAAGATGTCGAGGTGATCGCCTTCTTCCGTCACCTCAAGCGCGGCACCGTCAACATCAGCCTCCGCTCCAAGAGCACCTTCAGCGTCGAAGCGGTCGCCAAGCGCTACGGCGGTGGCGGCCACGCCACCATGGCCGGCATGCTTGTCAACGGCGCCTTCAAGACAGTCGTCGCCGACGTCGTCGCCACCCTCAAACGCGAAATGACCCGCAAGTCGTAAGCACGCCCCACCCGTACCTTTCGCCCCGGTGTCGGGTCTCTCAGCTCCTTGCGATACCAATGGCTTTATGTATAGTGCGCGGGTGCAACATGCGCGTGCGAGCGCAGCCGAGGCGTGACATCACGGAGGAAAGGGACACCGATGGCAGCAGCGTTTGACCCGCAGGAGCTCCTCGCGCGCGACGATAAGTGGTTCATCGGCGGCGGCCGCGAGCTCATCTACGCGCCGGAACTGCCGCTCTGGACCGAGGTGCCCGGCTTCTGGCCATACGCCACCTGGCTCGAGTGGCGCGTCGGCCCGCTCTTTACCGTCACCGTCCTCGATGAGCGCGGCGAAGAGCTACCCCTCACGCTTGCCCGCCGCCGCTGGACGCCGGGCCACGTCGTGCACGAGTACGCGCTGAATAGCCCCTCCGCGGGCCCCTCAGCGAAGCCGAGCAAGCTCCGGCTCGTCGAGCGGCGCGCCATGACGGAGACCGACGCCCTCGTCTCCGAGCTCACGCTGCACAACGGCGGCTCGAAGCCGCTCAAGCTCAACATCGTCGTCTGGACTTCGATCCCGACGAGGAAGGACGCCCCGGGCAACGACTTCGCCACCGGTTTCGAGCGCGCGGGCGACCGCTTCGTCTGGACCCGCCGCGTCCGGGGCGCGCACGGCGAGCACTACGCCGACTACGCCATCGCCCTCGGCGCCAACCCCGCACCGGCCACGACGTGCGTCAGCCTCTCCGAGAAGACGGAGCAGAACGTCCCCTGGTGGCGCTGGACGCCGTTCTACTGGAAGATGCGGCCCGAGGGTTTTTCAGGCGAGTTCGTCACCGAGGGCGGCCACGAGCCGGGCATGGCCGGCGCGTTTCTCTTCGCCGCCCAGCACGTGCCGCTCCGCATTCGGGCCGGCGGCACAAAGACGATCACAGCCGCCGCGTCCGTCGCCTCGACGAAAGCACGCGCGCTCGAGCAGCTCGAGGGCGCGCTCGCCATGCGCAAGCCGATCGAGGCCGCCATTACGCGCTGCAGGGCGTTCTTCGATTCGGTCCCGCGCTTTCGGTGTTCCGACGCGTACATCGAGCGCGCCTATTGGTATCGCTGGTGGGGCCTCTACCTGAACCGGATCCTCAGCGACGACAAGAATCTCCCCTACCCGTGCGTGTTTGAGGGGATGAACTCGGGCTGGTTCCGTCACCACATCTCGTACAGCGCCCAGTGCCACATGCTCGAGTGCCGCTGGATGTGCGACCCCGCGCTCGCCCAGGGCAGCCTGCTGAACTTCATCCACACCCAGCGCGAGGACGGCGGGTTTTACGGCACGATCCTCAACCGCGCCTCCGGGCCGGTCGGCCTCGTCTTCTACCACGCCAACTGGGGCTGGGGCGTTCGCGCGCTCTGCGAGATCCATCCTGACGACGGTTTCCTCGACCGCATCTACGAGCCGCTTGCGGCCTACACGCGCTCCTTGGACCGCGAGCGCGACCGTGAGCGCTCCGGGCTGTACGACGTCGCCTCCCAGATCGAGACCGGCCAGGAGTATATGGGGCGCTACTTCTTCGTGGACGAGCGCGGCGACCAGTGGAACGAGTTCAAGCCGCGCCTCAAGGGCGTGGACGCCACCGTCTATGTGTACGAGCTCAAGAAGCAGCTTGCCTGGATAGCCGGCAAGCTCGGCAAGATAAAGGAAGCCTCCGCGTGGTCCGCCGAAGCTGAGACGATCAAGCACGCCGTACTCGACAAGATGTGGGACCCCGAGCGGGTGATGTTCTGCGATGTCCACCCCGAGACCTGGCAGCGCTCGCCCCACGACAGCGCCGTCTGCTTCTACCCGTTCATGACCGACATCGCCGGCCCCGAGCACCTCGGGGCGATACGCGAGCACCTCCTCAATCCCGACGAGTTCTGGCTCCCGTGGCCCGTGCCCTCGACGAGCGCGCAGGCGCCCTACTTCGATCCCGACGGCGCGTGGAAGGGCGAGCGCAAGCACTGCACCTGGTCCGGCCCCACGTGGCTGATGACCAACAGCCACGTCGCCGAGGCGCTCGCCAACGCCGCACTGACCCTCGACGAGACGCTCCGGCCCCGCGTCGTCGAGTTGGTGAAAAAAACCATCCGGATGCTCTTCACAGACGGCCGGCTCGACCGCCCGACCTCCTACGAGTACTACCACCCGCTGACCGGTAAGGCGCCGTTCTTCCGCGCCGTGGACGACTACATGCACTCGTGGATCGTCGAGCTCATCCTCAAGTACATCGCCGGCGCGCAGACGCTCGATGGCGACCGGCTCGTTGTCGAGCCGCTCGACTTTGGCACAATACACTTCACCGTCGAGAAGCTCCGCGTGCGCGGTCACACCGTCAAGATCACGTGGCGGGCGCGGAAGACGGACTCGGCGCCGAAGGGCCTTGCCGTCAGCGTTGCCGGTAAGCGACGCGCACACGCCACCGCGCTGACCAGGCTGGAAGTGACTCTCTAAGCCGCGCCGCAGCGTCACGGCACGGTGAGCTGGTCGGTAAGGGCCTGGCCTACGTCGCCTCGGCGAAGCCGGGCTAGTTGTGGGCGCTTGTGGCCGCCATCGCGCCGCGCAACGAGTTCACCACGACGTCCGGAAGACAGGGCAGTGCGACGCACAAGCTCGGCAACGACTTCAAGTGCGGGTGCTTCGACGCGAGTTCGTCCCTGGTGCGCGTCGCGCTCTCTTCGTCGGGCATCCGGACGACGAGGCATTCGGCCTCCTCCGGGATACGCGGCGCGTCGGGCCGCACCGCCAGCACGTCGAAGTCCGATTCCTCAAGATAGACCCTTAGCGGGTGAAGGGGCGCCTCGTCGTTCGTCACGAAGACGAGTCTCGTTCCGGCGGCATCCACAGCGGCCGGTTCAGGCCGCTCGGCAGGCGCTGGAGGCTGCTCGGGCGCCTCGTCAGCGTCGGAGCTGAACAGCGCCTGCACCTGAATGATCTCGTCACGCGAGTTCTCGACGACCTCGCGCAGCGCGGCCCCGTCCACCGTGATCTGCGTCCACACCGCCGGGCTGATCGGGTGCAGCAGCGGGTCGCCGCCGGCGCCGAACTTCCACGCCTTGGCCATGGCGTCGGCCAGCATCACGACCGCGCAAAGCGTATCGTTGGCGGTGGGGTCGTGATGCCGCTCGATCGCGTCAATGAGCTGCTGGGGGAAGCGCCACTGCCTCGTCACCTCGGCCCCCACCAGACAGTGATCAAAGCCGAGCACCGCCTCCTCGCACTGCGTCAGCGGAAGTTCCTTGGCGCGGCACATCGCGAGCGCCCGCGCGAACTCCGACGGGAAGTACTTGTCGAGGACAATCTTTCCGAGGTCGTGGAGCAACCCGGCCACAAATGCCTCATCCGGCTTCCTGTACTTCGCGATCTGCGCTAACCCCTTGGCCAGGATGCCGACGGCTACCGCGTGCCCCCAGAAGGCGCGCCTGTCGAACTGCGGATTGTCGTCGCACCCGGAGAGGCACTCGTAGGTGCACACAGCGATCGCCGTGTTGCGCAGCGCGTCCATCCCAAGGATGACGGCTGCGTGGTGGATCGTTGAGATCCGGCTCGTCAGCGCAAAGAAGGCTGAGTTGACGAGCTTGAGCATTCTGGCCGTCAGCGACTGGTCGGTACAGATGACCTCCTCGACCATCCCCATCGTCGCGTTCGGGTCTTTGCACACCTCGATCAGCTCATGCACCACCGTCGGCAGCGACGGCAGTTGCTCGATGCGCCTGACGAGAACCTCCAGCGTGTTCTTTGGCACCGGACTCACTCCTCCCTCTGCGTGTTTGTCCCAACTCGGGCGTGATTCTCCCCACATGTGGACCCTCTTTTGTATCGGCAGATCGGCCTCCTCCTTGAGATGAAAGCCTGCCCCGAAAGCTCGTCCCGCCGGAAAAATTCGCTCAACCCACGCCGCCGGACCGACGATACCCGAACTGGGGCGGAGTCCGTCACCACGAAGCGCCCCGAGCGGCGCAGGGAGAGAACCGATGCGACAAAAGATCCTGCTCGTCGACGACGACCTACTGCTGCTGCAGATGTACGAGCAGCGGCTCGTCAACGACGAGTTCGAGGTCATTACCGCCCCGAGCGGCGAGGCATGCCTGCGTGCCCTCGAGCAATGCACGCCCGAGGCGATCGTGCTCGACCTCGTCATGCCCGGCCTTGATGGTTTCGACGTGCTCCGGCGTCTCAAGCAGCACCCCGGCTGGCGCGACATCCCCGTGCTCGTCTTCAGCAGCCGCGGCGCCCCCGAGGACATTGATACGGCGCTCGGCCTCGGCGCCGCCGACTACATCGTCAAAACCCAGAGCACACCGAGCGACCTCGTCGAGAAGGTCGAGACCTTGCTCGCCAAGCGCGCGATGGACGAGCAAAGCCGGCACTTCCGCGTCGAGATCGCTCACCAGGCCGCCACCGCATTCGACGTGCTCCGGCTCGAGGAGGCGCTGCTCTGCCCTGAATGCGGCGCGCCGATGCTGCTTGACCTCGTCATGGCGGGCACCGGGGCGAAGGACTTCACCGGCTCGCTCGTCTGCCCCAACGGCTGCACCTGAGCTGCGCCGTCGTCCGAGCGCCGTGGTCGTCTGAGCGTCGCGGTCACCTGATCTGGCTGCCGAAGAAGCCAGAACCTTGAGAACCCAAATGCCTCCGTCTTCGGCGAGCTCTGCCGAGCCGGTTGCCACGAAGACCCCATTTTCCTGCCAGCCTATCCCGCGAGTCACCCGAGCGGCTCGCGCGTTGCAGGGCGAGGTCCCCTGCCTGCCCTGAGCGGGATCGAAGGGGCCCCGCCGAGAGCCGCGAAGCGGCGACTGAGAGTAGCCTCGGGCGCAAGCCCGTGGTACCGGGTGGTCTGAGAAAACCCGAGCCCCGAAAGGGGCGATTGAGCCGGACGCCACGCCGTGCTGAATCGCCCCTTGAGAGGGCTTCCTTCTTCGCCAAGACTACGAAGGACAAGTCGGCGGGCGTCGCGCGTTCCGCGCGCGCGGCGACCCGCCCTACAATCAATCGCCCCAAAGGGGCTCTGCTTCGTTTTCGTCACCTCATTCCACGGGCTTGCCCGCCTTCGGCGGGCTTGCGCCCGGGGCTACTTCCAGTCGCCCTCAACGGGCTCCACGACTCAGTTGAACATCCACCTTTTCAGCAGCCTGCTATCGCTCTTTCGATGCAAAGGCGATGACCGCGTCCACGTACGCCCGCGCCAGGCGCTCGCGGAAGGTCGGATCGCCGAGGTTCCGCCGGTCGCGCGAGTTGCTCAGGTTCCCGCACTCGACGAGCACCTTCGTCGGCACCGCGTTGTACCTGAGCACCGCCGGCACAAACTGCGTGCGCCGCACGATGTGGTCGCGGATCGGCTTCGTCGAGAAGACTTTGATGCGCGCCGCGCGCAACGCCCGCACCAGGTCCTCGGCAAACGCACGCGACAGCCGCTCGGAACGCACCCGTTCGCGCGTGGTGAACGTAACCTTGGGCCGCTCGCGCACCTCGGCAAAGCGCCTGTAGGTCCGGCCCGACTTGCCGTACAGGCCGCCGCAGAACCGCGCACCGGGCACGTAGATCGTCGCGCCGCGCAGGTTCGGAGCCAGGTCGTCGGCATGAAAGCTCGTGAAGATCACGCGGTCCGGAGCGGTCCCCCACCTGAGCGCTCGACTGTACCGCGCGTTTGCAACGTACCACCGCAGGTGCAAGCCGACCGTCGCGTCCAGGTTCTGGTAGGGCGGGGTGGTTTGAATGTACTCGTCGCGGTCGCGGGGGAAGTTCGTCCGCGTGGCCGTCACGGCAAAGCCGCGGCTCTTGTCGCGGATTGTCACGTGGACCGTCGCGGCCGTCTCGCGCTCGAGGATCCGCTTGACGCGGCACATGACGTCGTAGACGACCTCGTCTTCGTAGACGCCGCTCGGGCCGCGCGCACCCGTATCAATGCCGCCGTGACCGGCATCCAGGATCACCACCACCCCGGCGAGCGGCCTTGTCGGTGCCGCGGTGTACGTGCGGCGGTACTGCGCGGCCAGCAGCTCGATCGGGATCTTGATCTCGGCGTCGGGTGGGATGCGCCTCGCGTCCTCGATGCCACTCCGCTCGAGCACGCGCCGGACCGCGTCGGTATCGCTGACGCCGTCGGTCCTCGACGTGAACCGGCGCACCACGTCTGTCCAGACTGTCTCGCCCTGCTTGAGACGATAGCCCGCATAGGGGCCGAGGGAATCCTCGAAAAACCTCAGCTCGCCCGCGCCGGTCACGAGGCTGGTGCTGAGCACGGTGCAGGTAACAAGGGCGCCAAACAGAAGTGCCCGGCAACCGCCCATAGACGCTCCCGTCGTCGGTCAGTCGAATGGTCAGGCGCGTAGTCTAGCCGAGCCGCTAGGCGAGAACAAGGCAATCATTGCCCCTGCCTACACCGCTCCGCCTCGCCCGCAGGGCAACGGCCCGTCGGCCCTCGCTGCTGCCTGGGGCCGTCCACCTGTTCCGTCTCCCTGGCTATTGGGCACTCGTCGGGCATCAGGCCGCAACTGCACGTCGGCTTCCCCCTGAAAGACCGCCACAGCGATCGTCCCAAGAGGAGAAACGCCCCGCCGGCTATGCCGAACACGATGATCTCTTCAACCATAGCAGAGCTACCCTAATCCGAGCAGGCGACCGCCTTGGTAGACAAGCAGCGAGACCACATAGGCAAGAGCCGTCGTGTAACCCCCCGCAAACAGCGCCCACAGCCACGAGCCCGATTCACGCTTGATCACCGCCATCGCAACCAGACACGGCACGTAAAGCAGTACGAACACCATGAGCGTGTACGCCTTGAGCTTCGAGCCGGCGTAGAAAGGGTCTTGTGCGATCTGATCGCGGAGGCTCTCGCTCTCCTCGTCTGTCTCTTGCCCAACGGCGTAGATCTGGCCAATCGTAGAGACCACGACCTCCTTCGCAACGAGGCCGGAGAGCAGGGCCGTACCGATCTTCCAGTCGTCCAAACCAAGCGGCTTGAGTGCTGGGGTAATTGACCTGCCAATGCTGCCGGCGATGCTCCGCTTCACCACTTCCGCCGCCTTCTCGTTCTCGATCGCAGCGATCGCTGCCTCACTCTCACCGGTCTGCTCGGCGGCAGCGATTCTCGCATCGTACGCCACGCGTAACGCGTTGTTGCGAGGCAAGTTCAGGAGTACCCACATGACGATTGAGAAGAGGAAGATGATTGTGCCGGCGCGCTTGATGTAGAGCCATGCACGCTCCCACATATGGATCAACACGCCCTTGAGCGTCGGCATCCGGTACGGCGGCAGCTCCATCACGAACGGCTCCGTCGGCCCGCGGAACAGCGTTTTGCGGAACAGGAGCGCCATCAGCACCGCCATCACCGTACCAAGCATGTAGAGCGACCACACGACGCTGCTGCCGGTGCCCGCGCCCCCGAAGAACACGCCGGCAAAGAGGAGGTAAACGGGAAGCTTCGCCCCACAGCTCATCAGCGGCACCACGAGCATCGTCGTGAGCCGGTCGCGCCGGCTCGCAAGCGTACGCGTCGCCATCACCGCCGGCACCGAGCAGCCGAACCCGAGCAGCATCGGGATGAACGAGCGCCCATGCAGCCCAACGGCGTGCATGATCCGGTCAATCACGAACGCCGCCCGCGCCATGTAGCCCGTGTCCTCGAGGAACGCGACGATCAGAAACAGCAGCACGACCAGCGGCAGAAACACGATCACGTTGCCGACGCCGGCGATGATGCCGTCCACGATTAGCGACTGGACCAGGCTCCCTTGCGGCAAAACGCCGCCCAGCCATCCGCCGAGCGCCTCAACACCGGTCTCAACGTAGCCGATCCCGATGTCGCCGAGCGCAAAGACCGCCTTGAACATCACGAACATCACGGCGGCAAAGATCGGCAGCCCGACCCAGCGGTTTGTCACCACCTTGTCAATTTCGTCCGACACGTTGTGGCGACGCTCCGGCGATCTGGCGACCGCCTCCTGGCACGCCCCACTGATAAAGCCGTAGCGGTGATCCGCAATCAGCGCCTCCGGCTCGTCGCCGAAGTGCATGTGCAAGTGCTTGGCGCTCGCGGCCACCAGCTCGTCGAGCTCCCCGTCCGTGTCGAAGCGGGTGCGCAGCATCTCGCGCACCTCGTCGTCGCCCTCGAGCAGCTTGAGCGCCAGCCACCGCGTCGGGTAGAGGCCCTCGAGCTCGGGATTGGCGTCGAGGTGCTTCCGGATCTTTTCGATCTCCGGATCAATGTCCGTGCCGTAGCTGACAAAACTGGGCCGGCTCTCAAGCGTGCCGTCCGCCACTTTCACGATTGTCTCAAGGAGCTCCTTCGTGCCGCGATTCCGGTTGCCCACCGTCGGCACGATCGGCACGCCCAGCAGCCCCGAGAGCCGTTCGTGATCAATCGTCTGCCCGCGCGCCTTCGCCAGGTCGCTCATGTTGAACACCAGCACGAGGTTGACGCCCAGCTCCATGAGCTGCGTCGCGAGGTACAGGTTGCGCTCGAGGTTCGAGGCGTCCACGACGTCCACCACCATGTCCGGCTTCTCCTCGAGCAGGAAGCGACGCGCCACCAGCTCCTCGGGCGAATACGGCGTGAGACTATAGGTGCCCGGCAGGTCGGTGAAGCAAATCGTGCGGTCGCCGTGCCGTGCGGTTCCTTCCTTTTTCTCGACGGTGACGCCCGGGTAGTTGCCGACGTGCTGCCGCGCGCCGGTCAGGTTGTTGAAGATCGTCGTCTTGCCCGAGTTCGGGTTGCCCGCCACCGCCACCCGGATCAACTTCTCAGCCGACACCGCCTCCTTGACCTTGACCTTGCGCGCCATGCCGGAGCCAACCGCGATCCGCGAATCGCCCAGCAGCATCGTCACAGGCCCTTTCTCATCTGCTTTCGCTACCAGTTCCATTTGCACGCCCTCACGCAGTCCCATGCCCCGGAGGTGGTCGCGCAGGCCGCGGCCACCCGCGATATCAACGATCGTATAGCGCACGCCCGCCTCGGCAGCCGCCAACGGTATGGCCTCGTGCGCCATGCTCAGCTCTCCACTTCGACCAGCACCCGCTCGGCCTCGACGCGGCGCAGCGAGAGGTGATAGCCCATCAGTTCGATGTCAATCGGGTCGCCCAGCGGCGCCACCCGCACCACTTTGATCTCCTGGCCGGCGATCACGCCCATCTCCCGTAACCGACGACGGATGGACGACTCACCCGTGATGCGCTCGACGCGGCCTACCGACCCCGGCTTCAACTCTCCAAGAGAAACCTTCGTCATCGTGCGCTCTCCTCGTGGCAATCATGGTCTGTCCAGCTCGACGCGGCTTGGCTCGAAGCGGCACCGGGTAAGTGAAGCATCAAATGAGACAGTATCTCAACAATTACCATG
>CBDUSE010000047.1:0-17301 GCA_965369835.1 uncultured bacterium
CGACGGCAGTCGCGACCAGCAAGTGCTCTCGACCGGCAAGACGACGACGGGAGTCGCATCCCCAAAGGCCGGCGACGACGACGGGAACGGCAGCGGCGCCGGTGCGCAGGCTCGCCCCCCCAAGCCTGTGCATAAGCGGCGCCCCCTTATTCTCAGCGGCAAGACGATCCGCATGGAGACCGGCTGCGGGTCGCTCTACGTCACCGTCAACGAGGACGAGGAAGGCGCCTTCGAGGTGTTCAACACCATGGGCAAGGCCGGCGGGTGCGCCGCCAGCCAGTGCGAGGCGATCGGCCGGCTCATCTCGCTCGCCTGGCGCAGCGGGGTGGACGTGGAGCGCGTCGTCCAGCAACTGCGCGGCATCCACTGCCAGAAGCCGTTCGGCTTCGGCGACAACCGGGTGAACTCGTGCGCCGACGCGATCGGGCGCGCGATCCAGATTTTCCTCAAACACAATGGCTCGCGCGTCGCCGAGGTGCGCCACGTGCGCAACGGCGAGGCCTGCCCCGCGTGCGGCGGCGCGGTCGAACACGAAGGCGGCTGCTCGGTCTGCCGCGACTGCGGCTTTTCCGACTGCGAATGAGACCCAGAGGACCGGAACCGAACGGATGAACGACCCAGAAAAATCGGAGGACAGACGCTTCTGCCCCGTGGCGCGCCCGCGTCACGGATAACTTACCCTCGTCCGGGCGGGCCCAAAGCCCTCCCCCGAAGGAGCTGAGAGTGTGGCTCGCCCGGACTGCCTCCCCGATTGTTGTGCACCGGGGGACGGTGGCTGCACACACCGTCCCCCCACCCTTTTTCGCCGCCCAAGAACGCATCTTGCGGTACCATGTGACCGCCTGCTAGTCTCTAGATTGAGGTCAGGCCCCGTGGGCGGCGCGAAGGGCAGGGCACCCGCGGCCTCGGTACCTGCAGAAAGAGGACAGACACAGGCGATGTCGGAGTTCCTCACCGACAGTCAAATTCGCGAGCTTCTTGCCGAGCGTAAGCCTCTGCCCACAGACTACATGCGCCGGATAACGCCGAAGCCGAAACGTGGCCACAAGGAGCAAGAGCTGGACGTGACAGGGAAGAGCGGCTCCCAGTTCCGTCTCATTGTGCGGCAGAGCATGCTCAACCCTCTGGATTTCTCCGTGATTCTGGCGTACCTGCCGCCAAGGACCAACAGGATCTTCCGGCTTCGCCGGCACAACGGCCGGAGCCATCAACACACCAACACGATTGAGGGAAATCGCTTCGTTGACTTCCACATTCACATGGCGACCGAGCGTTACCAGCAGTTCGGCATGGAAAGGGAAGACGGATACGCGGAGCCGACCGACAGGTTCTCTGATCTCTCTGGCGCGCTGAAGTGTCTTCTGCGGGACGCAGGCTTCACGATACCTGAGACAGCACAGGGCGACCTCTTCAACGGAGCATAGATTATGAGCACCGAAGGCATCGAGCAAGACTTCCGGCGGCGGGTTTCTCAGGAGATCCGGCTCGAACAGGAGGGAGTAAATCGCTTCCGGGTGCTTACGCCGTTTATGTTCGAGGACGGCGATCATCTGGCGATCGTACTGAAGCGTGAAGGCCAGGACTGGGTGCTCAGCGACGAAGGGCACACCTACATGCATCTCACCTACGACCTCGACGAAAAGGACCTTCAAAGGGGCACTCGGGCGAAGATCATCTCAAACGCGCTAGACGCCTTCTTTGTCGAGGACAGAGAGGGAGAGCTGCGCATGCCCATCAAGAGGGCCGGTGCTGGGAACGGTCTTTACAGCTTTGTCCAGGCACTGTTGAAAATCACTGATGTCACATACCTCTCTCGCGAACGCGTCAGGTCAACATTCATGCAGGACTTACGCGAATTCTTAGAGCAGGGAGTCCCAGAGACGCGCCGGTGCTTTGATTGGCATGACCCGGAACATGACCCGGAGGGCAAGTACATCGTTGATTGCAGGGTGAACAGCGTGGCGCGGCCCTTGTTCGTATTTGCGCTTCCAAACGACGACAAGGTGCGTGATGCAACGATTTCCATACTGCAGTTCGAAAAATGGCAGATTCCGTTTCGTGCCACGGGCGTGTTCGAGGAGCAGGAGCAGATCAACCGCAAGGTACTCGCTCGATTCAGCGACGTTTGCGAGAAGCAGTTCAGCAGTCTACTCGGTACTAAGGACCGCATTAGCAGGTACCTGCTGGAGGCTCTCGCCTAATCCCGAGTCCCCGCAGCCAGTCTCGACAAATACTCCGTTATGACTTCTCCCTCCTCAGCCGTCTCGCTTCAGAGGGGGGGGGTCGAAGAAGCGGTGGAAGGGGTCGGGGAGAGAGTGGGAGTCCACGCCGTCGGCGATGCCGGAAAGGTCGGCGGAGTTGAAGGTGTTCCAGAACAGGATCGGGCCGACTTCGGCAAGCTCAGACTTCGGCGAGCTCACTCGAGCCATCGGGCCGTCTGCGCGTCTCGCGTTCACGTGATCGCTGAGGGCGCCAAAGGCCTTGCCCGTGTAGGTCAGGTCGAGCGTGATGCCTTCGGCTTCTTGCACAAGGGCGACCGCGTCGCGGGCCGAGTCGGTCGGGTGGCCGTAACCGGGGCCGAAGTGGTCCGTATCCAAGCGGAAATCCGCGACCGAGAGCGGCACGTCGGGCACAGAGGGATCGCGGTCGCGCAGCAGGCGCAACGAGGCCTGCGCGAGCTCGAGTGCGACTCCGGGGTTGGCGAAGCGGGGTGAGGCGACCTGCACGCCGATCACGCGCGTCGCCAGGCCGGCCAGCCTCAGGCCGAGCACGAGGCCGGCCAGCGTGCCGCACGTGCCCGTCGCCATAAAGATCGTTCGTGGCAGCGGGAGCTCGCGGCGCCCGACCTGCCGCGCAAGCTCGAGGCCGGCATCCACGAAGCCGAGCGCGCCGACGGGGTTCGAGCCGCCCGCCGGGATGAAATATGTCTCAGGACGCTCGACTTGCTGCTCCGCCTCGAACCGCTCATAGGCGTCCGTGCCGCCGCTGAGCAAGATCATCGTCGCGCCGTAGGCGTGGAACAGGCGGAGCTTGTCCCGCACGTGGTCGTCGACGGGCTGAGTCCGCAGCCCGAGCACGACGCGGAACCCGTGCTCTCGGCCATGGATCGTCGTCGCCAGGCCGTGGTTCGTGCCCAGTCCGCCGCACGTCACAAGGGTCGTCCGGCCCCGGACACGTGCGTCGGCGAGCAAGAACTCGAGCTTGCGCGGCTTGTTGCCGCCGTAGACGGGCGAGGTCTTATCGTCGCGCTTGATCCAAACCTCGACGCCCAGCCGCTTGCCCACGTTCTCCAGGCGCTCGACGGGCGTCGGCGCCTCAACCAGCGGCGTCCACGGGACGCGCCCCGCCAGACGCGGGTACGCCTCGAAAAGCCAAGGCTGCTTTCGGTTGACCGCACCGTCTGTCATTGCTTCGTCCTGCCAACGAGGCGCAACTACCTAGCGTGTCAGGCGGAACTTCTGCATCGTGGCGTGGAAGCGCTCGAGGCCGCGTGACCAAGAGAGCTCGTTGAGGACATAGGCCCGGCCGTTCTCCGCGAGGCGGTCGGCGAGGTCGGGCTGCTCGAGGAGCAGGTTGAGGATCTCCTCGAACTCGAAGTAGCTCCCAAACGCGAGGCCGCCCTGCGAGCGCTTGGCGTGATACGAGGTGACGGCGCAGCCGGCGTGCACGACGACGGGCCGGCCCGCCAGCCACGACTCCATCAACACGATCGAGAGGCTCTCGTTGACCGACGGCTGGACGAACGCGGTCGCGGCGGCGTGCGCATCGTGCTTATCCTGCTCGCTCACGTACCCGAGGTCGGTGACGTACCTGCGGTCAATCGGCTGGAGCTCGATCGGCCCGCTGCCCAGGAACACCAGGCGGAGGCTGTTGTTGTTGTACCGCTTGAAGGTGCGGAAGTACTCGATCAACAGCGGCGTGTTCTTGCCATGCTCGCGCCGGCCCGAGTAGAGCAGAAACGGCTCCTTGATCTTGTATTTGCGGCGGAAGCGGTCGGCGTCGTACTCGGGCGCCGGCTCGAACCCCATGCCGACGACGCCGATCTTGTAGTCGGGCAGGTCGAACATCTCGACGCCGAGGTCGCGCTCCGGCTCGGTGTTGAACATCACGCCTTTGACGTTGTCGAACAGCTCCCTGTAGATCTTCATGGCGGCGTACGGCTCGTTGTGGAGGCAGGGGATCAGCACCGAGCGGTCCGAGACGATCTGCGCGCCCCAGTAGGTGGTGCCGAACATGTAGGGAATAAAGAGGAAGGCGTCGAAATCGTCACGTACCTCGCCGAGGTGGCGGTAGAGCGTCTCGCTGTTCACGCCGTTGGCGATCCAGCGCTTCTCCTCGTCGAAGCTCAGCTCGTCGAAGGCGAGGATCCGCTCCTGCAGCTCCAAAAGAGTCTCGATGTCGCGCCGCTCGTTGACGAGGAAGCGCCGCACGGGGATCCCTTCGACGGTGCAGGCGCCGGGCTCGAATTCGTTGGCCCACGTAGCGTGGTTGCGCGCGCAGGTGGTGAAGACCTCGATCTCGTGCCCCGCCGCGGCGAGGTGCTCGACGAGCTCCTTGGCGAGCACCTCGGCCCCGCCGGCGCTCGCCGGGTCGTAACGCGGTATCGTTAGTGCGAGCTTCATCCTTGAATTAACCACCGATTTACACAGATTGCACAGATCGGACAGATGGGAATCTGGTCAGCCCTCGATCCGTGCTCATCTGTGCGAATCTGTGGCTCATTTCTTTTTCTTCTTCTGGTCCATAAGCTCGGCGAAAGACGGGCGGAGGTAGTACGGCTCGATTGTCGCGAATCTCTGTGTTTCCTTGCGCCCGGCGAGCAGCGCCTCGGCTCGCAGCGCCGTGTAGGCGGCGTCGGGATATGCCTCACGAAAGTCGGCGCCCTTGAACAGCGCCCCGAGCTTTTCCATGACCGCCGCGTCCGGGCCGGCGAAAAGCAACGGCCCCTCGACCTCGAGCACGAACTCGCCGACCTTCGAGACCCACGGCTCGCGGACCACCTCGACGCCCTCGCCGCGCGTGCGGAAGAGGCCCGCGCGGACGCGGAAGAGGCCCGCGCGGACGCGGAAGAGGCCCGCATAGATGCCGCCCATCCTCGCGTCCACGAGCGCGCAAATTGTCCCGCCGAAGTCGCGGCAGGCATAGGCGATCGCCTCGAACGACGGCACGCCGACAAGCGGCACGCCGAGGCCGAACTCGAGTCCCTTGGCGAATGCGATCCCTACCCGAAGGCCTGTATATGAGCCGGGGCCGAGGCCGACGCCGATCCCCGTCAGGTCGTTGAGCGAAACGCCGCACCGCTCGAGCAGCGAGTCGAGCGCGGGACCGAGCTCGGCCGAGTGCTCCGCGCTCCTACGCGCAGCGTCCTCGACGATCGTCTTGGCGCCAAGCACCTCCCCGCCGCGCGCCAGCGCCAGCGACCCGACCGTTGTGGCGGTATCTACCCCCAGCAAGAGCATCGTCATTCGAGGTCCGGCGGCGGCCCCATCTCCTCTCTGGGCGCCGTGCTGACGAAAAGCACCTTGAGCGTGGTGCGATCAATGTCAATGCAGACCGGTGGCGCGACCTTGCCCGCAGGCTCGTACCAGAACCGGTCAATCTTGCCCGCATCCGCGGCCCACGGCTCCTCGATGCGATCGGGCTCGCCCATGATCTTGAAGACCTGGTCAACGCCCATGCCCGGCTTGATGCGAGTGCTCAGGATCTCTTCACGTGTCAGGAGGACCTCGGTGCCCATATTGGTCACGTCGTCCACAACGATCAGGTTCTCGACGAGCCTGCTCCTGCGGCCGTAGACAAGGTAGAGTGTGGCCTCGTGCGAGTGCCAGTAGTAGGCCCGTGCGCGTCGGGTGCGCGCGAACTTCCTGAGGATGAAGAGGTCCCTGAGCTCGCCGTGCGGCTCGCCGAGGACCTCGAGCGCCTCGTCCACCGGCATCAAGTAGTGCACCGGCATCGCCGCCCGCATCATGTCGCCGAGGCACGCCTGCACGCGGTCCCAGGCGACCCATCCCTGCGGCACCGGTGGCCTCGGCGCCGGCTCGCGCCACGTGCACGAAACGAGCGCTGCCGCCATCACGCCCAACAACATGGCCACGAGTATTCGGAGCGATTTCATCGTCTTTATGCCTCCGCTTCGTTGTGCTATTGATATCACGCCCGGCTTGCCCCGGCAAGCTGCCGCAGCCGCGTTGACATCGGCCGGGATGGGGGCTAGAAATGTGGATCAGGTCTTCTTGGGGCACATTCCGAGGAGGGAACGTGAGGCGCCTCGCTGCAATCGCGCTCGGCCGCGCCGCCCTTGCGCCGGTCATTCTCGCCGCGCTGCTCGCCGGCGGCTGCTCGTGCGACGCGCGCAAGCCGGATGAGGATGACGCCGGCGGGCGCGACTGGCTCGTCGAGGAAACGGACGTCCTCGGCCACACCCTTCGCCTGGAGACGCACCCGGTGCGCGTTGTCTCGACGGCGCCGAGCAACACGGAGATTCTGCTGCAGCTCGGCTGCCGCGACCGCCTCGTCGGTGTTACACGGTTCTACGGCTCCCCCGAGCTTGTCGAGGGCGTCACGCGCATCGGCGGGTACTACGATCCGAGCGTCGAGACGATCATGGCACTCAAGCCCGACCTGGTGCTCGTCGCACGCGGCGTCTCGATGGAGATTCTCGATAAGATGCGCCGGCTTGACCTGCCGGTCTTCTGCCTCGACACCCAGAACCTCGACGACGTGTACCGTGATATCGCGATCGTCGGCCGGCTCCTGGGGGCCGAAGGCGCCGCCTCGGCCCTGGTCGAGAAGGTGCGGACCGGTATCGCCGAAGTGACCGCCAAGATCAGCGGCCTCTCCGACTCGCAGCGCCCGCGCGTCTTCTGGCTCGGCCAGGAGGAGCCGCTGCTCACCGCCGGGCCGGGTAACATGATCCACACGCTGTTCGAGCTTGCGGGGGGCATCAACGTCGCCGCCGACGCGCCGAAGCCCTGGCCGACCTACTCGCTCGAGACGCTGCTTGTGAAGGACCCGCAGGTGATCATCGTCGGCACCGAGGCGCACACCGAACGCGAGACCTCTTCGGCGGACGTGCTCCGGCGGCTTCGCGCCGATCCGATCTGGTCGAAAATGTCGGCGGTCAAGGAGGGCCGGGTGCACCGCGTACCGACGGACCTGATCGGCCAGCCGACCCCGCGCGTTGTCGAGGGTCTGCGGCTGCTGGCGCGGCATTTCCACCCGGAGCTTTTCCCCCAAGAGAACGGCCCGAACTGAGGGAGGGGGCATTTCACCCCTTGCGGCGGGGCACCTCCTCGGGGCATAGTAAGTTTATGAAGATAGATGCACCCCAGCCCGAGGCTCTGCCGGGAGTTCAGTCATGATCAAGACCTTTTGTGATCTGTGCGGCCGCGAGATCAAGGGCGACACGATCCATTACGAGCTGAAGATCGAGGTGAAGGCGACCTACGACACGCTCGAGATCAACCTGGCCGACCTGCTCAAGGACCACGCCGAGGAGATCGAGGCGCTCATCGAGCAGATGGAGGACGCCGATCCCCAGAAGCTGCAGGACGATGTCTACAAGGCGTTCCGTTTCCACCTGTGCCGCGCCTGCCAGCAAAGCTACATCAAGGCGCCGCTCCCTTCGCCGAAACCATCCGGTCCCGGCGTGCCGTTCCGGCGGATGCCGCTGCCGGAACTCGACGACTAGCCCTCGCCGATGAAGCGCGCTCGCCGCATCGTCCGTCGCCTGCTCATCGTCGTGCTGGCCGTGGGGGTGCTGTGTCTCCTTGCGCTCGGGGTGCTCAACTACTACGTGCTGCCGCGCTACGGCGCTGGGTGGATCGAGGCCGAGCTCGAGCGATTCCTCGGCCGCACGGTGAGCTTCGAGCATGTGGACTGGAACACGCTCAAGGGCGCCACGATTACGGGTCTCGTCGTGCAGCCACGGAGCGACGTCCAGAGCGATGGGCCGTTTATCGAGGCGCAGCGCCTCGAGGTCCGCTTCCGGATCGCCTCGCTTGTCCCGCTGCGCGTCGAGCTCGAGCCTAATCTGGATAGCACGACCGTGCGGCTCGTCAAGAGCGCGGGCGGCGAGTGGAACGTCGCCGATATCGTTGAGCGCCTCTCGCGCAAGCCCCAAAAGACCGTGACGGTGCGCGTAAGCCGGCTCGGCTTCTCGAGAATGACGATTGTCGTCGAGGACCGCTACGCGGACCTGCCGGTCCAGTCGCTCGAGCAGGTCTCGTGCGTGTTCACGGCCCCGCGCGACGCGCTCAACCATCTCAAGCTCGCCGGCCGGTGGCGCGGTGGCGAGGGCGCGATGACGCTCGACGCGACGTTTGGGCCCGACGTGCAGCCGCTCTTCAGGATCGGCCTGAGCGGGCCGGCCATCAGGGAGCTGCAGCAGCTTCTCGCGCCGGAGGGACCGGTTTTCGTGTACGGCATCGAGGGGCTTGCCAGCATAAGCCTCACACGCACGAAGGAAGGAAAGCTTGCCGGCAGGGCACAGCTCGAGTTCGACCACGCCGAGCTCGAAGTCGAGGGGTTTCACATCGGGGGCGAGATGAGGGGGCCGCTCGAGTTCAGCGTCACTCCCGGCGACGAGCCGGCCCTTGCGCTTACCAACACGGTCGCGCTCACTGATGGCGCCGTCCGCTACGTCCCGAAATCGCGCCCGGGGGCCGGCGGCCAAGCGATTGCGCCCGGCCTCCGCGACGTCGAGCGAGCCTCACCGACTTCGACCGCAACGGCGAGCGGCGAGCAGGTGCCGCAGATGA
This sequence comes from uncultured bacterium, assembly GCA_965369835.1. Lineage (GTDB taxonomy): Bacteria > Auribacterota > JABMQX01 > JAFGEW01 > JAFGEW01 > CBDUSE01. The sequence goes on from CBDUSE010000047.1 coordinate 8,760, forward strand.
TATTCGAGGGAGACGGCACCGTCAGCCTGCTGCTCGCCGGGACGATCGGCGAGCGGCTCTCGATCACCGTCTCGTGCTCGCTCGGCCATGCGACGGTCTCGACGCCCGCGCTGCGCGCGCCGTTCGAGACCATTCGCGGCCGGGTCACCTACGACGGCACCGGCCTCAAGTACGAGGAGATCGTCGGCACGCTCGCGGGCGCGGTGGTCACGATCAACGGAAACATTGACGCCTTCGGCGAGCCGAATATCACCTTCGACGTGCAGGGCGAACGGGTCGGGGGGAACGCGCGGGTCAAGATCCGGCGCGTCGAGGGCCAGCGGCTCCCCGCCTTCCAGGTTGACGGCGCCGCCTGGATGGACGCGACGCTCGCCCGGCTTGTGCTGCCACCCAAGGCGGCCGACGTGCTCGAGCGGCTCCAGATCACGGGCGTGGTGACATTCGACGGGCGGGTGGCGCGTGTCGAGCCGGGGCTCGACAACGTGCGGGCGCGCGGGCGGATCGGCGGCGCCGGACTCGGCGTGCGCGGCTTCGGCTTCGAGGGGCTCAGCGGGACGGTGTACCTCGAGCGCGGCCTGCTCAAGGTCTACGGGCTCGACGCGGCGCTCTACGACGGGCGGTTTACGGGCGCATGGGAGGCCGACTTCGCCGCCGAGGGCAAGCCATTCAAGCTTGACGCGAACCTGCGCGACGTCGAGATCGGCAAGCTGCCGCTGCTCACGCAGGTCGAGGATCGCCGGCTCCGCGGCCGGCTCGGTACCTGGGTGCACGTCAACGGGCAACTCGACGATCTCACCACAAACTTCGGCAAGGGCGCCTTCAACCTCAAGGACGGCTACATCTGGGAGCTCAAGGTGTTCGCCGAGCTGTTCAACGTCCTCTCGCTGCGTATGCCGGGCCTGGTCAAGGTCGTCTTCTCCGAGGCGCGCGGCGACTTCCGCGTCGAAGGCCTCGCGCTCACAACCCACAACCTCTACTTCGAGAGCGACCTCCTCCAGCTCCTCATGGACGGCAGCGTGGACCTGCGGGGCAACCTCGACGTGGTCGTGGACCCGCTCTTTTTCCGCGAGCGCGGCGGCCCGATCCGCAGCTTCATTCGGCAGGTCCTCAACATCCCCGCCAATATCATCCCGCGCGCCCTCATCAAGGGCACCGTCAAAGACCCACAGGTAAAACCCTACCTCCGCCCCCGCCTGCCGATTCTAAAGGAGATTATTCGGTAGGTGCGGCGTCCTCGGCCGCCCACGGAACTCGCTGGACGGCATCGCATCTCAAGACGCCGCGCTTGAGGCGATTGGTGTAAACCCCTGAGTAGTCGAATAGGCGAAGGAGTACAAGCTCGAGATACCATAGGGCAAGGATACATGCCTTCACGGGCGCCATGGAGGGTATCTCCTCCATCGTGCTGCGCTTCTCCTGCGTGGCGTGTACAATGCAGTTGCGGATGGCTGTGCAGGCTTCAGGACCATCGATCCGCTGCCACTCCCCCTTCCTCTTCCTCTTCCTCTTCCGGACGGCAGAAGTGGCGATGCTCCCAAGTTCTTGCGTTTCAGGAGGGATGGCTCGTGGTATCCCCGCCCAGTTGAGGAGACAGCGCAGCTTCTGGGCTGCATTGAGCCTGTCGAATTGGTCTGGCGCGAAATGTGCGGTCTCTGGATCCTCGACAAGCACCACCCATGCAAGCATTTCGAGTGCTGCCTGCGTCAGGACAACTGCATCTTCAACATAGAGACCCTGCCTCCGGTTACTCACAACGTACCAGTGAATCGCATCTGTGAGGGGCTTCTCCCACACTGGTGTCCTGTAGCGCGCCATGAAGCCCCGAAACACCGCTCCGATACTCCCGCCGGGACTCACATCGCACCACGGGGAATGCGATGATTGCCAAGAATCGATCTGCCAATTGGCCCACTTCTTCCATACGACATCTCCCTCGGCATTATGGCCTACGGGCAAGATGGGCTGCACGCGCGACCCACAGACGAATGACAAGAAGGGGAAAAGAGAAAGCAGCGTGCTCTCCACCATGCTCACAGGTAGTAAATTGCCACTTGTCGCTTCGAGCTTGCCCACGTGCGTGATTGCATAGCCGCCAACGCCTTCCAGTTCTTTTGTCAATCTCTCGCAATCCTCGACGGGTTCAATGGTGGTCCGGACGCCGTCCGCCTCAAGCACAATGCGAGCCGGGTATTTTATGAAGTTCGGTAGATGGAGAAGCACATAGGACAAATCTTGACGCGATCCGATCTGCAACGCAGCGTTGAGCACGCCTCCAACCGATGGTGGTTGGTGTGAGCCGAAGGACATGCGAGTAGTGAGCACCTTCACGTGTTCGATCGCCTCCTCGATTCCGAGGAAGACTTCGCCAGCCCGGTCAACCGCGATTGCCCGCCCAAAGCCGCCCATATCAGGTACCTGAAACCTGATGGCAGGCCCTGGGTGCCAGGAAAGCCTTATGGTACCTTCGTGCCTTGATTCCTCCTGTCCATTGCGCAATCTCACGGGGCCTTCGTGAAGAACGATATCTTGGTTCGGTGCGGAGGTACGGTATACATGCGGTGGATCTGTCATCTTCCTTGCTCACCTCTCTCTTCTCTTGCAGAGCGCCTAAGGGCCCTTGTCTTGTTCCACGATCTTGATTTCGTCATCCATCAAGCCATACAGCTTATACACAAGCTGGTCTATCCGGCGATCCGTCGCTTCAATCTCGCGCTGGAGGAGTTCTTTGTCATGCGCCGTCTTCAGCTTCGCGCGCTTCTTCTGTAAGTCAAGCAGTGAACCGACCAAGTTCACCATGCGGTCGTGAAGAGCTCTGTCGTCAGGATTCGCGAAGTCTATCTCTCTGATCGGCAGCGTTTCCACGTGGTGCTTCTTTACCTCGGCGAGGGCTTCTCCCTTCTCAGGGTTCATTACTGTATAGGCGAAGTCCATCAAGGTTGAGTTCATAATACCCAATACGTACCTGAGATCATACGCCGGGTTCGAAGACAGCAGTATATGCATGTTGTTACGTGCGACAAAACCACTCTCCACAAGTGTCGCGATAATACTGTCCGCGGTCTGGCGAAACATGATCTTTACTTCAGCGTCGAAAATGCGTGGATCACGCGGTGCTGCCAGCCGAGGGCCGTATTGTACCCAGTAGTCGTGGTTCCACAATGTTACGTACCGTCCAATCAGGCTACCACGCAGAAGAGGCCTCCAACTCGGGTCTGGAGCAGGCCCCTCTTTGACGTACGGCTTCTCCTTAAGCACCTGCGCGGTTTGGGGTGGAGTCCCTTTGCCCCTCTCGAATGGCTTTATGCCGTTGTAGACCTTGCATAGCGTTTGAAGTTGAACTGAGCCGTCTCGGATTTTCTTGTATAGCTTCTGTGCTTCCATAGAGGCCGCGACGTTGATAGGAGAACCAGATCGCGGAATGTCTTGGAGAGCGAGTTCGTGGCTTGCCTTCACGTCCCCTCCACGTCGGATGTCAACCTGAAGCATCCCGGTCTTACCGGTGTCAGCACCAGCTTTCTCGAATACCAAAACGTGCGTGTCGACAACGGCTCCGAACACCTTTTCGGGCAATAGAAGTACACGGCGCCAGCGATAGCTGGATGACAGATGCTTTCGGATCTTTCGCAGCCTCACCGACTGAAGCCAGGTATTAGAGACAATGACGCCGAGCAAACCGGTGTGCCTCAACAAGTACTCGTAGCGCTCAAGGAAAAGAAGGTAGAAATCCTTCTGATAATCTTGGTGCTGGTAGCGTGCCGTGAAATACTCCTGCTCCGGTGTTGACATCAGGTAACCGTACGGCGGGTTGCCGATGACGGCGTGGAAGCCGCCGGCGCGCATGATGTCGGGGAACTCTTTGCGCCAGTCGAAGACGTTGATGCGGTAGCGTTCCTCGTCGTCGAGGAGGGCTATCTGCTTGCCCTCGTAGAAGTCGGGGCCGATGAGCGAGTTGCCGCACTTGATGTTGCTCGCGAGGTCGGGCAGCGCGCGCTCGTGTGTCCAGCGAAGCTGCGCGTCAAGCGTGTGGCGGCTCTGACCCTCGAGGACCTTGAGCAGCAGCGAGAGCTTGGTGACCTCGACGGCCTGCGGGTCAATGTCCACACCGTAGATGCTTTTTAGGAGAATGCGCTTGCGCTCCTCGGTAGTGAGACGCCACTCGCCGTGTGCCGCCTCGTACACACGCGGCGGGCCACTCCTCGCCCATCTCTTCGGGTCGTGCTCCTCGTAATACTGCCGGTGCCAGTCGAGCAGGTACTGGTAGGCGCCGATAAGGAACGAGCCTGAGCCGCAGGCCGGATCGAGGATCCTGAGCTTCGCCGCCTTCACCGGAGTGCTCTTCTCGAGCAGTTTGCCGACCGTGTTTTCGACGATGTAGTCAACGATGTACGTGGGGGTGTAGTAGACGCCGCCCGCCTTCTTGACCTCCGGCTTGTCCTCGACCTTGGCGCGGTGACCCTCCGTCAGGCGGATGACCTTGCCAAGGAACTGCTCATAGACCTGTCCGAGGATGTCGGCGGGGAGCACGGAGAACTCGTACGGGCTGTCGGGATAGTAAAGACCCTTGATGATTGTCTTGAGGAGCTTGTCGTCAACTGTGAGGCGCGGGGTGAGCTCGTCGGGGCCCTCGGGACGTCCCCTTTCCTTCTGGAAGTGGAACAGGCCGGAATTGTAGCGTTCGTCCGCCTCCTGGAAGAGCCTGAAAAGCCGCTTGTACACCTGCGTGCCGTTCCGGAGCGCCATCAGGCGGCCGTGCTCCTCGATGCCCCGGTCCTCGCAAATGCGCAGAAAAATGATCCGGTCAATCGTGCGCTGGACGGCGAAATTGATCTCGCGCGTCGTGAGCTTCGGATTGCGGAGCGCGATGCCGCGGGCGAGCTCCTGCCGCCAGGCCTCGATGTCCTGGAGGAACGCGGCGTCCACTTCCGCAGTGCCCCGCTTGCGCTTCTTCTCCGCGTACTTATCGAACGAACCCATGAGAATCGCGTCGCGCGCGAAGATCGAGGCGATCTTGTCCCAGCGCTTCGCGTAGTCTCTGTACTCCAGGTACATGGTGCGGCCGGCGGAGGGCTTGTCGCCGGGGCTGGGCTTGACGCGGCAGTCGTAAACGGCGAATTCCTCGAAATCGGTCAGGATGCTCAGCGGCAGCTTGGCCGACCAGGCGTATCGCCGCAGTTGATAGGCGGGGGAGATGTCCGTCTTGATGCTGACTGCAGGCTTCTTGGCCTCAACAAAGAACTTCCGCGTGCCGCCGATCCGGAAGCAGTAGTCGGGGGCTTTGGTCGCGCCGCCGACCTTCACCGCATCCTCGTGGACGACGTCTTTGTAGGCTTCCGCGAACCCCTGTTTGTTTTCCACGTCCCAGCCGAGAGCCACAAAGAACGGATCAACAAACTCGCGGCGGAGTCGTGTCTCCTTGTAACGGGTAGAACGATATGCCTCGCGGTTTCGGTCAAACCGCTCGACGAGCTCCTGCACCTCGTTTGGAATAGCCATGCCAAAATCCTACCATATTCGGAGCCTCACTTCCCCCCTCTTTGCGGCTTTGCGTGAGATGAAACTTCCGTGGAGGCCTTGACGGCACCGAAGCGGCGGGCTATGTTGGGTGCCAAGGCACGGAGGTGATCGAGCGGGCAGATGAAAGGACTGGTCGTTCTCGGGAGCGGGAGCCGCGGCAACGCGATCTACATCGGCGGGCCCAAGACGCGGCTGCTCGTGGACTGCGGCCTGAGCCCCCGGCAGATGAGGCTGCGGCTCGAGCGGATCGGGGTGGATCCGGCGTCGCTCGACGCGGTGCTGATCAGCCACGAGCACCGCGACCACGTCGGCGGCCTCGCGCTGCTCGAGCGGCTGCGCCACACGATGTGCTACGCGAACCGCCTCACGACCGAGGCGATGGGTCAATACCTGCTCGAGCGGCCGGAGCGGCTCCGCATCTTCTCGACGGGCGAGGCGTTCGAGATCGGCGACTTTTGGGTCAACCCGTTCCCGGTGCTGCACGACGCGCTCGACCCGGTCGGCTTCGAGCTCGGGCTGAACGGCCTCAAGATCGGCATCGCCACCGACCTGGGGCACGCCACGACGCTCGTGCGCCAGCGGCTCAAAGGCGCCGACGTGTTGGTGGTCGAGACGAACCACGACGAGAATCTGCTAAGGAACAACGTGCGCCGGCCCTGGCCGCTCAAGCAGCGGATCTTGAGCAAGACCGGCCACCTTTCAAATACGGCCGCGGCGAAGCTACTGGCCGAGACCGCCACCGACTCGACGCGGCAGATCGTCCTGGCCCACCTGAGCCAGGAGTGCAACACGGAGACGCTCGCACACCAGGCCGTGCTCGCCCACCTCGAGCTGGTGGGCCTCGGCGATGTCCCGATCGAGGTGTCGCGCCAGAACACGATCAGCTCTCATATTCCGTTGTAGCGCGACGCGGAGGAAGTGCAATGACGGGGTCTCTTCTCCTGAGAAGGTTCATCTTTTTCATTGCTGCGGCGGGAACGGCAATTGCTCTGACTTCGGACAGCCGTGCCGCAACGCCTCAAGGGAAGGGAACCGACGCAGCAGCCGATCCCCTCGGGGCCGCCGTCAAACGCTACGCGTCCGGAACGAGCGACTACCAGCGCCTCCTTGAGGAGTACGCGAACGCCCAGACCGAGGGCCGGTCGCTCACGCCTGACGACAAACGGCGCTACTCGAACGCCTATGTCTCTTACGCCTATGCCCTCTACCGCCGCGGCGACGCGAAAGCGGCCGAGAGTCGCTTTCGGAAGGCGATCGGCGTTGACGAGGGGAACCCGCTGGCTCACTACTGCCTCGGCCTGCTCCAGCGGAAGTACGGCAAGATGAAGGAAGCTATCGAGAGCTTCCGCGCGGCGGCCAAACTCGGGGCCGCACTGAGGGATTCCTGTCGCGAGCAGCTCACCGACGTCGTCATTTCGCTCCTCAAGGATGCACAGGCCTGTATCGAGCGCGGCGACCACACGACCGCCGCGCGGTTCTACCTGTTTCTGGCTCGGAACTTCAGCGGTGAGGTCGAGGCCCAAGCCCTCAAGAAGCTTGAGGAGATTGAGGACAGCGCCGACCCTCTGGTGGTTGCCGTCGAACGTCACATTGACGAGCAGAGCGAATACCGGCGGCACATTCAAGAGTGCGACGCCGCCCGACAAAAGGGCGAGTCGCTTTCCGGCGAGCAGAAGCGCCGGTACTCGAACGCCTATGTCTATTACGGCTACGTTCTGTACTGCCAACGAGATGCCAAGCAAGCGGCCCGCCGTTTCCGCCAAGCCATCGCCATTGATGAGAAAAACGCGCTCCCATGGTACTGCCTCGGCGTGCTTCACAGGAAGTCCGATAGCACGATGCAATTGGCCGTGAGCAACCTGCGCACAGCAACCCGCCTTGGAGGGCCGCTTCAGGCCGCCTCGGAGAAGCGCCTTGACGAGATCTCCAGTTCGCTCCTCGGCCGCGCCGAGGCCTGGATCAAGCGGGGCAGCTACACGCGCGCGGCGGAATGCTACCGGTTCCTTACTGCGAACTTCGAGGGCGAGACAAAGGCCGAGGCGCTCGACCGGTTCAAGAAGACTGAGGACGAGATCGCCGCGGAACGGCTCCTCATCGAGGCGCGGCGCGAGATCGCCCGAGGGCGGAAGATAGAGGGGCGTCGGCTCCTCAAAACCTTGTTCACCACCTATTCGTGGACACGCGCCGGCGAGATCGCCAAGAAGATCTACCGCGGCGAGGAGCGCGTGGCGATGAAGGTCAAGAGCGAGTCGCCCGCCGGCGAATATGCCGCGCGCGAGAAGTGGATTGACCTCGAGACCGCCAACTGCGTGGTGTACTACAAGAACACCAAGTACGCGAAGACCGTCGCCAAGCGCGTCGAGGAGACGCTCGAGCGCGTCACCGAGCAGCTCCAGTATGACGACCTCGACTGGCACAAGGACAAGTGCAAGGTCTTCGTCTTCGATGATGCGACGACATGGAAGGAGTTCGTCAAGGAATCGGGCGTCGCCTCCGAGTGGGCCGACGGGTTCGCCTACGGGCCGCTGCGCGAGGTGTACATGCACGCGGGCGATCCCGACGGGATGCTCAACCGGGTGCTGCCGCACGAACTGACGCACATCATTCACCGCGAGTACGCGCGCGACGACGCGTACCTGCCGCTGTGGCTGCTCGAGGGCCTCGCCTGCTACAACGAGTTCAGCGGCAAGGAGACCCGCTTCGGCCTCGTCAAGCGCGCGCTCGCCTCGGGCCGCATGATCCCGCTCGGCTCCCTCGCCGCATTCCGGGCCTACCCGCGCGGCGACGCCGTCAACCTCTTCTACGCCGAGTCGCTCATGCTCGTCGAGTTCATCATGGACCGCTTCGGTCACGAGGGGCTCGTGCGCCTGCACAAGAAGCTGCGCAAGGTCGAGGAGTTCGACAAGCTTGTCAAGCGGACGTTCAAGATGGACGTCGAGGAGTTCGAGCGCCAGTGGCTCGACTACATCAAGACGAACGAGTAGGCCTGGGATAGCCTGCACGGGCCTTTCGCGCGAAAAGCAAACGG
>CBDUSE010000048.1:0-17226 GCA_965369835.1 uncultured bacterium
CGAGGGGCTCCGTGCTGTTGAAGGTGCTCGGCGTCTCGGTGTGCGGCACCGACGAGCACCTGTTTCGCGGCGACCATCCCGAGGTGGCCGAGGGCACGATTTCCGGCCACGAGTACTACGGCGAGGTGGTCGAGCTGGGTGAAGGCACCCAGGGCGTCGCGGTGGGCGACCGGATCGCGGGTGAGTCGCACTACATCGTCGAGGGCCATTTTGGTGACGGCGTCATCGGCTACATGGGCCCTCGCAACGCCAAGAGCGAGCGCATCCCGGCCATCTCCGGCGCGTATGCGGAGTACCTGACCGTGCCGGACTACTGCTGCAACGTGCTGCCCGAGGGGCCGCTGCATACGGAGTTCTGGCCGTCGCTGCTCGAGGGCATGGGCAACGACTATTACATCGTCCACTGGCTCAAGGAGACCGGGCGGCTGCGCGGTACGATCGGCATCATCGGCGCCGGGCCGCACGGGCTCTGCACGCAACTGTTCGCGCGCGAGCTCGCCGAGGAGCCGATCAAGATCATTGCGCTCGAGGTGAGCGCCTACCGCCGGGGCTTCTCGCGCGGTTTCGGCGTGGCCGACGTCACGGTGAGTTCGCTGGATCCCGCGATCGAGGAGAGTATTGCCGAGCTCACGGACGGCAAAGGCTTCGACGTGCTGATTGACGGCGCGGGGGTGCGCCAGGAGGTGCTCGATTTCGCGCTGGATCACACGCGCGACGGCGGCACGACGGTGCTCTTTGCTCTCTACGATGATCCGGCAATCACGATTGACGGCCGAAAGCCGAACGACCTGATCTTCGATAAGATCGAGCTCCCGATCACGCACAAGGGCAAGAAGATCGCGGTCAAGGGCATCACGGGCCGCGAGGGGATCTGGCCGACGCTGATCTGGATGGTGCACGAGTCGGCCGCGATCCGCAAGAAAGTGATGAGCATCGTCACCATCAAGGGATCGCTCGAGCAGCTTCGCGACGACACCATCCACGCCCATCCCGAAGTGATGAAACGCGCCTACTACCCGTTCGGGAGCTGAGGACCCGCCTCCTCGCCTCGCGTCAGGGAAGTTGCTGCAAGTGTGACCGCTGCGTTTGAGGACCGCATTTGCCGGTCATTTCGGCAGGAAGTTGAGGTCCTGCACTTCCCACAAGCCCGGCGCTTCGGCTTCCTCGGTGCGGTCTGGGGAGACGTACTCGAGGGACAGGATCACTTCCTCGCCATAGATGTTTCCGGTCGCCTCCTGCGGGATAAGCACGGCGAACGTCTGCAGCTCCTTGCTGATCACAAGCCTTTCGACGTCGTGGCCGTTGACGCGGACAAGTGCCTGTGCGGTGGTGCCGTCGGGGACGTCGAGAGCGCGCGCCGTGAATTGCAGGCGGGGGTGGCGCCTCAGCACGTCGGTGCGAAGGCGGCGCACGATTCGCGGTGGGGTTTCCTCGAGCGGCCGGAGGCGATAGAGGGCGAAGCGGTCGTCGCGCGTCACTTCCTGCCAGTGCGGCTCGAGGTCCTGTTCGGTGAACGTGGCCCCCATGCGTCTTCGCCACCACTCGATGCCTTCGAGGTCTACGATGAGATAGGCCTCCGGCCAGATCCGGCGCAGCCAGTCCGCGGCCTCGGGCATCTGGTCCGACGAAAGGTAGCCGCCGAGGGTGCGGTGCTGTTTCGGCATGAAGCCACACCAGCCGTTGATCAGGTAGTCCCATTTGCCGACGGTGGCCATCATCGCCGGACCGTCGAAGTCGCGCAGCCCGTAGGGGACCTGGACGACACTGGCCTTCTCCGGCAAGTCTCGCAAATAGCGCTGGACGGGCGAGTCGAACCTCGAGCGGTGTTCGATGAACTTGTATGGACGGGAATAGGTCTCGACGACGACGAGCACGAGCGCCACCACCCACAGCCACCGGAGACGGGGCAATTTCTTGAGAAGAACGTCCAGGGCGAAGCAGCCCGCCGCGATCATGAACAGTAGAACGATGAGGCTGAACCGGCTCATCACGCGCGTGAGGCTAAAAAGCGGGATGATCTTGTAGAGGCGCGCGGCGGCGCCCGTGCCGACTTCGACGATGTCGTGGCCGTGTCCAAGCGTCACGGTTGGTCCGAAACTGAGGATGAGACATGCGACTGCGCCGACGCCGAGGCCTGAGAGCATGGCGCGTGGGCTCGACACATCGCGCTTGGCCGGCATGAAGAGGAGTGCGAGCGATATCCAGAAGACAAGGTTGATCGAGGGGAGCACCAGGAACTTGACGCTTGCGAAGCTCGACGTGTGGGTATGGTACGCGCCGTAGATGACGAGCGCCGCGAACACGAACCATAACGCGGCGCGTGCGTAGGCGAGTCCGTCCCTTGCGCGGGCCAGCGGTGGCGTGTTGCGCCGGCGGTGGAAGACGAGACGCTCTCGCAGCCAGTAGAGGCACGCCAGCGCGCAGAGCGTGATGCCGGGGAAGACGACAGTCTCGCCGGGATTCGCTTTCGCCGCGAAGCGATGAACGAGGCTCGTCTTGCTCGGGCGCAGGTAGGTCAGCGGCTGAATCGAGCTGCGCGCTTGCTGCCCCGTGGTGCGGGCGTAGTTGGCCGTGTAGCGCAGGACAAGGTACGGGTACAGGGTTGCCACGCACAGGGCCGCCGCCGCACCGACGGCGAGCGCGGCGGTCAGGTAAAAGCGCCGCTGCCGGATCATCTCAGGTCGCCTCACGAGGAAGCCGGCGACGATAAAGGGCATCGGCACAAGCATGATGATCGTGTAGTAGAGGCACGTGGTGGCCGAGATCCAGAACGACAGGGCAAGCAGGAGCGCGTCCGGCCACCTGAGCCGCCTGAGCCACCGGAGAAGGAAGAGGTAGGTCAGGGGAATGCCGAAGCAGAGGATCATATTGAGCTCGACGTAGTAGGCAAGCCGGTACGGCATGAGACAGAACACCGCGGCGCCGAGGTACGCGACGCCTCGCGAGACCGGAAGCTCGCGCAGGAACGCGTACATCGTCACGCCCGAGAGCGCCCAAACGAAGAGCGCCGTGGCGTTCCACGTCAGCATCGGATTGCCCGAGAGCGCATAGATGATCGCGGCGAAAAACGATGGCGGCCACATCGGCTCGGCGAACGCCAGCGTGTAGGCGTGGGGATAGAAATGGTTGCTATGGTAGACGGGGCGCCCCACCGAGCCGTGGAGAATGTGCTCGGCGTTCCAGGACAGGCGCGCCGCGTCGGTCGGCGGGTCCCAGTGCGCGGGAAGGCCGTCGGCGAAGTGCCTGGCCCAGGGATGAATTACGAGAAGGATCGTGACGGCCAGCACAAGGAAAAGTGCGAGGTACTCGAGCGCGTCCCGTGCGGTTTTGCTAAGTGCTCGTCCTCTACCCACGTGCCCCTCCACGGCAGCGCCGCGACTGAGGCGGCGTCAGGCCACCCCAGGTCTTTCGGTGCAGTGGTTGTCGCAGACGCGGAGGCCGGCATTAGGCCGAATCCGGCAGCAGTTCTCGGCCGGCTTGTGGGCCGCCGTGCCCGTCGTTCGGGCAGGAGATCAGGACGGCAAGCAACAGTGATTCTTCAATCGGTCTCCCTTCCGCACAGGCGACCGGCGGGCCTCCTCCGCTGCGAAGAACCATAACGTCCTGGAAGAGTGATTGCAACGGCTGAGTTGCAGGGATAAAGCAAGGGGCGATTGTGCGGTCCAGGGGATAAGCGAGGTGTGGAAGGGTTTTGGACCGTGGCGGTTTTCGGCGGCTTCATTTACAATACACGCGCTGGGACTCGTGAGGGGTCTCTGCAGGGGCATGACCGGTTGAGTGAGGAGGAGCCCGTGTCGAAACGTTCCAAGGTCGTTGTCGTGATGCCTGCTTACAATGCGGCGTCCACGCTCGAGGCGACTGTGCGGGACATTCCCGAGGGGAGTGTGGACGAGATTATCCTGGTTGACGACGTGTCGCGCGACAACACGGTGGAGATTGCGCGCTCTCTCGGTCTGACGGTTATCGAACACAAGGAGAACCGGGGTTACGGGGGCAACCAGAAGACCTGCTACGACGAGGCACTCAAGCGCGGGGCCGACATCGTCATCATGATCCACCCGGACTACCAGTACGATAGCCGGCTGGCGCCCTACATTGTTGGCTTTCTCGAGTCGGGCATCTGCGACGTCATCCTGGGCAACCGGATCCGCACACGGCAGGAGGCGCTCGAAAGCGGCATGCCGATGTACAAGTACCTCAGCAACCGGATGCTGACGATCATCGAAAACTTGCTCACGGGGCAGAACCTGGGCGAGTGGCACACCGGCTACCGGGCCTACACCGCCGAGGTGCTTCGCACAATCCCGTACCACAAGAACTCGGACGACTTTGTCTTCGACAGCCAGTTTATCGTCCAGGCGGTCTATTTCGGCTTCCGGATCGGCGACGTGCCGGTGCCGGTGCGCTACATGGCTGAGGCGTCGTCAATCAACTTTCGACGGGGCGTCACGTATGGCCTCAGGACGCTCGAGACGGTTGCCCAATACTACCTCGCACGTGCGGGGCTCATTCGCCCCGCGATCTTCCGGCGCGATGACGACAGGCAGAAGGCTTGAAGTCGTCGGGTTCTCGGATTATCCGATGCTCCCGGCCGGCCACGCGCTTTGATCTGCCGCTTCCATTTCGGCCGTCTCTTGTGTAGGCTCACCGGGTTTTGCTGACTCTCTAGGGCGCTCGCCGCCACGATCACCAACTTGAGAGGTGCACCGAGATGAGCAAGGGGATACTTCGTGTCACCGTTTTGCTAAGTACGATGTTCTTCGCTTCATCCGCTGCGGTTGCAGCGGATCACACCGAGGAGCCGCCTCCACGGTTGCTCTACCATCCGAACATCTGCGACGGGGTGATCGCCTTCTCATGCTTCGGCGACATCTGGACCGTGCGCGAAGATGGCTCGGAACTCCGCCGCGTCACGGACAATCCGGGACGCGATGTGTATCCGGTCTTTTCGCCCGACGGCACGATGATCGCGTTCTGCAGCAACCGCACGGGACCGTACAACCTGTTCGTGATCCCCGCCGCCGGCGACGAGGCGAAGCAGCTTACCTGGAACAACAGCGCTGAGGTGCCGGTCACCTGGACACGCGACGGCAAGCGCGTCGTCTTCCGCGGTCCGGCGAACAATTCCTGGGGGGCGTGGCTCTATACCGTCACGATCGAGGGCGAGATGCGCGAGCCGATGCCGCTTGGCGAGGCGGTGTTCGGCACGTTCTCGAAGGACGGCACGCGCTTCGCTTTCAACCGAAAGGGGCTCGGCCGACCGTGGCGCAAGGGCTACGTCGGCAGCGCGGACTCGAACGTCTGGGTGGCAGACCTCGAGAAGGACACCTTCGAGAAACGGACCGACTACGAGGGGCTCGACTCATGGCCGCTCTATGCGGCGAACGGCGATATCTTTTTCGTTTCCGAACGCGGTGGAGCAAAGAACCTCTGGCGCCTGCCTCGCAAAGGCCGTGAGCCGAAGCAAGTGACGCATCACGAGGGGCCGGGCGTAGTGTTCCCCTCGATCTCGCCCGACGGCCGGACGATCGTCTACCAGCACAAATTCACGATCTGGACCGTTTCGACCAAAGGTGGCAAGCCGAGGCAGGTCCCGATCACGATCGTCGGCGAGCCGAAGCGGGACCTTACCGAGTGGGTGACGTACGAGTCGCGCGCCGACGAGTTCGCCGTGCGCCCGGACGGCAAGCGCAGCGCGGTGTCGTGCCGGGGCGAGCTGTTCACCGTGCCGACTGGTAAGGCCGGCGACAAGGTCCGCGTCACGAACGACCCCGGGCGCGACCGCGTGCCGGTCTATTCGCCCGACGGCACGAAGCTGGCGTTCATCTCGGATCGCTCAACGGAGGAGCGCATCTACATATACGATGCAGAGACGAAAGAGGTGGTTGAGGTCGTGCCGCCGGCGTCGCTCATGGCCGTGCAGATCTGGAGTTGGGGCAGCAACCGAATGTGCTTCCGGCCCGACGGCAAGGCGCTCGCGTTTCAGGCCGGGCACGGCCTGTATGTATTCGACATCGAGAGCGGCGAGACGACAACCATCGCCGAGGGGACCGAGCGCGCGATCGGCCGCGCCGCGTGGTCGCCCGACGGCCGATGGATCGCCTACTCGAAGCTCGACCGCGAGCTGCACGGGCATCTGTGCGTCTACTCGTTCGAGACCGGCGAGGAACGGCGGCTTTACGACGACCCGTTCGGCGAGTGGAACGCGGTCTTTACGTCCGACGGTAAGTACCGTGTCTTCCTCGCACGGCGCGAGCTCGATTCGAACAGCATGTACGACCGGACGGGACGCTCGACGGTGCGGTCGGAGGTCTACGCGCTGGCGCTCCGGAAAGAGACCGAGGACCCCGACGAGCCGAAGGACATTGACGACGAGAAGAAGGATGAGGACAAAGACGAGGACGAGGATGACGACGACGACGAGGAGGAGAAAGAATACGAGGTCGCGGACAACGTTGTGATTGATTTCGACAACCTCGAGATGCGCACCCGCCGCCTCACCTCCATGGTCGAGCCGATCTGGAGCAAGCTGCTGGTGACGCCCGATAGTGAGCGCGTGATCTTCGGGGTGACGGAATCGCGCGGCGACCGGCGCGTCGGCGTGATCTACTCGGCGCGGATCGAGCGGACACAGGATCGCGCCGAGGACCTCAAGGAGATCGCGCAGCTCGGGTACGGCAACATGCAGCTCGCCGACGAGGGCAAGATGCTCTTCGTCCACGACGGGGGCGCGGTCAAGAAGGTGCGCGTCAAACGCGGCGAGGTTGAAACGATCAAGTTCTCGCTCCGGTTCGCGATCAATCTGCGCGACGAGATGCGGCAGATGTACGTCGAGGCATGGCGCGCGTTGCGCGACGGTTTCTACGACGAGACGATGCATGGGATTGACTGGCTGGCGGCGCGCAAGAAGTACGAGCCGTTCCTCGATTCCGTCGTGGACAAGCAGGAGGTGGTGGACCTGATCGTCGAGATGATCGGCGAGTTGAACGCGTCGCACTGCGGTGCCTGGCCCGGCCCGAGCGGCGGCGCAAGAACCAAGGAGGAGGTGCGAAGGCTCGGCCTCGAGCTCGAGTCCGACGCGAACAACGGCTTCTACCGCATCGCGCGCATCTACGAAAAGGGGCCTGCGGACAGCAGTTGGCTCGACCTGAAAGTCGGCGATTGCGTCTTCGCGATCGAGGGCAACAACATCCGCGCGGGCGACGACTACGAGCCGTATTTGATCAATCCGCTCAACAGGAAGGTCACACTTCGCGTCGGTCGCGAGTCGGATCCCGCAAAGGGCCGCGACGTGCGGATCTTGCACATCTCGTCGGGGGAGCAGCGCGAGCTGTGGTACGAGTGGTGGGTGCGGCGCAACGAGCGGGACGTCGAGGAGAAGACCGGCGGGCGAGTCGGCTACCTGCACGTGCAGTACATGGGCGGCAAGCCGCTCGTGAAATTCAAGAAGGACCTGACGCGGCTGCGCAACTACGAGGGCCTCATTGTTGACGTGCGCAACAACGGTGGCGGCCTGATTGACGACGTGCTGCTCGATATCCTCAACCGCCAGGCCTACAACATCACGCGGCTGCGCGGCGCGAGCATCAAGCGCAAGCGGCCCGAGGAAGCGTTCTACGGTAAGAAGGCGGTGCTGATCAACTGGCGCTCGGGGAGCGACGCCGAGATATTCCCCGACGGCTTCCGCACGCTCGGCCACGGCAAGCTTATCGGCGAGCCGACATACGGCGGCGTGATCGGCACCGGCGGCTACGGGCTCGTGGACGGCGGCGGCATCCGGATGCCGATCTGGGGTATTTGGTCAATCACGGGTCAGAACCTGGAGAACTACGGCGTGCCGCCCGACATCTACGTCGAGCACACGCCGCTCGACGACATCAAAGACTCCGACTCCCAACTCGACGCGGCGATCAAGGAGGTGTTGTCAGAAATCGAGGCGGACGGCAGATAGGGGTGACTCCTGCTGCAAGGAGAAAGCAATGCCGCATGCTGTCATCGTAGATGATGATGAGATGACGCGTGCTCTGTTGAGAGACATCGTCGTAAGTGAGGTGCCCGGCGTTTCTGTGGCTTATGCCAGTGATGGTGAAGAAGCGCTGCGGGAGATCGGCCGAAGATCTCCTTCACTGCTTGTTCTAAACATGATTATGCCGCGGAAGACCGGATTTGACGTGTTGGAGGAACTGTCCTCTCGCTCGCAAAGCATCCCGACAATCCTTACTTCCGGTTACGTTACGAAGGAAGAACTTGGGGAACGAGGAGTGGTTCTCAGCGACCAGCTCTTGTTTTTTAAGAAGCCCTTTTCCTGCGAGGAATTCGGTGCGGCGGTGAAAAGGTTGCTTTCGCTTGCGACCTAACCCTACCGCTGCGATCGTCCTTAAGAACGCTCGTCCTTTTGATGGCGAGGTGGCGAAGTCATCTGTGTGTCCCCGGCAGAATGCGAGCCGGGTCTGTTACGTCCCGGCAGACATGTAAACTAGGATAGCCCAAGGAATGTGTACGTTCCCCCGCTGCGGAGGATGGTGTCGTGGCCGGTGATGCGGGTGGGGAGTTCGATAGAGCGTTCGGTGCCGACGGCGATGTGGATGGCGTCGTGGGTGATCGTGAAGTGGAGCTCTTCGCCCCGGATGCGGAGGGTGAATGAGAGCGACTTCCAGTGCTTGGGGAGGCGCGGCTCGACGAGGAGGGTGCCTTTCGAGAGCGTGATCCCGCCGAAGCCGAAGACGGTGGTCATCCAGGCGCCGCCCATCGCAGTGCCGTGCAGCCCGTCGCCGGTGTCGCCGCGGCCAGTGAGCGTCGGGTCGAGGTCCATGCCGGCCGAGATGATGAAGTTGCGGTAGGCCTCGTCCATCTCGCCCATCTGTTTCGCCATGATCGCGTTCACCGCAAAGCTCATGGACGAGAAGTTCATGCTCTTGGCCTTGTAGTAGTCCCAGTTCGCCTTCTTCACGTCGTGGTAGAACTCGTCGCGGTAGAGGACGAGGGCCATGACGACGTCGGGCTGGTTGAGCGCCTGGTACGGGGAGACGGTGGCGAACCACTCGGCGCGGCCTTCGAGGAGGTCGGGCGGCGCGGGCTCGAGCTTGTAGAAGCCGTCGTACTGCTCGTAGATTCTTTTTGTGGGGTCGTAGAGAAAGCGGATGCGTTCGGCGACGCGTGTCCACTCGTCAGGCTCGTCGTCGTTGAGCTTGAGCTTAGTGACGAGGCGCGCGTAGTCTTTCGGGAAGTCGCTTTGGAGAAGGTCGAGCGTCTCGCACGCGGCGAGCAGGTTCTTTTTCGCCAAGAGATTGGTGTAGAAGTTTTCCGTGCTCTCACAGTGGCCTTCGTCGGGGCCGGCGACGTCGGCGAAGCTGTAGGTGTCGTCGTTGTTGTGGCGGGTGCGCGAGGCGTAGAAGCGTGCGGTCTCGACGAGGATCTCGGCGCCGCAGGTGCGCATGAACTCCGCGTCGCCGGTGGCGTCGTGGTATTGCATTAGGCTAGAAGCGATGTCGCTGTTGATGTGGATGTTCGTGTGCGTGAAGCGATACCACTTGCCGAGCGCCTCGATGCCGCCCGGTCCCGACTGCCACGCGAACTTGGCGCCGCGATAGCCGAGTTCCTTCGCGATTTGGCGTCCGGGTCCGAGGCCGACGTAACGGTACTCGAGCATCCGCCGCGCGATGTCGGGAAACGTGAACAGGAAGACCGGCTCGATGTAGAGGTCGGTGTCGTAGAACGTCGCGCCCTGGTAATGCTCACCGGTCAGCAGCTTGCACGGGACACTCATCGCGTCGGCGTGCCTCGGCGCGGCGCACATCAGATGGAAGAGGCAGAAGCGCATAGAGCGTTGCGCCGTTGGGTCGCCCTCGATGCGCACGTCGAGCCGCTTCCATGTTCCCTTCCACCACGCCTTGTTGATCTCCAACATGCGGACGGGGTTTGATTTCCTCAGCGTGGCGAGCGGGTCCCGATACGTGTTGAGTTCCGTGTCTTGGTCGCAGGCGACGACGATTGATTTGTCGAGCGAGATTTCGCGGTTCGGCGCGCCGCGAAACTCGAACAGGCTGAAGACGGAATCCGACGACGAGAAGACCTTGGGCGCACCAAGCGGCTTGTGATTGAACTTGCTCCGTACCGCCATCTTGATGCCGATGCCGGTGTGGATGGTTTTCGCTTCGAGGAGGAGCGTCCTTCGGTCGCGCGATGCGGTGGTCTTCAGAACCTCGATCTGTCGGTCGCCCGTCATGTTCGAGCGGATCGCGCCGTCAATCCCCGTCATGATGCGGACAGTGGTGCGGTGGTTGAGCGGCGTGATCGAGTAGCGCATTGCTGCGTAGTGGAAGCTCTCCATGTCGCACGACCGAATCATCTCGATGCGTGTTTTCCGGCCCGAGCTGTCCGTATAGACGTACTCGTAAGAGTACCGCGCAAGGGCGAGGTCGTACGTCCGCTTGAAGCGCGTGATTGTGCCGCGCTCGAAGATGATTTCGTCGTCGCCGATGAAGACGCGGACGGCGAGCGGGTTGGGCAGGTTGGCGATCGAAGGGCTTTGGCCCGCGTCGTCAAAGTAACTCTCGTCGAGGTAACGGCGCTCGTGCTTGGTGACGGGGATCTGGCCGATCATGTCGGCGGTGTCGAAAACGCCGTTGATGAACGTGGAGGGGTCGCGGTCGGTGCGTTCCTCGAGCAGGTCGCCCTTGAACGCCATGTAGCCGTTGGCGATCGTGAAGACGCTCGCATGCGCGTGGCGCGATGCGGCGTCGTGTTCTTTCTTGACGACTTTCCAGCCTGCGCCGGACTTGTTCGCCATTGCCGGCTTTCCTATCGCGTCGCGTCGTCGCCGAGGAACGCGTTGTGGGCGAGGATCACCTCGGGCAAGCCGCCGTGCACGATGCGGCTCGCAATCGCATAGTCCTGCCGATGTGTGTCACGGTTGGGCAGCGCCACGGCGCAGCCAATGCCCGCGGCGCGGAGCGCGATGATGCCAGGCTCCGTATCCTCGAGGCCGACGCAGCATGCGTAGTCCTCTTTGCGGATGGACATCTGGTACAGCGCGATCGAGTAGAGGTCGCGGTGGGGCTTGAGTCGCGCTTCGTGCGCGTCGGAGGCGCAGACGAAGCCGTCGAAAACCGCGAGAGAGTCGGCGAACTTCTCGTCGAGTAGTGCTTTGCGCTTATCGGGCACCGGCCAGGACTCTGCCTCCTCGCGGGCGATCCGCATGACCTCCTTCATCACCGCGTGCGTCTCGTATGCGATCGAGGCGGTCACGAGCGCGATCTTCGCGGGTGTTTTAGCGAAGTGCCTGCCGAGCCGCGCGAGCCTTGGGCGCAGGGCGTCAACCTCGGCGGCCCTGAAGCCGGCGCGTTCGTCGCCGACGAGCGAATCGCGCAGCCGCTCGAACACGCAGTCGGCATCGTCGCCGAGCCAGCCCTTGACGAGCGCGAGGAATATGCCGTAGCACGGCATCGGCTCGACGAGGTGCGTTGCGCCCTTCGCAAGATTGCGAGCGAGCTCGTCGCCGCGGCCTTTCTGCATTTCCTTCAGGATGAAATGATAGCGGGCGTAGTAGACGTCGAGCGCGGCGCTGACGAGCGCGCTGGCGGTGTCGCACTTGAACGCCTCGCCGTACTTCGTGAGGAAGGGCGCGACGGCGTCGGCGCACGCGTCGTATTCGATCTCACTCGACGTGGTTTTGACGAATTTGGGGTCCTTGAGCATCGGGCCGAGGCCACAATTGATCGCGTTGCGTCGGGTGTCGCGTCGCCGCTGCGGGTCGTCGAGGTTTGCGAGCGTCCATACAAGCGCCTCGAAAAACGCTATTCGGAGCGCCGCGTCATCGGGCCTGTATCGCCCCAGCAGGAACTCGGTGTGGCGGAAGTTGCTGCTGCCGATGACGTACGGGTAGTCCCTCACCTCGTCGAGTCCGGGCCAGTCGGCCGGGTCCATCCGGCCGGTCAATTTGCGCACCATGTGCTCGAGCGCATGCAGCGCGAGCGGCTCGGTCGTCGTCGAGGTACCGTCCATGTCCAGCGCGTACGCGACGACCCGATCGAGCTGACCCGTGATGCGCGGCGCGAGCGGGTACAGCTCGATGGGGGAGTAGACGTAGTCGAGGTTTCGTACGACGGCGACTTCGTGCGCACCGACCGTCTCGATGATCACCGAGAGTTCCGCAGCGGCCGCCTTCGGGTCAAGGTATCGCGCAAGCTTCTCCATGGTCCCTTTCATATATCAAAACGGTGTTTTGCGCAAACACCCGTCGCGGCGAAGAATTGACGTGAAGAGAAGTGGGGGGAAGCTCAGGATCGGTCCGAGCGGGTCGCCTGCCGACGAGAACCGGGCGTCACGCCGGTTCCTGGTCCTTGCGCAGGATCTTGTCCACCTCGGCGACGCCCTCTTTGATTGCGACCTCGGCGTTGATTTCCTTGGCAGCGCGTGCTCGGTTCATCGCCTCGACGATGGCGATCGTGTCGGCGTCCTCGGAGGCGGCGGCAGTGTCCAGATCGTAATCCTCGAGCGTGCCGAGGATGTGCTCAAACTTGTCCATCTGGAACTGGCCCTCGACGGTGGCGGCTTCGATAAAGCGCTGCAGATCGGCGAGGTCCATCTTGGCGAGGAGGCTCGAGACGGCGGTCTTCTCGAGGAGCTGCTTGTTTTCCTTGACGTGGAGGAAGCCGGAGATGATGCGAAGCTGACGCGACAGCAGCTTGAGCGTCTGGTCGTAGTTGCGCCCCTGCTGGTCGAGTTCCTTGATCTTGCGGGCGACGATGACCTGCTGGCGCTGCGACGGTTCGTCGGTTCCCTTTTCAAAGAGTGTCTGCTTGTTGTGCTCGATCTCGTTGAGCTTCTTGATCTGGCGCGACTCCTCTTGCTCGATGCGGATTCGCTCGCGCCGCAGCTCGTCAATCGAAACCGATTCGAGTGTCTTCGATTTGCCGCCGAAGAGGCCCTTCAGCAGGTCTGTCACGCCCATCGTCACTCTCCCGGTTGGTTCTGCGCGTACTATAGCGTATCAGCCCGCCGCTGCAAAGGCTTCGTAACGCCCCAAGAGATCGGGCAGAGTCTCAGGCCGCAGCGTCGAGAGGAGTGCGTCGAAATCGGCCATCGTGAGCGGCCGCGTTTTCAGTTCGTACGATTTGAGTGCCTCGACGCCGCGCTCGATGAGGTCGGGGTTCGTCTCGTGGATCATTCGGTTCGCGGCCTCTTTGCAGAGCCGGGCGATCTCGCGGCCGCTGCAGCCGTCGGTTGCAGTGGCGAGCGCGGCGTAGTCGGCGTCGAGGCGGTAGCCCTTCGCGTCGAGGTGCACGCGGAAGATCGCGGTGCGGGCCTCGCGATCCGGCAGCGGTACGTAGATGCGCTTGTCGAAGCGGCTGAGCGCCGCGGCCTCGATTGCCCACGGCGCATTGGTCGCGGCGATCGTCAGGACGGCGTGCCGGTCGGTCTTGCCGGCGAGGCCGTCGAGTTCGGTGAGGATTGCCGAGAGCATGCGTCGCTCGGCGCCGCTGTCGCTCTGGTCGCGTGGGACACTGAGCGCATCGAACTCGTCAAGAAAGATGACGCACGGCGCGTGCTCGCCGGCGTAGGTATAGAGTGCCGCGACGAGCCTTGTGGATTCGCCGAAGTATTTTGAGAGGACGTCGCCGGTGCGGACGTTGAGGAAGGTCGCCTCGATCTCGTGCGAGGCCGCCGCCGCGAGCAGCGTCTTGCCGGTGCCGGGGGGGCCGTCGAGGAGGATGTTGCGCCAGCCCTCGACGTCGAGGCCGGCGGGCGTGCGAACCACGCCGAGGGCGAAGGCGCTGCGGATCTCGCGCTTCGTTTCATCGAGGCCGCCGATATCGTCCCACGTGACGCGCGCGCGATGGACGAGCGACTCGATCGCGTCCACGTAGTTCTCGCGCGGACGCTCACGTGCGGGGCGCGCATGTTCGGAGGACGATGCCGGTTCTTCGGACGGCTGTGGCGGTGCTGGTTCGCGCGCTTCGGCTCTGCCCTCCGCTTTGGCGAGATACTCCTTCGCCTTGTTGAGGCGGCGCGTTTTCTCCTCGAGCGTCGGCGCGTACTTCGCGTAGTCCTGCATGAGGCGCGCGCACTCGCGGAACGTAGCACGCGCCTCCGCAATGCGCCCGGCGGACTTCGCCGCCCGCGCCTTCTCGAGCGCCCCGACCAGCGCCCGATACATCTGCCCGCTCAAATCAACCGCCATTCATTCACCGTCCGTGTGCGAACTGATTGTAGCGCGCGAGTGTATTGGGTGAAACCGTGGGTCTGATCGCCTTGATGGCGCGGAGAATGTCGTCGCGGGTGAGCAGGGCGGCCTCGTCGCCGTCTATGGCGCGCTCGTAGGGGAAGTCGGTGGCGGTGTCGAGGACGCCTCGTGGGCCGGCGATGTCGGCGCCACTGTAGCCGTCAAGCATCTCGGCGAGCTCGTCGAGGTCTATGCCCTTCGCCACGGGGATATCCTCCAGAGTTTTTTCGAGGATGGCGCGCCGCGCGGCGAGGTCGGGCAGACCGACGTGGATCATCCGGCCGAAGCGACCCGCGCGGAGCGCCGCCTCGTCCACGTCCCACGGACGGTTCGTGGCGCCAAGCAGGAGCAGGCACGCCGCGTGGGACTCGAGGCCGTCGAGCTGCGAGAGGAACTCGGGGATGACGCGGTCCATGACCGTCGAGCCCTGGCCGCGCCGCGCGACGATGGCCTCGACCTCGTCGAGAAATATCACGGCGCGTTCGTGCGAACGCGCTTCGTCAAACAGCGCCTTGAGGTTGCGCTCGGCCTCGCCGAACCACTTGCTCATCACGTCCGAGCAACGCACGGCAAGGAACACGGCATCAATCTCGGTGGCGATCGCCTTGGCGATCATCGTCTTGCCGGTGCCGGGTGGGCCGTAGAGGAGGACGCCGCCGCCCGCCTGTTTCTTGAATCGTTCGGTTGCTTCCGGGTGCTGAAAGGGATAGATGACGAGGCGCCGGATCTCGTCCTTGACCTCGTCGAGGCCCACTACGTTGTCGAACGAAACGCCCGGCTTGCGCGTCACGACCCAGCGCGAGGCGACGGCGGCTTCGTCGCTCGTTGATTGGTCGCCGCCGTCGGCCGCGGGTTTCGGCGCGGTGGCGGGGAGCTTTTTCGCCATCGCGAGGAGCTTGCGCGCGTTCGCCTTTCTCGTCGAGCGCAGTGGTTCGTTCGATCTTGCCGCGAGCAGGTAGAGGTATTGAGCGGCCTTGAGCAGGTTGTAGCGTGCATCGCGCAGCTCGCCGGCACGATGGGCGGCGAGGCCCTTCGTCTTGTGTGCTTCGAACGTCCGCAGGTAGAAATCGGGAATGCTCATGGTGTTCTAGACAGAATAGCAGGATTGACAGGATGGCAGCGATCCTTCGGATCGCTTGATCCAGTTGATCCTGTAATCCTGTCTACGAATGCCTCTTCAGCTCCTGTTCGACTTCCTTGAGGCCGGTCTCGATCTCGGTGTCGAGCCCGGCGGCTTCGGCCTCGACCACCTCGCCGGTAATCATACGTTCGATCTCGGCGTCGCTGACGAGCTCCTCGCCCGCGGCGGCGGGTTCGTAGCCGAACATCGCCTGGGAGCTGATGTCGAGGAAGACGTCCATCTGCTCCTCCATCGTCTGCGCCTTGACGAGTGCGCTCTCGAACGCGCGCTGCGTCTTGGCCAGATCGGTGGCGGCGAACATCTCGCCGATCGAGCGGCTGAGCGCCGTCATCGCCCGGGCGAAGCCGGCGTGCGCCTCGGCCTGGTTCTTGATCTGGATCGCGGTCTCGATGTTGAGGAGCTGGCGCTCCATGAGCCGGCGCTGCGACGCGGTTTTTTTGAGCGTCTTCTTGAGGAACTCGAGCTGGTCGGCCGAGCCCATCTGGAGGGCGCGCTTGGCTTTCTCGACGTAGCCGCGTTCGTTCTGTTCGAGCGAGCCGATCTGTTTCTTGATGTGGTTAACCGCGCGGCGGATCGCCAACTCGCGCTCCATCTTGCGCTTCGACTTGGACTTGAAGAGAGCCATTGCTATCCCCGATCAACCGAGTTTGTTTTTAGAAAGGATAACAGGAAGGACAGGATTTCAGGACAATCCTGTTGATTCTGTGATCCTGTCTGAATTCATGCGCGCATCTTTTCGTACGAGTTCAGGACGAGGTAATTGTACACCGCCGAGGCGCCGAACGCGCCAACAACAAGGAGCGCCGGCCAGATGCTCCGCACCAAGAAACCAAGCAGGACGAGCGCCACGACGACGTCGAGCGCGGTCATGGCGAAGAGCAGCAGGAACGCCAGGAGGTTCGACTCGCGCTCGAGCGTAGCGCGCGCAAGCGGGAACGCGGCAAGCGGCAGCATCACGGCCACCCCGAGCCAGATGAGCAACCGCCAGCCCGAGCCGAGCGTCGCAAGCCGGTCGAGCGAGCTCGCCGGCCAGACGGAGGCGTACCTGGCGCGCGAGACCTCGTTGCCGGACTCGGCTTCGGCGAGCGCCACCTCGAGCCGCACGGCGCCGTGCTTACCGTCGCGGGAGAACTCCTCGACGCGGCCGAAGATGGCGGCATCGGCGCCGAGCTCCTTGGCGACTTTCGCCGCTTTCCTGCTCGAGTTGGTCGCGCCCGAAAGCCCGGCTGTTTCGAGGGCCTTTCTGAAGGCCGACTTGCGGGACTCGATGAGCATGCCTTTGCGGCGCAGGCGCTTGCGGAGAAGGTCGGCTATGTAGTCGCCTCGCTCGCCGGCGAAGTCTAGGACGGCGAGTTTCTTGCGGATCTCGCGGCGGATGTAGCGGCGTTCGAGATCGGCGATCACCTCGTCAAGAACGCGGTCGGCGAGGAGACGCCTCAAAGTATCCACCTTACGTGAGCGCGGGCCGAAGACGAGGATCGCGCCGCCGATCAGGGCCGCCGTCAGGACGAACCAGATGATCCGCATCTTGATTGCGAGCCAGATTGTCCGCAGAAGACCCATGCCGCGCCCTGTGACCTCTTCCGGCAGAGGCGGTTGAACGGACATTAGCGCGCGGAGCGTTTTTCTGTCTGCCCCAATTGCGGTCCGTTCCCGCGTCGGTTCAAGAGGATATACTTTATCGGGGAGCGAGGGTGCAAGAACCGCGCCACTTCCAGCCGGACCACCCCTCAACCCGGCACGATTGTCGCCAGTAAGGCAAGGGATCGCGCCAGTAGGGCAAGGGATCGCAGAGGAAAGTGAATCTGGAGATGTGTCCGGCGGAAGAGGACTAAGGAAGTCGCTCGTGAGAAGGAGGGAT
>CBDUSE010000049.1:0-16901 GCA_965369835.1 uncultured bacterium
GGCGGGGTTGAACACCAGCATGTCGTCCCGCGGGCAGACCTGGAGTGGCTCATCGAGCCGCATAAGCAGCTTTCCTGGAAGCTGCTTGCCGGCAAGCCAAGCACGCCGGGGGAGACGCGGTGAGGATCCTGATTGCAAATAAGTACTACTTCTTGAAGGGAGGCGCGGAGCGTTATCTCTTCAACGTCAAGGCGCTCCTCGAGTCGTACGGCCATACCGTCGTGCCGTTCGCGATCCGCCTTGCCCGCAACGAGCCAACTCCCTACGCCCGCCACTTCCTCGAGCCGCCCGCAGGCGAGGACGCCGTGCAGCTCGAACAATTCCGCCTCCGCCCCACCATGCTGCCACGGATGGTCCTTACGGCATTCTACTCGCCGCACGCGAAAGCCCGGCTCCGCGAGGCGATCCGCCGCGAGCAGATTGATCTCGTGTACATGCTCAACATCTCGAACTATATTTCGCCAAGCATCGTTGACGGGGCGCATGCGGAAAGCGTGCCCGTCGTGCACCGGCTCAGCGACTTCACGATGGTCTGCCCGAGCGCCATCTTCAACCGCCCCGGCAAAGACCGCTGCCTCGACTGTTTCCCCGGCAAGTACTGGCACGGCGTCGCGCACCGATGCGTGGGCGACTCGCTAGGTGCATCCATCGTGCGCTGCACTTCGATGTTCTTCCACGACGCGATCCGCGTGTATCACCGAGTCGAGGGGTTCGTCTGCTCGACCCCGTTCATGTGCGAGATGCTGGCGAGACGAGGCTTCGAGCCCGCGAAGCTCCACATCGTGCCCACACCGATTGATGCCGGTAGTCACGCAGTCGGGGAAAACGATGACGGCTCCTTCCTCTACGCAGGCCGGATCAGCCGGGAGAAAGGGGTTGATCTCCTCGTCGAGGCCGCGGGCCTGATGCGCTCGCGCGGCGCGCGCATTTTTATCGCCGGTGATACGACAAGTCCTTATGCGCAACGCTGCATGGCCGACGCGGCAAGGCAGCGGGGCGCACGGGTCGAGTTTCTCGGGCCACGCTTTGGCGACCGGCTGCAGGCGCTCCTGATAAGCTGCCGCGCCAGCGTCGTCCCGTCGCGCTGGATTGACAATCTGCCGAACGCTGTGCTCGAGAGCTTCGCATGCGGCAAACCGGTGATCGGTGCGGACGTCGAGGGGATCAGCGTCGTCGTGCGCGACGGCGAGAACGGCCTTCTGTTCGAGCGCGGGAGCGCCGCAGACTTGGCGGCAAAGCTTGACGCCCTCGCTGCCGATCCCGACCGCGCGCGCCGGATGGGACTGGCGGGCCGCCACCTCATCGAGGAAGAACACAGCCCGGAACGCCACTACGAGAGGCTGATAAACGTATTCGAGGCGGCCCTCGCCCACCGTCGGGCGGCGCGTTGACCACTGAGGCCCCGACCGGCAGGATTCGGCGAGCCCGTGAAGGCATAAGGAGGTTCCGGTGCGACCGACAAAGCCATACCAGCGCTACACCGACTATGGTCGTGAGCCTTCCGGTCTGCTGCGGCTCGACATCATCGTCGAGGCGATCGAGCGCCACAGGCAGGAGCAGGGCGCCGAGCGGCTCCGCGTCTTGGACGTCGGCTGTGGCTGCGGCAACATTAGCCTGCCGCTTGGGAGCCTCGGCCATGAGGTCGTCGGCGTGGACCTCGACGAGGAATCAGTCCGCATCGCCAGCGCCAACAACCCGTTCCCCGACCGCGTGAGCTTCATCGCGAGGCGCGCCGAGGAGCTGGATCTCGACCGGCCGTTTAACGCGATCGTCGCCTCGGAGGTGGTCGAGCACATCCCCGAGCCGTTCGTGCTGCTGGACGGCCTGCGCCAGGCGCTTAAGCCCGACGGTATCATCATCGTGACGATTCCGAATGGGACCACGTGGGAAGAGCGGACCCGCAAGTTCCTAATTCACACGACGACGGGCCGCCAGATCCGCGCCGCATTGCGCCGCACGCTGCTCACCGCCCGCGAGGACCAGGTGCAGACGAGGAGCCGACACGCGCCGCACCTGCATTTCTGGCGCCTGGAACCGTTTGTGCGCGAGCTCGAGCGGATCGGCCTGCGCGTCATTCGCGTCGAGAATAACGGCGCGTGGTTCAAGCAACTGCACACGTTCTTGCTCCGCTTCATCCTGCGACGGGGATCGGCGTTGTTTCACAAGCTCGACGAGTGGGACGCGCGCGCCAGCCGGAAGCTCCCCGCGCGGCGAGCGCTCGGATGGATTCTGGTCTGCAAGCGCGTGTCCTGAGCCGCGGGCGAAACGGTTTGACTCGCCTCCCAAGCCCCGGCTAGCATGCATCGTGAACGGGCTTGACTGCGAGGAAGGAACACGCCATCTCGGTGAAAAAGCGGAAGCACTACTTCGTGACCGGCGGCGCCGGGTTCGTCGGCAGCAACCTTGTCGAGCGCCTGATGAAGCGCGGCGGCCGCGTCACCGTCTACGACAACCTGAGCCTCGGGCGCAAAGAGCACCTCGCCCCTTTCCTCAAGAGCACACGGTTTAAGTTCATCAAGGCCGACCTGCTCGACCTCGCGCGGCTCAAGCGCGCCATGGCCGGCGCGGACATGGTCTTCCACATGGCCGCCAATTCCGACATCGGCTACGGCGAGCGCTACACCGACTGGGACCTCAAGCAGGGCACGATCGTCACCTACAACGTGCTCGAGGCGATGCGCCTGCGCCGCGTCGAAGAGATCGTTTTCGCCTCGAGCTCGGCCATCTTCGGCGAGACCGGCACGAAGCGCATCACCGAGCAGCACGGGCCGCTCGCGCCGATCTCGTTCTACGGCGCGAGTAAGCTCGCCGGCGAGGGCCTGATTACCGCCTTCTGCCACAACTACGGGATGCAGGCGTGGATCTACCGGTTCGCCAACATCGTCGGCGACAACGCCACTCACGGCGTCATCTACGATTTCGTCAACCGGCTCCGCCGCGACCCGACCGAGCTGCGCATCCTCGGCGACGGCAAGCAGCGCAAGCCGTACCTTTACGTCAAGGAGTGCGTTGACGGCATGCTCTTCGGCTTCGATCACGCCGACGAGCGGGTCAACGTCTTCAACCTCGGCTGCACCGGCTCGACGAGCGTGGACAGGGTCTCGAGCATCGTGATCAAGGAAATGGGGCTACGCCGCGTCAAGCGCCGCTACACCGGCGGCGCGCGGGGATGGAAGAGCGACGTGCCGCAGGTGCGCTTCGACGTCTCGAAGCTCGCCGAGCTCGGCTGGCGCGCCGAATACACGAGCGACGAGGCGGTGCGCGTGGCGACCCGTGCGATCATCGCCTGCCTTGATACAGAACCCAGGACAAAGAAGCGGAAAGTGCGACGGTCGTGATGCGGCAGGCAGTCATCCTCGCCGGCGGATTGGGCACGCGGCTCCGGCCGGTGACCGAGACGATCCCCAAAGCGCTCATGCCCGTGGGCAAGCAGTTCTTCCTGCACTACCTGCTGCGCATGCTTGTCCGAAGCGGCGTGCGCGACGTGCTGCTCCTCGTCGGGCACCTGTCCGAGAAGCTCATCGAGGCGGTCGGCGACGGCGCCCGCTACGGCTGCCGCGTCGCCTACTCGGTCGAGCCGGAGCTGCTCGGCACGGGCGGCGCGATCAAGCACGCCGAGGCGAAGGTGCACGACGAGTTTTTCGTGCTCAACGGCGATACGTATCTGCCGCTCGACTATGGCGCCTTGCAGGTGCGGTGGGAGGAGCGGCTGAATGAACTCGACGGCCTCCTCGTCGTCTATGATAACAACGAGCCGGTCGCGCCGGGCAACGTGCGACTGGGCGACGGCGAGCTCGTGGCCGAGTATCGAAAAGATGCCCAGGACGAAGGCGGTACCGTGGACGCCGGCGTGCAGGTGTTTAAAAAAACGATCCTCGAGCTGATCTCCGCTGGCCGGGTGGTCTCGCTCGAGCAGGAGGTCTTCTCGAAGCTGATCGCGCGCAGGCGGCTCGGCGCGTACACGACCTCGACGCGCTACCACGACATCGGCACGCCCGAACGCCTCGCCGCCTTCGAGCAGTACATCGCGCGCAGCGGACTCGACGAGCAGGAGGCGCCATGATGGCCCGGCCCGCGCGTTTCCAGGACCACGAAGGCGACAAGGTCGTCCTGATGGACCGCGACGGCGTGATCAACTACGACCGGCACGACTACGTCCGGCGCGTCGAGGAGTTCAGGCTGATCCACGGCACGCAGCGTGCCTTCCGGCTGCTCACCCAGTACGGCTACCAGGCGCATGTCATATCGAACCAGTCAGCGGTCGGCCGCGGGCTGATGACACAAGAGGACCTCGACGAGATCACGCGCCACATGATCGCCCGGATCGAGAAGGCGCAAGGCCGGATCGAGAGCGTCACCTACTGCACCCACACGCCCGAGGACAACTGCGAGTGCCGCAAGCCGAATGCCGGGATGATCAACGCCCTCATCGAGAAATACAGTTTTGACCCGGAGCGCGCGTGGTTCGTCGGCGACAAGCTAAGCGACATCATCGCGGGCAACACGGCAGGCTGCCGCACGATCCTCATCGCCCGGGAACTGCCGTCCACGAAGTTCCGCACGAACGACCACGCCGTGCCGGACTTCATCACGACCGACCTGCACACCGCGGTCACGTCCATCATCCTCAGGGTCTAGCAGGCTAGTGAAAAAGGCTAACATCCAACTGAATCCTCGAGCCCCACAGGGGCGTTTGGCAGTAGCCACGGGCGCGAGCCCGTGGAACACGCCGACAGAAAGAACAGAGCCCCTTGGGGGCGATTCAACACGGTGTGGCGTTGGGCTCAATCGCCCCTTTCGGGGCTCGGGTTTTCTTAGGGCGCCCGATACCACGGGCTTGCCCGCCTTCGGCGGGCCGGCGCCCGAGGCTACTGCCAGCCGCCGCTACGCGGCTCGTGCGGCAGGCAAGCATAAAGTCTCGTTCGTGACAGGAAGAGGTATCTTGGCTCTCAGGGCTCTGGCTTTTGTCAGCAGCCTACCAGCAGGAGGCGATCCATGACGTTCCTCGATACGTACATTGACGACACCGCACGGCTCATCTCGGCGCTCGACCGCGAGGCAATCACCACCGCGCTCGAGGCGATCAAGAAAGCGTATGCCGACGACCAGCGCGTCTTCCTCTGCGGCAACGGCGGCAGCTCCGCCACGGCGGCGCACATGGTCAACGACCTCTTGAAGATGCCGACGACGATCGGCAAGAAAGCCCTCCGGGCCGTCAACCTCAGCGATAACGTCCCGCTGCTTATGGCGATCTCGAACGACATTGACTACGCCGACATCTTCGTCATCCCGCTCAAGGCGCACTTCGAGCCCGGCGACGTGGTGATCGGCATCAGTGCGAGCGGCAACTCCGAGAACGTGCTCCGCGCGATCCGCTATGTCAACGACAGCGGCGGGGTCACCATCGGCCTGTGCGGCTTCAAGGGCGGCAAGCTGCGCGAGCTCGCGCAGACACCCATCTACGTCGCAAACGACGACTACGGCCCAGTCGAGGACGCGCACTGCGTCGTCTGCCACTGCCTCGCCTACGGGTTCTTCGAAACGCTGCGCCACGAGGGCCAAGGTGCCCACAAGGGCTAGTGTGCCCGAAGGGGCACCCGTGCGCCGCCCGCTTCGCATCGTCATGCTCGGCATCCGGGGCTTCCCCGGCTCGCTCGGCGGCGCCGAGAATTTTACGGAACAGGTCGCCACGCGCCTCGCCGCGCGCGGACACGACGTCACCGCGTACTGCCGCAGCTACATCCTCGATGAGTGGGCCAAGCCCGAGGTCGAGGCGCCCGCGCGGCTCGGCCACTTGCGCACCTTCAAGGGCGTGCGGCTCAAGCTGCTGCCGACCGTGCGCTCGAAGCACCTCGACAACATCCTGCACACGGTCCTCGCGACCGTTGACACGTTCGGGCGCCCGTACGACGTGATTCACTACCACAGTATGGGACCGTGCCTGCTCACGCCGCTGCCGTACTACACCCGGCGCGCCCGCGTCGTCACTACCGTGCACGGCCTCGACTGGTCACGCGCCAAGTGGGGTGGCCTTGCCCGGCGGGCGCTGCTGGCGGGCGCGTACTGCTCGGCGAACTTCGCGCACGTGACCACGACGGTCTCCAAGGCGCTGCGCGACTACTACGAGCAGCGCTATCGCCGGCGCGTCCACTACGTCCCGACCGGCGTCGAGATGAACCCGACGCGACTGCTCGACCGTGCGCGGCGCTGGGGGATCGAGCCGGAGCGCTACATCCTCTTCCTCAGCCGGATCACACCCGAAAAAGGCGCCCATTACCTCGTTGAGGCCTACAAACGCGTCCGACCGCCGATGAAGCTCGTCGTCGCCGGCGGTACAATGTTCGAGCGCGATTACGTGGACGAGCTCCGGCGAAACGCGGGCGACAACGTGATCTTCACCGGCTTCGTCACCGACGAGGAGATGGAGGAGCTCTTCAGCAACGCCTACCTCTACGTCCTGCCGTCGGAGATCGAGGGGCTGCCCCACTCGCTGCTGCAAGCGCTCTCGTACGGCCGCTGCGTGCTCGCGAGCGACATCGAGTCGTGCCGCGAGGCGCTCGGCGAGTGTGGTTATACCTTCCGCACGACCGACGTGGACGACCTCGCCGCACAGCTCGCCCACCTCGTGGGCAATCCGGACCTCGTGCGCGCCGAACACGACAAGGGCATCGCCCGCGTCAAGCGCGAGTACGACTGGGAAAAGGTCGTGGACCGCTTCGAACAGCTCTACACCATGCCGCTCACCTGAGAGCCCTGTCCGAAAAAGCGCCGCGCCAGGACCACATCCTGACGCCGCGGTGCGAATCGCTCTTGGTGGGTGCTCGAGCAGCCCGTGGTAAAAGCCGGCTCTGAGCCCTCGCAGAGGGCGGCATCGTGTAGCCTCGGGCGTCAGCCCGTGGCAAAGAGGTTCGCACGAGACGGCTGAACCCCCGCAGGGGGTGGCACCGGCTTCCTTCCCGCCCATGACTCGCCGGATGCCGCCCCCTGCAGGGGCTTCGGATTTTTTCTTTCTCGATCCTCTCTCCACGGGTTTACACCCGTGGCTAACAACATATCGTCCTCTTCGAGGACTCGGGTGCGACGCGCGTGCCCGCGCCATTCGCATCCTGACCCTTGTCCACGAACACCACTTTCACCACGGGCTGCTAATTCATTTCGGCCGGGATGATCTTGTAGGCCTGGCCGCCTACGTTGACGACGATGTTGCTGGCGAACGCGAGGTACTGGTTGCCGCGGCCCAGCTTCCGGCTCAGCTCGAAGAACTCTTTGGAGAACTGCACCACCTCGATCGGCTCCTGCGTCTGCTTATCGAACGCGGCGTCAACCCAGAACCCATCGCGCCGGTAGAATGCTTTTGCACCGATGTTGCGCACAGCGTCGTACTGCACGCGGTCGCCTTTGGCGTTGTAGTAGACGTTCTTCAGGTTCATCTGGTTGCCGCGCTGCATTCGCTGTACGTTCTCGGCCTGCGCCACACCGTGGGCGCCGCTGGCGACACGCAATTTCTCATCGAACCGGCCGCGCGCCATGTCAACAGCCGCGCCCGGCGCGATCTCCTTATCGGTCTCGACGAGGAACGAGGTGTACTCGGTGATGATGCCGAACTCCTTGCTCAACCGGACGATCTCGTCCACCAGCTCCTGGCTGCGGCCGTGCACGCGCATTTGGTCAATAAGGTAGCCGATCTTCTTCGAGGCCCAGATCCGCGCGACGAAGTTGTTCGCCGTCGCGTCGGTTTCGGCCTTGAACTCGAGCGGGTACTCGAACGCCGTCTCTCTATTCTCGAGCTTGCCCTTGATCGTGAGCGTCGCTTTCAACGGTCCACCGTAGCGGCCGGCCAGAATGAGCTGGCCGCCCTCGAAGATGTCGGGCAGCGTCGTCGGCAACACGTCGCTCACGCGCAGCGCACCGAACTCGATCGCCACGTCGGTCAGGATCGGGTTCTGCACCTTGGCGTAGAAGCTCGAGACCTTAATCTCGATGTCTTCCTTGGGGCGGACGTACTCGGAGACACCGTGGTTCTGGCTCGAGAGCTTATCGAGCAGCACGGCGTTGACGTCGTAGCCCACGCCGAACACGAACAGCCGTGCATCGGCTGTGTTGGCCTTTAGGACGCTCTCGGTGATTCGCTCGATGTTGGTCTCGCCCACCGTCGGCAGCCCGTCGGTGAGGAAGATAATGATGTTGGGCCGATCACTCTCGACCGCGAGCTTGAGCGCCTCGACGAGCGCGTCGCGGATGTTCGTGCCGCCGGTGGCGCGCAGTGTCCCAACGTAATCGAGTGCCGCGTCGCGGTTCTCCTTCGTGTTGGCGACGAGCTCCTTGTTCATCACGTCAATCGAGTCGTTGTAGGCGATGAGCCCGAAGCGGTCGTCCTTGTTCAGGCTGTTGATGACGAACTTCAGTGCGCCCTTTGCCTGCTCGATCTTGTCATCGCTGTTCATGCTGCCGGAACGGTCGAGCACGCAGATGATGTTCTTCGGGACAACCGTGCGCCGGTCAATCTCCGCCCTGGGCGAAGCGAGCAGCAGGAAGTAGCCGGGCGCCTTCGGATCGGGCCGGTAGCAGATGACCGACGCGCCAAGGTCGCGTTCCGACGTCGAGTAGTAGAGCTTGTAGTCAATGTCCGGCTTCGTGTCGCGCTCGGTCCAACTCGCCGTAGCGCGATAGTCCGTGAACCGCTCGACGCGCACATCGTGCGTCGGCGAGAACACATTCTTGATCGGCGCTTCTGAGGAGATCGAAACGTTGACCGTGACCTCCTCGAGGTTCTGCTTGCTGAACTTCTCGGTGTTGAGCGGATAGACGTACTCGACGAGGTTGCCGTCGCGCTTGAGCACTTCCTCGTACACCATCCGGTTGGTGCGCGATTCGCCCGGCGGGATCGGAAAGACGCTCGTCTTGATCAGGCCGCTGCCGATGTATTCGAGCAGCGCGGGATCCTTCTTCCGCCGGACGATTTCCTCGTAGAGCTTGCGCGCCTCGTCCTTATCGAGCACCGTGCCCTTGAGCTCGGTGTCGCCCACGAACATGCTGAACGACGAGATCGAGGCCCCGGGCGGGATCGGGAAGATATAACTGACCTCGATCGCCCGCTTGTTCGGGTTCTCGAAGACCTGGTCAATTGTCGTGCGCGCGATCTGGTCCTAGATCTCGACGCTGACACGATGGTACTTGACGTTGTACGAGTCGTAGATCGGCACGTGCGGGTGCTCCACGACGAGAAAACCGTCGCCGAGCGCCACGCCTGCCCAGCATGCGACCACGGCCGTCGCCAAAATGATCTGGAACGCTTTCATCTCAAGACCTCCACTTTGCCGGGATCTGTTTTCGCTTCCGCCGATTTCCCGGTCGGCGCACCGGCTCGCGCATAGCCTGAGCCGGCTACGTCTCCTTTGGACAGCGGCGCCGCGAGAATGTTCCAGCAGCCTGCGGGCGGGCTATGGGGTGAGACGATAGCGCCTGGCGCCGCGGCTCGCCTTGGCCTCGATCGTATCCTTGCCCGTGCGCCAGACAATGATTGCCTCGACGCCCGGCAGCGACTCGACGAGCTTGATCCCCTTCTCGGGCCCAATGACCATCAGGCCCGTGGCGAGCGCGTCCGCCAGCGCGCATTCCTTGGCGAAGACGGTGACGCTGCAGACGTTGTTCGTGATCGGCTTGCCGGCGGTCGGATCAATGATGTGCGAATAGAGCCGACCCTTGATTTCGTACACGTTGAAGTAGTCGCCTGAGGTGGCGATCGCGCTGTCCCGAAGCTCGATCGTGGTGAGGAACCGAGGCGGCGGCCGGTTCGGATGGCGGACGCCGACAAGCCACGGCTCGTTCTTCTCGGTCAGGCCGATCGCGGCCGTCTCACCGCCGATCTCGATGAGCGCGTCGTTGACGCCGTGGCGTTTGAGCACCTTGATCGCCAGGTCCACCGCGTAGCCCTTGGCGATGCCGCCGAGGTCCACCTCGACGCCCTCAGCGTCCCGCATCACGCGCTTGTTGTTCGCGTCAATCACGATGTGCTCATAGCCGGTGACCGCCTTCGCCGCCTCGATTGCCTCCTTTGACGGTACCTTTGTCGGCACCGGCGGCGACTTCGGGCCGAACCCCCACAGGTTCACGAGCGGCCCGACCGTGATATCGAACACGCCCTCGGTCTTCTTCGCCACGTCAATCGCCTTGACGAGCACTTCGTACGTCTCGGGGCTGAGCCTGACCCACTCGCCCGGCTTCGCGCGGTTGAGGCGCGATATCTCGCTGTCCTCTTTCCACGTGCTCATCAGGCGGTCAACCTTCTTGGCCGCCTCGATCGCCTCGAGCGCCGCCTTGTTCAGCTCGTCCTTCGAGAGCGACCGCGACACCGCCTCGACCTTCATGGTGGTGCCCATCACCTTGTCGCCGATCTCGACGTGGGCGACGCACCCGGCGAGCATCAGAACACAAAGAACCAAGCCGGCAAGGGTCAGGATACGCATCGGGAACGCTCTCCTTGCAATCTCCTCACAGTTTCCACAGCCCACGATACCGCTCGCGCGGAGCACGGTCAACCGGGCAGCAAAAAATCTCACGCAATGGGCGCAAAGAAGAGAAGGAGAACAGCCTCACGCAGAGGCGCAGAGCGCGCAGAGAAAATAGGCGAGGGAAAAAATAAGAAGGTTTTTCTCTCTGCGCGCTCTGCGCCTCTGCGTGAGATCCTCCTCGTACCGTTACTCTTTCAACTCAGGCTTTCTGGGACCGGATGAACGCAGCGATCGAGCGGTCGTACGTCCGCTCGACGTCGTTGGGGAAAAAGCAGGCAGGCAGCTCGCCGAGCCGCCAGTGGTAGGTGATGCACTCGCAACAGTACCCCTTCCGACTGCACGGTTCGTAGGTGCAGTTGCAGCGCGCCATGTTCTTCTCGTAGTTCTTGCAATCCACCACGTCCCGGTCCTCCAAGTTCTTGGTTGTCCGTCGCCGCCATTATGACACAGGCCGTACCGCGTGCGAAAGCCGCCGTCTTGACGGCCGCGCCAGCGGCGGGTATCCTGCACAGCCGGACCGACATCTTTGGGCCGATGCCGACAAGCGCCGTCATCAAACAAGGACTCGGAGGAAAATGACCACAATGACACAAAAGGCTTCGACACGCCGTTCGCTCTGCTCCTACCTCTGCCTGCTGGTGTTGATCGGCGCCGTCGCCTCGACCGGATGCGGCGGTTGGGACCAAGCGAAAGGCAAGGAAAAGACCGACGATGACTCCGCCGTCGAGGCTGCGGAAGCACCGTCCACCGACGAGAAGTCAGAGCGCGTGCGCGAAAAGACGGACCTGCCGGAGCCGCTGGCGCTGATCGAGACCGACCATGGCCCGATCATGATCCGCCTCTTCATCAACGACGCGCCCGAGACGGTCAAGAACTTCGTCGGCCTCGCCAAGGACGGCTCCTATGACGGCATCACGTGGCACCGCGTCATCGAGGAGTTCATGGCCCAGACCGGCGACCCCACCGGCACCGGCGGAGGCGGCAAGACCTTTTCCGGCAAGCCGCTGCCCGACGAGATTGACGCCATCGCCCTCGGCCTCGACAAGATCGTGGTCCGCGACGCGGACAAGGCGACCCGCTCCATTCTCAAACGCCAGCTCGGCCCCCGCCTCGAGGCGTACGAGGCCTTCTCCCTGATGGACCTCTACACCGAGGTGTTCGGGTACAAGTACGTGCGGGGCCTCAGCGGGCATAAGGTGGTCAAAGGCTCGGTCGCCATGGCCAACGCCGGCGCCGGCACCGGCTCGAGCCAGTTCTTCATCGTCACCGAAAGGCCCCAGCCGCACCTCGACGGCCGGCACACCGTCTTCGGCGAGGTCGTCGAGGGCCTCGACGTCGTCCGCAGGCTGAAGCAAGGCGACGCGCTACGCAGCATCACCATCGTCGAGCCCTGAGGAGGCTCCCGCAGAGGCGCAGAGCACACAGAGGGGAAAACAAGAAATTCTCTTTCTCCGCGTCCTCTGCGCCTCTGCGTGAGTTTTTCTTGTGTTCTTCGCGCCTTCGCGCCTTTGCGTGAGACGTCCTATCCCAGCTCGCGGGCGAGCAGGTTGAGGAAGAGACCGACGTCGGTGACGATGCCGAGGGCCTGGCCGCTGCCTCGGTCGTTGAGCTTTGTGACCACCGCCGGGTTGATGTCCACGCAGACCGTCGTGACCGACGACGGCAGCATGTTGCCGACTGCGATCGAGTGGAGCATCGAGGCAAGCATGAGCGCCAGGTCCGCGCCCTCCAGAGCGCGGGCGTACGCCGCCTGCGCCTCGTAGAGGTCCATGATCGTCTCGGGCAGCGGCCCGTCGTCGCGCAGACTGCCGGCAAGCACGAACGGCACGTCGTTCACGACGCACTCGTACATGACGCCCGACTTGACGAGGCCGCTATGCACCGCCTGCTTGATGCCGCCGGCGGTGCGCACGGCGTTGATCGCCGCC
This sequence comes from uncultured bacterium, assembly GCA_965369835.1. Classification (GTDB taxonomy): domain Bacteria; phylum Auribacterota; class JABMQX01; order JAFGEW01; family JAFGEW01; genus CBDUSE01. The sequence continues at coordinate 12,440 of CBDUSE010000049.1, forward strand.
ATGTGGTTACGATGGCCGGCACCCGCCGACCGGCCGGTGCGCAGGTCCACGCCGAGCGACGTGCCGAAGAGCGCCTGCTCAATATCGTGCACGCCGACCGCGTTCCCGCCGAGCAGCGCCTGGACGTAGCCGCCCCGGATGAGCGTCGCCAAGTCGTCGGCGCCGCCCGTGTGCACGACCACCGGGCCGGCCACCACCACAATCCTGCCGTGGCGCGCAACGACCTCGCGCATCATTCGCGCCAGGTCGCGCACGGCGAGCTCGACCTTGCGCTCCGAGCTGATCTCGCTCGACATGAAGCTGAACTCGCTCCGGTCGCGCGCCTTGAACTCGGGCACGACGCGCACCCCCTCGTAGCCGCAGACGATGAGGTCGCCGCGCCTGACCTCGCGCAGCAGCCGGCACGCAGCACGACCGTTCTCGATGACGATGGCCGAATCCATCCGCTGCTTCGTCACGGGCGCCCACTCGCCCCCGATGCGCACGAAGGTCGTCGCGTTCGTCGTCGAGTAGAAGTCCGGCGGCACCGTGCCGTCCTCTGCCGCGGGCTTGAGCGTGGCGTCCGGCGGCTCGGTCGTAAAACACCCCAGGCGGTGCAGCTCGCCCACGAGCGCCTCGAGCCGCTGAGCACTCGGCGCGCTCACCTCGATCACGAGGCGTGAGATGTCCTCGTTTGTCCGGCCGACCTCGAACTCAGCGATCTTGAACTCGCCGCCGCCGAGGATTACCGCGTCCATGATCGCGGCCATCAGCCCCGAATCAATCAGGTGGCCGCTCGCCTCGAGGGTCCGCGTCACGCTCGCCATCGTCGCCTCCCCGAAGGATGAGTCCGGAGTGCCGCCCACCGAGATGCTACCGCTTCCTGACGTGCGCATCAAGCAAGCCTCTTCTGCTGTTAGGCAAGCCTCCCCGTGCAGGCAAAAGAATGGGCAGGCACGCTTGAGCGTCGTGCCTGCCCGGATGAGTCCGGCGCAGAGGCGAGAACAGTCATGGGATCCTAGGCAGTGATTGTTTCGCTCTCAAAACTGAGGCTATCCTTTAAACCCACCGCTCGCCCCTTGCGCCATTACACTCGGCCCAAAGGCCGGATGCTGGAAAGAAGGGGACCTGTTCTGCCTTATCCATATCGGCCGGTTCGCGGTGAGCTTTACGGCTTTTTTGATGTCTTTTTCCGCCCGGCCGACACGCGGCGGCGCCAACCGTGGCCCCTGGCTGCAACATCCGTCTCCGCAGGCCACTGGACGGGAATTCCTTTGACTTTACCCCGGCCGCACCGATACTAAACCCGAGCCGGACGCCACCGAGCACGAGAGGAACCCGTATGAATCGCCTCCGCGCCCTCCTCGCCTGGATCGTCAGCCACGCCGTCTTCGTGCTCATCGTCATCGGCCTCGTCACCGCCTTTTTCGGCGCGGTCATCGTCATCAAGGGAGTACCCGAAACAAGAAACCCCACCGAAAAGATCCTTATCAGGGACCTCCCCTCGACAAAGTTCTACAACAAGTTCGTCGCAATGTTCGGCAAGGACGAGCTGATTCTCATCGTCGTCAAGGCCCCTGAGGGCAAGACCGTCCTCGACCCGGCCGTCTTCGAGGTCGTTGGCGACATCACTCAAAGGATCAATGGTATCCCCGACGCTCAAGACGAGGCGTACAAGGGGATCAACGCCCGCGTCCGCAACGACATCGAGGCACGACTCATCAAAGCCGGCTCGAGCAAGGAGGAAGCCGCAGCGAAGGCAGCCGAGATCACGCCCGTGCGCAAGGTCGTCGGCCTCACCGATACACGCAAGACGCTGTTCGAGAGTATCCGTCAGAAGCGCATGATGCTGAATCTGGTGCCCGGAATGCGGGAAAGGCTCCAGGACAAAGAAGCCTTTTTCCGGGAGGTGCTCAAGGGCATCAACCTCTTCGCCAACAACCTCATCAGCAAGCGGCTCGATGCCACGACGATCACCCTCATCATCGGCTCGAATGCCGAGGACGTCGTCCACTACGTCCGGGAGATCGTTGACGCCGCGAATGCCGAGCTCAAAACCGAGAAAGGTGAGGCGAAACTCGTCTACCAGATCGGCAGCCCGGTGATCGCCGACGAGGTGGTGCAGTACCTCAAGGCGGACCTCAACACGCTCTCCGGCTTCACCATCGGCCTGATCATCATCATCCTCGCCGTCTGCTTCCGCAGCGTACGCGGCGTCGTCTTGCCGCTCACTTCGGCCGGGATCGCTTTCGTCTGGACTTTCGGCCTGATGTCGCTCCTCGGTGCGCACCTCAACATGATCACGGTGGTGATCCCAACGCTGCTCATCGCCATCGGCAATGCGTATGCGCTACACGTCGTGAGCGAGTTCTTCGAGGAGGCCGCCGAGGGCCACCGCCTCAAGAAAGAAATCGTCACCTCGACGCTCCTCAGGGTGAGCCTGCCCGTGTTCCTCGCGGGCGTGACGACGCTTATCGGTTTCGGCTCGCTCGCGCTCAACCGGATTGATATGATCCGTGAGTTCGCGCTCTTTTCCTGCTTCGGCCTGCTCGCCTTGATCATCCTGTCGCTGACGCTCCTGCCGGCGCTGCTCGTGCTCCTGCCACTGCCGAAAAAGAAGCGCAAGAAGGGCGACGCTCCGGAAGCCGACCAGGCGGAGGACCTCGAGACCAAACGCTCACCGGTGCTTGCTTTCCTGCGTTTCCTCCACCGGCTCGACGTGAAGCACCAGACGTTTGTGTACGTGGCTGCGGTGGTCGTCATTGGCCTCTCCATTGCCGGCCTGTGCCGGCTCAAGGTCGAGAACGCCGTCATCAGCTTCTTCAAGAGCGACGCCGAGGTGCGCGAGAACTTCGACGACATCCAGGAGGTGATGGCCGGCTGCTACACGATCAACGTCGTGATGGAGTACAAAGGCCCCGACGAGCTCCCCTACTTCATGGAGCCGGCCGTGCTCCGCCAGGTGGATGAGTTGCAGCAGCGCGTCGTCGAGGACGACCCCGGCATAGACATGGCGATCTCGATCGTCGAGTACCTCAAGATGACCAACGCCTTCATGGCCGGCTTCAACTATGAGCGGCAGGCGCTGCCCGAAAACCGCACAGGGGTTGAGCACCTTGTCAGTCAGCTCCCACAGATCTTCGGCAAGGAGCAAACCCAGATCAGACAAGTCGCCACCGACGACTACCGCGCCGTCAACGTCATCTTCCGCGCGCACTTCGAGGGCGCGCGCGACTTCATCATCGCCAAGGAAAAGATCCTCGCCCTCTGCGGCCGCACGCCCGACGGCACGCCGATGCGCAAGTCGCCGGCGGACGCGATCGCCTTCTCCAAGGACCTCGACATCCATGTCACGGGCCTGCCGCTGGTGATCTCCGAGTCCGCCAACGCCATTACCAAGGGCCAGGTCAACAGCCTCTCGCTCGCATTCATCTGCATCTTTCTCATCATGACCGCGCTCTTCATGTCGGTGAAAGTCGGCTTCGTCGCCATGATCCCCAACGTCTTCCCGGTCCTCATCAACTACGGGATCATGGGCTGGACGGGCATCGCACTCTCGAGCGCCACGAGCCTCATCGCCTCGATCGCGCTCGGCATCGCCGTGGACGACACGATCCACTACCTCGCCCGCTACAACGGCGAGTTCAAGAAGGACTTCGACAAGAGGCGCGCGATGAAGACGTCGCTGCTCACCGCCGGGCAGCCGATCGTGTTTACCTCAATCACACTCGGCATCGCGTTCGCCGTGCTGCTCGTGAGCAACTTCCAGCCGACGATCTACTTCGGGCTGCTGATGATGATCACGATGATCACCGCGCTCTTCGGCAGCCTCATCATCCTGCCCGTGCTCATGCTGCGGCTCGAGCTCGTTACGCTCTGGGACGTCGTCTCGCTGCGCGTGGGCGAAGCGCCGCGCCGGTTCATTGACCTGTTCCGCGACATGAGCCGCTGGCAGGTGCGCAAGGTCATGGCGGCCGCTGGCCTCCAGGAGTACCCAACGGGCACCAGGATCGTGAAGGAAGGCGAGATCGGCGACACGATGTACGCCATCATCAGCGGCAGCGTGGACGTCGTGCGCGGCGAGGGTGAGGCCGCTCAGACCGTCGCTCGGCTCGAGCGTGGCCAGATTTTCGGCGAGATGGCCCTCGTGCTGCAGGAGCGCCGCACCGCCACCGTCATCACCGCTGAGGAGACGGAGCTGCTGCGCTTCAACGAAAAAACCCTGCGCCGCATCCGGGGCCGGTTCCCGCGCCTGGCCGTCAAGCTCTACCGCAACCTCACGAGCATCCTCGGCACGCGCGTCAAGACCACCACCGACAAGCTCTACGAATCCCTCGGCGGCGCACCGCCGGACAAGGTCTGAGGAAAGGCCTCACGCAGAGGCGCAGAGCGCGCAGAGAAGGAAGATGAAGAGTGTGTCTTCCCTCATCTCAGCATGCTCTGCGCCTCTGCGTGAGGTCTTCCCTCTTGACATGGCCTTCTG
>CBDUSE010000050.1:0-16586 GCA_965369835.1 uncultured bacterium
GAAGCCGTTGCCGATCTCGGCGCCCTTTATCGCCTGGATGGCCATGAGCGCCTGGGCCAGCCGGCCATCGAGGCGCCGGTCGTGCTGGGTGTAGCTGCCGAGACCGGGCGGCAAACTCGTGGCAACCACCTCGAAGATGCCGCCGAGGGTGTCTTTCTGCTCGGTGGCCTTGTTGATCAGCTCGATCATCTCGGCCTCCATCATCGGGTCGGCGCAGTTGATCTGCGAGTCGGCCTTGGCCGTCACGATCTGCTCGATGCTCTTGCCTTTCACGTCGGCCGAGATGCCGCCGATGTTGATGACGTAGCTGACGATCGTGATGCCGAACTCGCGCAGCAGCAGTTGCGCCAGCGCGCCCGCGCCGACCTGCGACGCGGTGCCGCGCGCGCTCGAGCGCTCGAGGATGTCGCGGGCGTCGGTCCGGTCGTGCTTGACGAGGCCGGCCAGGTCGGCATGGCCCGGCCGCGGCCGGGTGATCGCCGGCTTCTCGCTGATCGAGAAGTCGGCGTTCTTGATGGTGAACGAGACGGGCCCGCTGATCGTTTCGCCGTTGCGCACCCCGGCCGTAAAGTGGATGCGGTCCACCTCGATCTGCTGGCGCTCGCTGCGACCGTAGCCGCTCTGGCGGCGGGCGAGCTGGGCGTTGATGAACGTCTCGTCAATCTTGAGGCCCGCCGGCAGACCGTCCACGATCGTCGTGAGGCACTCGCCGTGTGATTCGCCCGCTGTCAGGTATCGCAGCATTGCGCTCTTCTCGGTTCGTCAGCGTCCAGGTGAAGCGTCGGCGCCGGCCACACGCGCGCGGGTGGTGAAAGCGGATGGTCATGGTCATCGCGCCAAAACCGACAGATGCCCGGCGCCTGAAATCCCCCGGCAGTTCACGTCCACATAATAGCAGACCCCGCATCGAGGACAAAGGGAAATCGCCGGATTTCTCCCCTTCGACAGCTCGACTGAGCTCGCCGAAGTCAGGCTCAGGGCAACGCCTTCGACAGGCTCAGGACTGTCGCGCGCGGGGGCCGGTCCTGCTAAGATGAGTGAACCTTGGCGCTTGCGGCGCGTCCAACGGAGAGTCAGACAGCCTACACGAGGGGAGCATCGGACGTTGGCGAAGGTTGATTATCGGCAGCTTGGGCCGCCGGAGACGCATGGGCTGCTGCACACGCGGCCCGCCGAGAGCGCGTTCCACACGATCACGCCGCTGCAGGTGGCGGCGTTGATCGCCGCAGTTGCGGCGTGCGTGCTGTACGTCGTGTTGGGCGGATTCGAGGCGGGCGTGCTTGGGTCGCGGGCGGTGCGGCTGTTCGTGTTCGTCAATTTCCTCTTCACGCTCTTCTACATCGTCCACTCGCTCTACAAGATGCTGTTGATCACGATGTCGGCGCGGTCGGCGCGCGGACCCGCCGCCACGGCGGGCGAGATCGTCGTGAGCGAGGACGAAGTGGCCGCACTCGACGAGTCGGGGTTGCCGGTCTACACGATCCTCGTGCCGCTGTACCGCGAGACGGAGTCGCTGGCGAAGCTGGTCAAGGCGCTCGAGGAGCTCGACTACCCGCCCCAAAAACTCGACATCAAGCTGTTGCTCGAGGAAGACGACGAGCTGACGGTCAACTTCGCCAATACGCTCGACCTGCCGCCGCAGTTCGAGACAGTGATGGTGCCGCACTCGATGCCGAAGACGAAGCCGAAGGCGTGCAACCTCGGGCTCGATCGGGCGCGCGGCGACTACCTGGTGATCTACGACGCCGAGGACCGCCCCGAACCGGACCAACTCAAAAAAGCCGTAATCGGTTTTTCGCGTGTGGGCGCGGCAAAGCCGGGACCGCGCCACGACGACGTGATCTGCCTGCAGGCGAAGCTCAACTTCTACAACCGCAACCAGAATCTTCTGACCAAGTGGTTCGCGACCGAGTACTCAACGTGGTTCGATCTCTACCTGCCGGGCCTCGGCGAGATCGGCTCCCCGATCCCGCTCGGCGGCACCTCGAACCATTTCAAGGCGAGCGTGCTCAAGGAGCTGTGCGGCTGGGACCCGTACAACGTGACCGAGGACTGCGACCTCGGCGTCCGGCTCTACCGGCGACGCTACCGGACCGTGATGCTGGACTCGACGACGTGGGAGGAGGCGTGCAGCCACCTCGGCTACTGGATCCGGCAGCGGTCGCGCTGGATCAAGGGCTACATCCAGACCTACCTGGTGCACATGCGGCGGCCGTTCAAGCTGCTTCGGGACCTCGGGCCGCTCAACTTCCTGAACTTCCAGATGGTCGTCGGCGGCAACGTCCTGCCGTTCCTGCTCAACCCGATCTACTGGCTGCTTGCCGCGCTCTGGTTCGGCACTCGGATGGAGCTCCTGACCGCGATCTTCCCGCCGGCGATCTTCGTCATGGGCGCCATCTGCCTCTTCCTCGGCAACTTCTCGTTCATCTACATCGGCATGATCGGCGCCTACAAGCGGCGCTACTACGGCCTGGTCAAGTACGGTCTCGTCATTCTGCCGTACTGGGTGCTGATGAGCATCGCGGCGTGGAAGGGCTTCGTGCAGCTCATCCGCCGGCCGCACTTCTGGGAAAAGACCAAGCACGGCCTCCACCTCCAAGCCGCGGGCGAGGAGAGCGCTCCTGTGCAACCCGCCGCCGAGCCGTCGGGCTGAATTCACCACCGATTTCCACAGATTGACACGGATCTGAGGACACAGTGTTGCGCCGTCATGAAAAGGCGCCGTAATCCAAGCAGAGGCTCAACGCTTCGTGATGTTGGCGTCGTCGAGAAGGAGGACGATCTCGATGCGGGGATCGGCGCTTGTTTCGCGCCACTCGGAGCAGGAGAACCTGCCGTAGTAGCGGACGCTGAACGGGTCGTGCAGGACGATTCGGAATCTCTTGCCGACCAGGTGCTCCGGCAGAGGAGAGGGGTTCTCTGGATTCTGCGGGCTGCGGAAAATTATGCACAGCGTATCGCCCGGTTTCAGGCAGTCGGCGTTGTCCGCAAGAACCTTTGAGACGCTGAACCGGGCCCGGATGTTCGTGCGGCCCGGCTCGTCCGACTCATCGAGCATCTTCTTGAGCTCACGAATAGTCCGCGCGTTCCTGAGGCCCGGGATCAGCTCCGCCCTGTCCTCGAACACCCCAACGAACTCGACGCCGCACGGCTGAGGGCGTCCTTTGGTCATCCGTGAGAACCCGTATCCGTAGCCGCAAGAGGTCTGCAACACACAGAGGGCCACCAAGAGAATCGCGAACACTCGCACAGGCACGGCTCCTTGATAGTTCTCGCCACGACGACATCAAAAATCGTACCATAATTTGCTCGAACGGGAGATGCTTTGTCAATGGTGAGAGCGATGATGCGGAAGTCGCTGATCATCTGCGTGATCGCGCTGGCGGTGGTGTGCGGGTGCGGGAAGCGCGAAGCGCCCCCGGCCGGCGCTGAAGACAAGAGCGCGAAGCCGCCGCTGATCGGCGTGGCCGTGCCCACCGCCGGCACGGAGTACGAGGCGTGCTGCAAGGCGGTCGAGGATGCGGGCGGTCGGACCGTGCTGATCCCGATGCTCGAGGAGGCCGACAAGCTGGCCGCGTTCATAGAGAAGCTCGACGGTGTGCTCCTGCCGGGCGGCGCGGATATTCCGCCCGGCATGTACGGCGAGGCGCCGCACCCAACGGTGGATCTCCTCGACCGGAAGCGGGCGCAGTACCTCGTGAGGGTCGCACAGTTGGCGATGGACGGCGACCCCTCGGTGCTGGGGATCTGCCTCGGGTGCCAGGTCATGAACGTCGCGCGCGGCGGTACGCTTATCCAGGACATCCCGAGCGAGGTGCCGGATGCGCTCGTGCACCGTGGCGGACGCGCGCGGCACGAGGTGAGCGTCGTCGAGAAGACCAGGCTTGCCGAGATCCTCGGGACGAAGGTGGAGGTCAACTCGTGGCACCACCAGGCCGTCGAGAAGCTCGGCGAGGGGCTGATCGTGACGGCGCGCTCCTCGGACGGGGTGATCGAGGGGCTCGAACTGCCGGGCGAGCGGTTTGCCGTCGGCGTGCAGTGGCACCCGGAGGGCATCCTCGACCAGCCCGAGCAGCGGGCTCTGTTCGCCGCCTTCGTCGAGGCCTGCCGCACTGCTCGGAAGAGGAATTGACCACCGATCTTCACAGATGGACACAGGTGAAAAGGAGCGGAAGCGAAGAGGTTCGAGTTCCAATCTGTGTTATCTGTGAAGATCGGTGGTTCATTCATGCATGAGACGTACGAGATTGTCGTCGAGGCGGCGCAGGCGGGGCAGCGGCTCGACGTGTTCGTGGCGGGCGCGGTCGAGCGACTCTCGCGCTCGCAGGCGAAGCGGCTGATCGAGCAGGGCTTCGTCCTTATCGAGGGCGCCGAGTCGAAGCCGGCGGCCAAGGTCGGCGCGGGCGACGAAGTCCGGGTCACCGTCCCGCCCCCGGAGGCGGCGGAGCTCATCGCCGAGCCGATCCCGCTCGACGTGCTGTTCGAGGACGAGTGGCTGATCGCCGTGAACAAGCCGCCGGGAATGGTCGTGCATCCCGCGGCCGGCAACTGGACCGGGACGCTCGTCCACGCGCTGATGTATCACTGCGGCCGGTTGAGTGAGTTCCCGGCCGCTCTGCGGCCTGGCATCGTCCACCGGCTCGACAAGGACACCTCGGGCGTGATCGTCGCGGCGAAGGAGAACGAGACGCACTGGCGGCTCGCCGAGCAATTCGCCGCGCGCGAGGTCGAGAAAGAGTACCGCGCGCTCGTCGGCGGCGCGATGCGCGAGGACAGGCTGGTCGTGGCGGCGCGCATCGAGCGGCACCCCAAGGAGCGCAAGCGGATGCGTGTGAGCGAGGGCTCGGGCCGCGAGGCCGAGACCACGTTCGATGTGATCGAGCGGTTCGACGATGCGACGTACATCAAAGCGCTGCCGAAGACGGGGCGCACGCACCAGATCCGCGTCCACTGCGCCCACGTGCGCCACCCGGTCCTTGGAGACAGCGTGTACGGCCGGGGCAAGGCCGCGAGACGGCTCGGTCTCGACGTGCCGCGCCAGATGCTGCACGCCTACCGGCTCAAGTTCACGCACCCGGCGACAGGAAGACCTCTCGAGCTCACAGCGCCCCTGCCCGACGATTTCAAGGCGCTCCTCGCCGCGCTGCGGGAGTAAGAAAAGACGCCTCAGGCCAGGCGATGCTTGTACCTCCTTAGGGTTTGCTCCTATAATTCGGTAGTGTCTGTTGGGAGGAGGTGGTCCTATGCCGGATGCGGGTGCGATCCTGTTGATCTTTGCTGTGGCCACGCTCGTTACCGGCGCGCTCCTTTGGGTGGCGATCAAGCTTTTCGATTCCGGGAACGCCAAGAACACGCTGCCGATCACGTTCGGGGTGGCCGCGCTTCTGAATGCTGTCTCTTTCATGCCGTTCTTAGGTGGGCTGTTTTCTCTCATTCTGCTCGTCACCCTGCTGTACAAGATGTACGATCTTGGCATTGGCCAGACGTTCATGGTCCTGATCTTCCTGGTGGCTGTGAACCTCGGTCTCAGGGGGTTTCTCGAGGGCTTACTGCAAGGCCAATAGCGCCCGCGCAGGCTACGGCATCGAGTTGTGAAAGGCGAGCGTTGAACGAGTTGGACACGCCGCCGGCTTGTTTCGTCGTGTGGACGGTGATGACCGCGCTGGTGCTGCGGGTCGGGATCGAGGAGAAAAGGCATCTCACGCAGAGGCGCGGAGCGCGCAGAGGAATCGCCCTTCTTCTTTGCGCGCTCCGCGCCTCTGCGTGAGGTTTTCCTACTCGACCTGGTAGAGCCGGAAGGCGTCGGTCTCGTGGGTGAGGGGGAACGGGAGTTCAGCCGGTTTCTCGACGAGAATGTAGCTCGCGCCGTACCGGTCGGCGAGGCGCTGAAACTCCTCGGCCGTCAGTGACGCGTACCCCTCGCTCAACTCCTTCTTCCGGTCGCCGTGCAATGTGAACTCCACGTCGTTTGTGAGGTCCTGGATGCGCTCGCGCCACTGGCGCAGGCCGCTGCGGGTGAAGGTGATCGCCTTGAAGTCGGCGACAATCGCGCGGCGGGCCTTGAGGCGGAAGTCCTGCACCTCGTAGTCCTTGCTGTCGGGGGGAATGACAAAGACGGCGTCTGCCGGCGTGTTGTCCCGGCACCACGCGGCCATCTCGTCGAGATCGCCTTCATAGACCCTTCCGGGCTTCAGGCGCGCGACTGTCAGGTCGTGGATACCGGGGAAGCGCCTGGCAAGTGGTCTATCGAAGATTTGGAGCAAGGTGATCGCTGCAGGTACGACCCATAGCATGGGCGCGAGGCGGCGCATGCGGAGCCGCCACACGGCCCCGCCGTGGAGCCAGAGCGCGTAGAGCCCGAGCGCAACGGCGGCGAGCATCGAGCCGACGCCGAGGCGAACGGAGCTCGCGTGGAACGCGCCGGCGACAGCGTGTCCCCAGCTCGGCTTGAGGATTGTCACGAGAGCGAGGCAGATCGCGGCGGCAATCAACAGCGCTGAGAACGCGGCCACGCCACGCGCCAGGCGCGGTTTGCTTTTGGAGACGAGCCACAGGACCGTGATAACGACCACCAGGATGTCGGCGTGCGTGACGAGGCTGAAGACGATCGCGGCCGCAGGCAGGATCTGCGTCGCCTCGCGCCGGCGAAGGCCGACCTGGACCGCGCCGCCGAGCGCGAGCATCGCGAGCAGCCGGAAGAAGACCGTGGCGCGCATCAGGTTGAGGCTTGTCACGGTGGCGACGGGCACGAGCTCGACGAAGACGTAGGCGATGAGGCAGAGCGCTACGACAGTTGCAACGAAGGAGTACACCTCGCGGCGATGCGGCGATGGCGGCTGGATGCGAAACGCGGCAGCGGCGGCCACAAACAGGAGGCCGAACCGGATGTAGGCTTCCGGCGAGAAGGAGGACGGCAGGTAGTGCCACGGGGCTCGGACGCGAGCAAGGACCTCGATGAACTCGGCGTCGCTGAGTCCCCCGTTCTGGGAACGCAGACTCATGAGCAGCGGTACGGTGGCCGCGAGCACTGGGACGAGGAAGGCCGCAGCGCACAGCGCCAGGTTCTTCGGCCCGATCTCCTTGAGCCGCACCAGAGTGAGCACGCCGAGGAGGATCGCGCCGATCGCACCGGTGGTCATGTGCAAGGCGGTCGCCAGGCCAACGAGCAACCAGGCGAACCACCAGCGCCGCTCGAGGAACATCGCCAGCGCCCAGACGACGCCGGCCGCGCCGAGCATGGACTGCTGGAAGTAGTTGCCCAAGAGGTCCTGCCCACCGAGCGTGGCCCGGGAGCCAAACAGGATGAATGCGAGGCTGAAGACGCCGGCTCCTTGCGAGCTGAAGACGCCGGCTCCTTGCGAGCCGAAGACGCCGACTGCTTCGCAGCCGGGAGAGCCGGCTCCTTGCGAGCCGAAGAGCCGCGCGCCGAGCCGGATCACCCCGAGGCTGAGCGCACCGAAGCAGACGGCGTAAAGGACGAAATGCGCGGGTGCATCGCCGATAAGCCATGTTGCCCCTGCAACAAGGGCAATGAAGTAGGTGCGCGGATTGAGGCCGGCGGTCTCGTTGGTGAACCAGTCGTTCCGGAGGAAGCCCGGGTCGAGCATCCGGTAGAGCCTGGGGAGGTACTCGTTCTGGTCGCTGACGCTGAAGCGGTAGCCGCGCACCACCAGGAAGGCGGACAATAGAAGCAGCAGGAGAAGGAGGGTCCGCAAGAGCTTCTGTGTGCGCCGGTTTGGCTCTGCCATAGTCAGTCTGGGGTACGAGGATGCTTCCGGCGCACGCTAGCACGCTGGGTGGCGAGGGGGCAAGGGGATTCGAGCAGGCGCTGGTCGGGCCGACCGTGCCTGTCGGGAGGCGAAATGCTTCTTGCCGGCGAAATGCTTCTTGCCGGTATGAAAAGTGTGTGATATAGAAACAGTTTATCTCGAGAGGATTGGAGGCTGAACTGCATGTCAAACGGAACGGGCGACAACGCTCACAACCCTGAACCCGCCAAGGAGCCACCGGTGGCGGAGGCGCCAAGCGCGCCTGCCGACGCGGGGCCGACGCGGATCGAAGTCCCCACGGAGATGTCGCGCGAGGAGCTCAGCAGCCTCTACGACAGCGCGGTCGGGAAGATCAAGGAGAACGCCCTGCTCAAGGGCCGAATCGTACAGATCGGGCGCGACTTCGTGATGGTTGACATCGGCTACAAGTCCGAGGGAAGCATTCCGGTCGAGGAGTTCGGCCCCTCGCTCGATGAATGCAAGGTTGGTGACGAGATAGACGTCTACCTTGAGAAGAAGGAGGACTCGGACGGTCTGGTCGTGCTGAGCAAGATGAAGGCGGACCGTCAGATCCGCTGGGAAGAGACGATGCGCCGCTGCAAGGAGGGCGAGAAGGTCACGGGCCGCATCGTACGCAAAGTGCGCGGCGGGCTGATCGTGGACATCGGGATGGACGCCTTCCTGCCGGCGAGCCAGGTGGATATCAAGCACGTGGCCCACGTCGAGGACTATATCGGGCAGACCCTCGAGTTCAAGCTGATCAAGATCAACCCCGAGCGGCGCAACGTGGTGGTTTCCCGCCGCGAGCTCCTCGAGGAGGAGCGCGCGCTCAACCGGACCAAGCTGATCGAGGAGATCGAGGACGGTCAGGTCCGCCAGGGCATGGTGAAGAACATCACCGACTTCGGCGCCTTCATTGACCTGTTTGGCCTCGACGGCCTGCTGCACATCACGGATATGAGCTGGGGCCGCGTCGGCCACCCGAGCGAGATCCTCGAGATCGGCCAGATGGTGCGGGTCAAGGTGCTACACTTCGACCGCGAGCGCCAGCGCATCGCGCTCGGCCTCAAGCAGCTCGAGCCGAACCCGTGGGACAACATCGAGGAGAAGTACCCGGTCGGCTCGATCGTGCGCGGCCGGATCGTGAGCCTGCAGCCATACGGCGCGTTCATCGAGCTCGCCAAGGGGGTCGAGGGCCTCATCCACATCAGCGAGATGAGCTGGACGCGGCGCATCAGCCACCCGAGCGAGGTGCTGAGCGAGGGCGACATCGTCGAGGCGATGGTGCTCTCGATCCGGCCCGAGGAGCAGAAGATCTCGCTCGGAATCAAGCAGACCGAGTTCAACCCCTGGACGATCGCCGAGGAGAAATACCCCCAGGGCACGCGGGTCAAGGGCCGGGTACGCAACATCACGAGCTACGGCGCGTTCGTCGAGCTCGAGGAAGGTATTGACGGCCTGATCCACATCTCGGACCTGTCGTGGACGCGCAAGATCAACCATCCGTCCGAGATCCTCAAGAAGGCCGAGCAGATCGAGTGCGTGGTCCTCGCCGTGAACCCGGACGAGAAGAAAATCACGCTCGGGCTCAAGCAGCTTGAGGCGGACCCGTGGGAAATGGTGGCCGAGACGCTGCACGTGGGCGACGTGGTCGAGGGCGCGGTGACGAAGATCGCCGACTTCGGCGCGTTCGTCACGCTGCCGGAAGGGATCGAGTGCCTGGTGCACAAGAGCCAGGTGTCGGACAAGCCGATCGAGAAGGTCGAGACCGCGCTCAAGAAGGGCGAGGAGATCAAGGCCAAGGTCGTACGCATTGACCTGCAGGAGCGCAAGATCGCGCTGAGCATCCGCGAGTACCTGCACGACGCAGCCGGCGCTGCCGAGGCAGAGGAGGCGCCCGAGCCGGCGATGAGGCCGGAGGACCTACCGACGCCCGAGGCGGCGTCCGCGCTCGGCGAGCATCTCGACGAGGCTGGCGTGACCGCTCCGCCGACTGAATCCGCCGCCGAGGAGCCCGGTCCCGAGCCTGCCCCGAGTCACGTCGAGGGAGCCTGTCCCGAGCTTGCCGAGGGGCCTGTCGAGGGGGCGCCGGCCGGCGACGAGGCGCCCGCGGCGGAAGAAAGACCTGTGGAGAGCCAAGCGCCCGGCGAGGACGAAGCGCCGGCGCCTGAAGCCGAGGCGGCTTCTCCTCCCGAAGAAGAGACGACCGACGAAAAGCCTCCCGAGGGCGCCCAGTCAGGCTGAACCGAACACCACACCGGCTTGAGCCAGGAAAGAACAAGATGTCGCGAGTGTGCGAGATATGCGGGAAGCGGCCTTCGGCGGGCCGTCAAGTCTCACGCCGTGGTTTGACGAAGAAGTCCGGCGGGATCGGGCTCAAGACCACCGGGGTCACCAAGCGCCGGTTCCTGCCGAACATCCAGAAGATCCGGATCAAGGAACAGAACGGAACGGTGCGGCGCGCCAAGGTCTGCGCCGAGTGCATCAGCGCCGGCCGGATCGCGAAAGCTTAGCCCGGATTTCTCACAAGTCCAGCGCGGCTTGTTCGAACTCCGGGCTAAGGACTGGCCTGCGAGCACACCAAGACCGTTGAAGCGGCCTCGGCCGCCGCTTGTGCATGCAAGTGCCCAACCCATGAGGAGAAGACGCCTCTGAGCGCGCTCATGGTCATCAACTACCACGGAGCTCGCGCCGAGCTCGAGCGGATCTTCGAACGTTCAGAGCAATTGTCGTGCGCCGCCGGTCGGTCAGGATAATGAGGCGATAACAGTTAGCTTGCGCAGGAGCAAGATGAGAAACCACGGAGGGCACGGAGAACACGGAGACAACACAGGCTCCGTGCTCTCCGTGCCCTCCGTGGTTCAGGCCTTCGTGGCGAACTTGATGTCGCGGATCAGGAGCTGCACGGACTCCTCGCCTCGGAAGTAGTTGAGCCGTGGGATGTAGGCGATGTCGTACGACGCCTCGCTGTCGCGCAGCCGTGGCAGCAGCTCGCCCATCGAGAAGCTGATCGCTTCGATTACCGAGTCCTTGCTCTCGAACCAGAGCTTGAGGTGGTTCGACCCCACGAGCTTGGGCGACCACTTGAGGAAAACGCCGCGCGAGGCGAAGACCGGCTGCGGATTGCCGTGGCCGAACGGTTCAAGCGCCTGAAGCCGGCGTACGAAGCTGAGGGTGACCTCGCTCAGGTCGGTCTCGACCTCGATGCTGAGCGAGGGAACGAACGGCCCGGTGCCGGGGAAGCGGCGGCGGATGATCTCGTCGAACCGGACGCGGAACGCCTCGATGTTCTCGGGCAGGATCTGGAAGCCGGCGGCGAGGCGGTGGCCGCCGTAGCTTCCCAGAAGATCCTCGCACTCGCGGAAGGTGTCGAGCAGGGCGATGTCGCCGACGCTGCGTGCCGAGCCCTTGCCGATGCCGCCGTCCACGGCGATGATGGCGGTGGGGCGGTGGTAGGTCTTGGCGATGCGCGAGGCGACGATGGGTACCACGCCGATGTGCCAGCGGTCGCTGGCGAGCACGATGGTGCGCGAGGTGTCGAGGTCCACCGTCCGGTCAATCACCGCTTCGACCTCGCGCAGGATTTCCTGCTCGATGGTCTGGCGGCGCCGGTTGTTCTGCTCGATGAGCGTGGCGAGGTTGAAGGCCTCCTTCTCGTCCTCGCTGCACAACAGCTCGACGCCCGAGTGCGCGTCGCCGAGCCGGCCCACCGCGTTCAGGCGCGGCGCGAGCCGGTAGGCGACGTCGTAGCTGGTGATCTCCTCGTTGACATTGCTGACCGCCTTGAGTTCCTGCAGGCCGATGCGCTCGCTGCGGCTCAGTTGCCTCAGGCCGTACTTGACGAGGATGCGGTTCTCGTCGAGCAGCGTCACCGTGTCGGCCACGGTGCCGAGCGCGACCAGATCGAGCTTGCGCTTGAGGTTGACGTCGGCGCGCTCGAGCATGCCGCGCTCGACGGCGCGGCTGATCAGGCCATGGACGAGCTTGAAGGTGACGCCGACGCCGGCGAGGTCCTTGAAGGGGTAGGTGCTGTCGGCGCGCTTCGGGTTGATCACGGCGAGGCAGTCGGGGAGCGCATCGCCCGGCTCGTGGTGGTCGGTGACGATCACGTCCATGCCGAGCTCGCGGGCGTAGGTGAGCTCGTCGTTGGAGGTGATGCCGCAGTCAACGGTGATGATGAGCCGGGTGTTGTCTTCGCGGCAGCGCTCGATGCCCTCCATCGAGATCCCGTACCCCTCTGTGATACGGTTGGGCAGGTAGTAGCCGTGGCTGGCGTGCATGATGGTGAAGAGACTCGAGAGCAGGGCGACGCTCGTGATGCCGTCCACATCGTAGTCGCCGTAGACCGTGATGTGCTCGCGGCGGGCGATGGCGCCCAGCACACGCTCGACGGCGCGGTCCATGTCGTCCAAGAGGAAGGGGTCGTAGAGGTCGCTCAGGCGACCGTGCAGGAACTTGTCAATCGCGGCGTGGTCACGGAAGCCGCGGTTGACAATGATGCGGGCGATGATGGGATGGATATCAAAGGCGCCGACGATTTCGTCAACGAGGGCCTCGTCGGCCTGGACGAACTGCCACGTCTTGCTCGTCAGTTGGCGCGCATCGCGCATCATCGGCGCCGGGCTCCGGACATTCGGCCCTCTCTTGCTAGTTGCCGAAGTGGCGGGCGATCTCGTTCCGCTTGGCTTCGGCGTTCTTGAGCTGTTTTGTGAAGCGGGATTTCTCGCCGCTGACGTACCACTGGATCGCGTCGTAGTAGGCCCCCAGGATCGGCCGGTAGTCAGTGTGGGCGCGGCGGCTGAGCTCGACGATCAGCTTCTGGCGCTCCTTGGCCCACGCGACGCTCTCGCCGGTCTTTGGCACGCGGCTCAGGAGCGAGATTTCGTCATGGCCGTCGGGCTCCTTGCCGCGCCAGAAGCGCTTCTTGGGCTTCGAGCCGGCATCTTTCTGATAGACCTTGTACGGGACCGCGAGGATCGCCAGCAGCGCGTCGTCGCTCTCCTGGAGCGTCAGGTGCTTCTTCTTGTGCTCGTCCTCGATGACGATGACCTCGTTCCGCGTCTCCTGCGTGCCCACGTAGCGCGTCTTGGCCACCTTGATCCAGCCGTAGAACTCGCCGCCGTCGCGGCTGTAGTAACGGACGCCGTACCAGCCCCTTGATTCCTTGACAAGCTCGAGGAAGGTGCCGAAGTTGACCTGGCCGATCACGAGGTCGTTGCTGCTGGGAGAGATGTGAACCTTGACCTTCGCACCTTCCCCTTTGCCCTTCCTGGCCTGGACGTACTCCTTGACCTTCTCAGGGCTGTAGCTGTCCATGAGCGATTCGGGCTTGCGCGTCTTGTGCTTGCGGGCCGCCTGCTGCTTGGTCTCGCGGCAGCCGAAGCCAGCCGCGAGCAGGCAGATGGTAAGTGCAACCAGCCCGATATGACGCATCACGGTTCACTCTCCCGAATTCGCGTGGCGGTTCGGCCCCTGCGTTGCCTGCCGCAACAGCTACGTTATCGTAAAATCCGCGGGCCTTCAAGCAGGCTTTTTCCGGTGCATAAGCAGCAACACCGGGCTGGCGATGAAGATGGACGAGTAGGTCCCAACAAGCACGCCGATACCCATGGCAAACGAGAAGTCTTTGATCGCCTGACCCCCAAGCATGAAGAGCGAGAGGATCACGAGGAATGTAGTCAACGATGTGAGCACCGTGCGGCTCAGCGTCTGGTTGATGCTCGTGTTGATGATCGTGCGGAAGTCGAGCCGCTTCATGATCTTGAGGTCCTCGCGGATGCGGTCGAACACCACGATCGTGTCGTTGAGAGAGTAGCCGACGATGGTGAGGAACGCGGCGATCGTCGGCGCGTTGATCTGGCGGCGTGCCAGGATGAAGAAGCCGGCGAAGAAGCCGATGGTAATGAGCACGTCGTGTAGCAGCGCGACGATCGCCCCGATGGCGAACTTGAACTCGAACCGCCACGAGACGTAGATGAGGATGCCGCAGAGCGCGAGCAGAAACGCCACGAGCGTCTGGCGACCGAGGTCCGCCGAGAGCGAGGCGGAGATATTCTCGCTGCTGCTGTCGAGAAGCGTGATGCCAATCTCGTTTTCGAGCTTTTCCGGCAGCTCCTTGAGGCGCGCGTCCTCCTCGGGCGTGCCGGGGACCTGGATCATGATCTTGCGGATCACGCCGCCGGCGACGTCAAACTCCTGCACGCGAGCGTCGTCAATACCTTCCTTGTTCAGCGCGGCGCGCACGGCGCCCACATCCACCTCCTCCTCGAACTCGAGCCGGTAGACGCTGCCGCCGGTGAAATCTATGCCGAAGTTGTCCCTCAGCCCGCCGCCGAAGGCGACCAGCCCGATGAGGATCACGGCCGCGGAGGCCGTCATCGCGGTGCGGCGCGCCTTGATGAAGTCAATGTTCGGCTGCTCGAAGAAGCGGAACATCTTGAGCGTGGCGACTGACTTGTTCAGCAGCAGCACATCGAACAGCACCCGCGTGATCACGAGTGCCGAGAAGACCGAGGTGCAGATGCCGATGCTGAGCGTCACGGCAAAGCCGCGCACCGGGCCGGTGCCGAGGAAGAAGAGCACGACGGCCGTAATGAGCGTGGTGATGTTTGCGTCGAGAATGGTGCGCAGCGCCTTGTGGTAGCCGGCATCCACAGCGGCCTTGATCTTCTTGGCGGCGCGGAGCTCCTCGCGGATGCGCTCGAAGATGAGCACGTTGGCGTCCACCGCCATACCGATGGTGAGGATGATGCCCGCGATGCCCGGCAGCGTGAGCGTGGCCCCCGCCGCCGCGAGCGCGCCGAGGATAAGCACTATGTTGGTGACGAGGGCGACGACCGCGAACGTGCCGGAGACGCGGTAGTAGATCGCCATAAACACGATCACCACGGCGAGGCCGATCACGGCCGCGCGCCAGCCCATGCGGATCGAGTCGGCGCCGAGCGTCGGGCCGACCTGGAGGTTCTGCACGATCTTGATCTCGGCCGGCAGCGAGCCCGAGCGGAGCTGCAGCGCGAGCAGGCTCGCCTCGTCAAAGTCCTTCGAGCCGGTAATCACGCCTCCACTGGAGAGCTGCTGCGCGATGGCGGGGGCGCTGATCACCTTGTTGTCGAGGACGATCGCCAGGCGCCAGCCCCGGAAGCCCTGCCCCTCGGGAATCTTCTTTTCGGACCCACGGTGGTAGCGGCCGGTCACCTCCTTGAATCGCCGTTTCGCCTCCGCCTCCTTGATCTTGAACGCGACTTGGGGCCGGCCGTAGGCGTCCTTGGTGACGCGGCAACTCTTTCCTCGAAGGTCGTCCCCGCTCACGATGTACGGCTCGTCGGTGGAACTGCGCAGCAGGAGCGGCGTCCGGATCGGGTTGCCCTCGCGGTCCACGTCCTCGTAAACGCGCAGGATGGTGTCGACGATCGCGGTCTCGTCCTCGAGCTTGTTGTCGAGCACCCTGAAGTTGATCAGGTTGCCGTCCTCGTCCTTGTAGGGGACGGTGACGTCTGGATTGTCGGGGTCGTCGGGATCGGGCCCTTTGTCGGGCAGCTCCTCGACGGCGTTATCGTAGATGGCGAGGAGGTTTTGCTTGCTGTAGATCGGATCCTGGAGCTTTTCCTCCTCAACGAGCGTCCAGTGCATGACGGCCCGGTCCTTGATGAGGCGCTCGGCCTTCTCGATGTCGGTGGCGCCGGGGAGCTGGATGATGATGCGCTTGTTGCCCTGCTTCTGCAGGATCGGCTCGGCGACGCCGAACTCGTCAATGCGGTTCTTGAGTTTTTCATAGACCTCGGCCTGGACGTCCGCCTCGGTCTCGACGACCATGTAGATGCCGCCCTTCAGATCGAGGCCGAGACGGAGGATCTTCTCCTCGTCGCCGTGCCACCAGCGGTAGAAGTCGTGCCGGATGTTGCGCCCGAGGCTGGCGATCCGGGGCGCGCGGGCGCGCAGCTCAAGCTTGAGGATGTCCTTCCGTTTGTCGAACTCCTCCTTGAGATCGAGGTAGTCCTTTGAAAGCTTGCGCGCCTCGATGTCCGCTTCGAGGGTCTCGTGTAGCGCGGCGCGTTCCTCGAGCAGCCGCTCGCGCGGCTTGGGCTGCATACGGGTGTAGTCGAGGTCGTCCTGGAGCTCGGCATCCAACTTGTAGTAGAACAGGTTTAGTTCCTCTTTCCGCTCGTCACCGAGCGTGGCCCAGCGGATCGTGGGCCACACGAGTGCCAGCGCAAAGAGCGCTACCACCACGACGAGCACGATGCGCCAGCGCAGGCTCGAGCTCATGGACGCAACCTCCGTACGGTCCTGTGTCTTGGGTGCGGGATCGAGGGGGCCCGGCTAGTCGGAGCCCTGAAGACCGCCCTCGTCCTCGTCTTTTCGTTTGACGACCTGGGCGATGCTCGCCCGGCTTATCTCGATCTTGACGTTCTCGGCCACCTTGAGGACCACGACCTTCTCCCTGAGCCCCTCGATGCGGCCGTGGATGCCGCCGATGGTGACCACCTGGTCGCCGCGGCGCAGCGAGTCAATCATCGCCCGTTGCTCTTTGCGCTGCTTCTGTTGAGGCCGGATCATCAAGAAGTAGAAGATGGCCCCGATGAGCACGAGTGGCAGGAGCATACCGAGGCCGCCAAGGCCACCGCCCCCGTCTTTTCCAGCGCCCTCGGCTGCTGCTACCAAATACCAAAGCATTGTGTCCTACTCCTCCTCTGTCTCGTCGTCACCCGAGCCATAACGGGCCAGGAACTCCTCGGAGAACGCCCCGAAAGATCCCTGGCGGATGGCGTTGCGGATGCGCTCCATCAACCTGCAGTAAATGGTGACGTTGTGCAGGCT
>CBDUSE010000051.1:0-16555 GCA_965369835.1 uncultured bacterium
TGACTTGCACACACCCTGTAGCGTGCAACCGCGCCACATAGAAGACCTTCTTGCTACTTACATCCAACCCTACACGCCGATCAAGGAGGACCTGCGCTCGGACCCGCCGGGTCAGGCATCAGGGCCGTCGTCGCTACTGGAGCTTTCGAGGTCGAGCATCTCGATGCCCTCGAGGTACGGCTTGGTGCGCACCTCGCGAATCCGGCCGATCTTGATCATCACCTCGGCGAGCTTCGCTGCTTCCTCGGACATTGCCAGCGCGATCTCCGCGTTGCCCCCTTCGGCCTCGCAGCGCTCGAGCAGAAGCTGCACGTAGTTACACAGCGCGGTCAGCGGCTGGTTGATCTCGTGGCTGCAAGTGACCACCATCTGGCGGACCGCCTCGAGCCGCTGCGCCTCGATCAACCGCTCCTGCCGGCGCTGCCGCTCGGTGACGTCGTACCAGATTCCCTCGAAGCCGGTGGCCGCCCCATCGCTGTCGTGCACGAGCATCGCGGTGATGAGCACATGGACGTGGGCGCCATCGTGCCGGACGAGCTCGCACTCGACGTTCTGCACGTACTGGTGCTCGAGCAGGTCCGCGTAGAGGCCTTCCCACGAGGTGGCGTCGGCGAAGAGCCGGCCGAACGTGTGCTCGGCGATCAACGCTTCCTTCGAGCCGTAGCCGAGCATCTCGAGAACGGCAGGGTTCACGTCGAGAAAGCGGCCCGAGATGTCGCAGGTGAACGCGCCCTCCTTGACGCGCTGGAAGAGGCGCGAGTAGCTGGCCTCGCTCCGCTCCAACTGCTGCGAGGTCTCCTCGACGACCTGCCCGAGCCGCTCCGCAATGCCGTCAATCTCCTGCTTCGACTTGTCCAGCCGGAGCGCCGCCCCCAGCAGGGCGTCGGACAACACGACCTGCGCCACGAACTCCTCGGCCCATCCGAGGTTCTCCGGGGTGGGCGCCTTTTCGGAATCGCTCATGCCGGGCGGCGCTTGACGACGTACGCTGAGGCCGAACTCCGAGGCGAGGGCGCACAGCACGGCGAGGCACTCCTGGTTGGACAGTTTACCGAGCGCCTCGCGGCACTCGGACAGCCCACCGAGCACCTTGCGACAATCGCAGACCGCCGCGCCTTTGGCCACAGGATGGCCGTCCGATGCAACCAGCGCTTCGTTTCCCGGATCGTTGGCACCAGGGTTCATAGGCGTGCCTCGGCCTCAGTTCAGTTCCACGCTTTAGTATCGGCAGGGATTCCGGAGGTTTGAGCGAGAGTCTGACGGCAGTGCCGGACAACGCGGTGCTGGCCCGGCGCTCCGAGCTGCTCGAGGCAATCGAGAGGCACTACAGCCGCCGGCGGGGGCCAGCATTGACCGCATCATGGCCCGAGGCGCCCGGCCCGCGGCGGTGTCGAGATCAATCGTCCGCCTTCAGCTTGTAGAGGACGACGTTATGGTCCCTGGCCACTTCCGTCGCCAGCGTCCCGAGGTCCCGCTCGAGGGCGTCGCACGTGTTATCGGGCCGGTTCTCTTTCATCAGGATGTGCGTGGCGCCGTACTTGGCCAGCAGCGCCCTGCGCTGCCGGCACGAGATGTCACCAGTGAAGAACGCGTCAACGTCCGCCTGCCGCGCCTGCTGTTCCTCGACGAACCCCGGCAGGATGTACGAGAGCGCATGCAGCGGGGCGACCATCTTCGCGCCCGAGATTGCCGTCATGCACCACCCGTTGAGGGGGACGGTCATGACAACGTCGTCGGCGCTCAGATGGTCCGCCAGGAAGAACCAATTCGCTGCGGGGCTGCGGTAGGCGGGCACGAGGCACCCCCGCCATTCGAGACGCACCAGGTGCGTGTCAAACTCCGCGCGGCGAAACCGTGCCGACAGGCCGAGAAGGCCAATGGCCACAACAAGGGCCACCGCCTGTTGCCGGCTGAACCGCCGCCCCGCCGCCGGCGCGCTGCGAAACCCCCAGTCGAAGAACAGCGCGATTGCCAGGTGGAGGAAGAACACGGTGAAGAAGATGAAGCGTGCCACGAAGCCGACGTGCGCGAGCACGGAAATCACGTAGACGCCCAGACACATAAGGAAGCCCCACACGACGAACAGATGGCGTCGTCGTACGGCGAAGACCACCAGCAGCACGATCCCCAGCAGGGCGCCGCCGAGAGCCCGGACCTGCTTGGTGGCCAGCATCAGACCGAAGTTGGCGCGGAGGTTCTCGCCGACCGTCCCCTCGAAGAACAGATGCCAGTAGTTGAACCACGGCCAGACGAGACAGGCCAGAACAGCCAGCACTGGCACGGCCTGCATCAGAAGGGCGCGGCGCACGTTGCCCCGCGCGATCAACAGGGCGGCAGCAGCCACGTAGCAGAACGCGCCCGTGACGGGATGCGAGAGAAAGCAGACAATCGACGTGGCGGCGTAGAGCACCAAGTTGTGCCAGCTCGTGTCCTTGCGGTCCGCTGCGGCGTTCTTGCAGTAGGCGGCCAGGTACGAGAGCGAAAGCAGGCTCAGCCCGAAGGAAAAGAACGCGACATAGGGCAGCAGGACGAGGAACATGTTGAGGTGGTAGGCATTGGCGTGCGCGTACCCCTTGCCCCAGACGAGAAGCATCGTCACGAGCAGAAACGAGGCCAGCGACGCGCTCTTGAATTGCCGGGTGACGAAACGATACAGGCCGACGATGAAGAGCCCGTAGTTGGCCAGGGCGGCCAGCCCCATCGTTGTGAAGATCCCCAGCCCCGTCAGCCGCTTGACGAGTCCCCAAAAGACCGTGTACGGGACGAAGCGCCCCGCGTATGGCTCGGACGCAGCCAGAATCGGGTTGTCGGGACGAAGCGGGTGATCGGCCAGCTCGCGAACGGCCGCCGCTTGCTCCCAGAAGTCAAACCCGCACCAGTAGGGCCGGCAGAACGCAAAGTACGCAACCGGGACGGACAGCACGAGACACAATATGATGTAGACGCGCTTCCATGTGAGCAGCGTACGGGACGAAGCGTCCCGCGGGCGCGGTATCGCCTCGTGCGACTCGTTCACGGAACCCTCCGGACCGTCCCTTGCCCTAGCAGCCCGTGGCAGAAGTCGGTTTTGCAAGGACTACGGTCTGGCGCCTGTTCGTTGGCCGACCCAGGCTGGTCAAAGCGCACGCGCCAGCCACGTGCCACGAAGGGGCAGAATGTCAAGTTTCCCGTGGGTTTCACCCACGGCTACTCACATCCGACCTCTTCGAGGTCGCGCCTCACGCGACTTTTGTCGCACCGGCAGCCCACGGACTTGTACCACGGGCTGCTAGTCCGCCTCGGCGCCGATCTCGCGGCTGAGGCGTTCGACGACAAACATGACTTTATCGCGTGTCAGTTCGATTAGGTACTTGGGGAGCTGCGAGCGCCGGAACTCCTTGACCACTCCGTCCTCCTGCTGCAGGAGCGTCTCCTCGCCTTCGAGGATGACGCGGTAAAAGTCGGTGGGCTTCTTGCGCTTGCCCACCTTTTTCCTCGTCTCGCCCTTGTATTCGAGGCGCAGGCCGGAGGCGATCTCCTTGGCCGGCCTCACGTGGTTGCTGCTCAAGCCGGCGCGCTCGTAGGTCGTTGCGCCGATGGTGGTGACCTCGACGTACTGTCCCTCCTTCGGGATCTGGCCGGTAAAGTGGTAGGTGGCGAACAGAATCCCGAGCACGAGCACTGCAAGCAACGCCGTGCCGATGAGCCAGGCAAACGGCGCGAGCACGGGCGGGACCTTTTGCGTCTTGTGCGCGCCGATGATTTGCAGCACGATCGCGTACGGGGCGGTGATGATTGCGACGATCGGCGCGGCGCCGTAGACCACGATCTTGTGCGTTATCTGGAGGTCTTCTTTGCCGCCGAGCAGCTTGAACGCCACGTGCAGCGTCCCCGCATGGAGAAACGCGAGCACCATGAGCACCACGGCCGCGACCAGCGCAAGGATCAGGACACCGAGCAGCGCAAAGAAGTGGATTATCAGTTTCGGCACGAACCCTTCGGGATCGGGGAGCAGCCCGGACGTCTCGCCGAAGTTGCGCGCCATCTGCTGCACGGTGCCGAGGTTGCCGATCGCCAGCGCCAGGAAGACGAGCAGCAGCGGGATGATCACGATCTTAAACAGAAACCAGTTTATTTTCTCGTCGCGGCCGGGGCGCAACCCCGCAAAGAATGTGACCGGGCCAATGGTGAGCTTGGTGAGCGTGGCCTGGAAGCCGCCGCCCGCGGGGTCCCAGAATGGGTTGATGCGGCGCAGCTCCTGGAGCCGCGTGGCCTTGTCGAGCTTGCGAGTGTAGGTCTCGCAGAACCGGTAGAGTTTCGAGAGCGCCTCGGATGCCTCGGTCCAGCGCTGGCGCAGCCGGCCGCGCTGGAAATCGGACTCGCGAGCGATGTGGTGCAGGCTCCGCGCGTCGTGAATGACCGCCATCACCATGTCGTGCACGTCGAACCGCTGGCGGTCGATCTCGGTGGCCTTGACGAGCTGCTCGACCATGGCGCCCTGGAACTGGAGGAACTCGTCCTCACGCTCCTCGGTCACCTCGTCGAGCGTGATGCCCTCAAGATAGAGCGTGTCGAAGCGGTCCCACAGGCCGATGAAGTCCTGGACCGTTTCGAGCCATTGCTTCTCGTACTTTATCAAAAAAGTCTCTCCCGCAGGCGTCCGGTCCTTGCCGAAAGAGTACCCGCTCGGCGCGGTGGAGTCAACGCCGCGCCGCGCCCACGCCCGCTTCCTCGGGCGGGCGCAGCTCGGGGGGACGCTCCGTCCAGTCGTGGTGCCCGTCCTTGAAGAGGATGTTCACGCCCCGGCCCTTGTGGTTCGCCGGGCTCTGGTCCCAGAAAAGGGGCCGCTTCTTATCACCCTCCTCGTTCACGAACGAGTACCCGCCCTGGTAGAAGAAGCTCATCCCCTCGCCCTCGGGCGCAGCGCTCTCGTCGTTGAGGTGGCGGACAGCGGTGACGACGTTCTTCGTGCCTGGGCAGACGAAGAGGCTGAAGGTCGTTGTGTACTCGCTGGTGTAGAGCGGCCGAAGGTCGTTGTTTTCGGGCGGGTACGCGTTGTAATCAGCGTCGCCGGCGTAGGCGACCATCTTCTGATAGAGGCGCCCCATGCGCGCCTTGCACTCGATCTCGGTGTCGAGCCGCAGATAGGTAAGGATCAACAGCAAGGTCGAGCCGAGCACGACCGCGAGCAGGAGTATGCCGCATCCGAGCACGGTCCACCTGATCGCGCGGTTGTCGTACTTCTCCCTGAACGGCAGGATGCTCTCCATGGCGATCGCGCCGTCCACGCAGTCGGGGCAGTAGAACTTGCCCCGCGCCGTGGTGATCTCCTCGACTTCCACGAGGCGCCCACACGTCTCGCACTTGACCTTCTTGCGCTCGGCTTGGTCTTCCGTGTCCGGCGGCTTCGGCTGGTCGTTCTCGGTCATGGTGTCTCCCCTTCTGAAGCAACGCTCTCGTCTGCGCGCGCAATCTCGATCCGCCGCCGCTCCGGGCCAAGCGTCGTGCAGAGAACGCGCAGCGCGTCCGCCGGCAGCAGCGGCCCCGCCCGCTCGGCCCACTCGATGAGACAGACCCCCTCGCCGCCGAAAAAATCCGCGTGCCCGATCTCGGCAAACTCGTCGGGCGAGTGGATCCGGTACAGGTCGAAATGATACACCGGGCAGCGTCCATGGTAGATATTCATGAGCGTAAAGGTGGGGCTGGTGACGATGCGCGCGTCCGCCACGCCGAGCCCGAGCGCACACCCCTTGATCAGCGTCGTCTTGCCCGAGCCGAGCTCGCCGAACAGCCCCACCACCTCGCCCGGCCGCAGCAATCGGCCCACCGACCGGCCGAGCTCGAGCGTCGCCGCCGCGCTTTCGGTCTCGACGCGCACCGGTTCATCTAAAGTGGTCAAAGCCACCCGCGTTGAGCTTCTGCGCTGTGCCATCGTCGTGAATCAATACAATGTCGCGCTCGGCCGTGATCCGGCCGACGACGTGCAGCCGCCGGCCGAACGCCTCGAGAAAATCCGTGCCCGCCTCATCGAGCAGACGGGGCGACACCGTCACGAGCAGCTCGAAGTCCTCGCCGTCGAACAGCGCCTGTCCAAGCGCGGTGCGCTGTGCATCGCCCGCCTGCGCGAGCGAGTGCGCCTCGTCAGAGACGGGCACGCGCGCCGCCTCGAGTTCGGCGCCGACGCCGCTCGACTCACACAAGCGGCGCATGTCGCTCGCCAGCCCGTCGCTGAGGTCAATCATCGCGCTCGCGAGCTTGTGCTCGGCCAGCCACCGTCCCTCGCGCACCCGCGGCGTAAACGTCAGGTGCCGGCCCGCGCTCGAGCCGCCAAGCGCGCCGGTCACCACGACGAAGTCGCCTGCTTTCGCGCCGCTGCGACGGACGCACAGCTCGTGCTCGACCTCGCCAAGGATCGCCACCGAGAGCACGAGCCCGCTCTTGGAACGGTGCAAGTCGCCGCCCACAAGGTCCACGTCGAACTCGCCCGCCAGCGCGCGCATGCCGGCCCAGATACCGTCAATCACCTCGACCGGCGCCTCGGGCGAGCAGCCGATCGAGAGCGTTGCCGCGCGCGGCACGCCGCCCATCGCGGCGATGTCGCTCAGGTTGCACGCGAGCGCCTTGTGCCCGATCTGCTCGGGCGAGTCGTCCGGCAGGAAGTGTACGCCTTCGGTGATCGTATCGCACGCAAACAGCAGCAGGCGCCCGCCTTCGGGCCCCTCGATCACCGCCGCGTCGTCGCCGATCCCCTCGACGACGCGCGCTGATGTCGCCACCTCCTTTTTCAGGCGCGCTATCAACCCGAACTCACCGAGATCACAGACGCGCTTGCCCGCCATGTTTGGTTGATCCTCATCCGCCCGTTGAGAAGAGGGCCCGTAAATTCACATCGTAAGGCGGCCGGATGATCCCATCCTCGGTGATGAACGCCGCGATCAGCTCGTGCGGCGTCACGTCGAAGGCGGGATTATACACCTTGATGCCGTCCGGCGCCGTCTGCCGGCCGAAGCCGTGGGTGACTTCCGCCGGGTCGCGCTGCTCGATCGGGATCGTGTCGCCGCTGGCGAGGCTCATGTCGAACGTGGACTTCGGGGCGGCAATGTAGAACGGAAGCCCGTGTGCGCGCGCGAGCAGCGCGACGCCGTAGGTGCCGATCTTGTTCGCCGCGTCGCCGTTCGCCGCGATGCGATCGGCGCCGGTGATCACCAGATCCACCCGCCCCTCGCGCATCACGTGCGCGGCCATGTTGTCGCAGATGAGCGTGACGTCAATCCCTGCCTGCTGTAGCTCCCACGTCGTGAGCCGTGCGCCCTGCAGCAGCGGCCGTGTCTCGTCGGCGTAGACGGCGACGCGCTTGCCCGCCTCGTGCGCAGCGAAGACCGCCGCGAGCGCGGTGCCGTACTCGGCCGTGGCGAGGCCGCCCGCGTTGCAGTGTGTGAGCACCGTCTGGCCGTCCGCGATGAGCGTCATGCCGTGCTCGCCGATGCGGCGGCAGATCGCCCGGTCTTCCTCGTAGATCGCGTGCGCCTCGTCGAGCAGTCGCTGCCTGATCGCCGCAGCGCCCTCGCCCGCGCACGAGCGCGCCACCCGGCGCATCCGATCAAGCGCCCAGAACAGGTTCACGCCCGTCGGGCGCGACGTGGCGAGGTGGTCGGCGGCCTTCTCGACGTCGGCGAGAAGCGCCTCCGCCGTCGTGGCGCACGAGTTCGCCGCGCCGAGCGCCACGCCGTAGGCCGCCGCCACGCCGATCGCCGGCGCCCCGCGCACCACGAGTCGCTTGATCGCGTCGCGCACCTCAGCGGCTGTGCGGCACTCGACCTCGACGTGCTCGCCCGGCAGCTTTGTCTGGTCAATCATCCAGAGCGCGCCGTCGCGCCACTCCAACGTCCGGATAGTCAATGAACTCTTGTCGCTCCTATCAAGAGAGTACCAGCATGAGCGTCGAGGTCGCGTTGAACAGGAAATGCAGCACGATGCACGGCACGATGCTGCCCGTCCTGTCGAAAAGGTACCCGAACAGCAGGCCGAGGAAGAAGATGTTCACGATCACATAAGTTCCCGGATGGAGTAGGGCGAAGATCGCGGCAGAAATCACGATCGCCGCCGCCGAACCAGCATAACGCTTGATCGTCTGGAAGAGCACGCCGCGAAAGATGATCTCCTCGAAAAACGGCGCCGTGAGCGTGATCGCCACGAGAAGGCCGGCGCGGATGAGCGGCGAGTGCGTCTCGCGGTACATCTCAATCGCCTCGTGCTCCTCGACGCCAACCCCTAACAGATTGAATACCACCCGCACGCCCGTCTCCAGGACCGGCAGAATCGCCCAGGTAAACGCCAGGTACGCGACGACGCCGATGCCGATGTACCGCCAGAACCGCCCGCGACCAAAGCCAAAGCCGCGCCACGCGTCGAGACCGTGAGAACGCATCACGCCAACGATGAGGAGCAATATCGCGGCGGCGACGAACGGCATCGCCAGCCGCCCGTAACTGTCGAAGCTCCCGCTTCCCCCGTTTGGCGGCGCCTCTTCCGCCTCGACCGCCTCGTCCGTTATGTCTCCTTCGCCGCCCTCCGGTGCGGATTGGATTTCCTCAGCAGCCGGGGAACTCGACACTCCCTCCTCCTCGCCCGCAAGTCCGTCGGTGAAGGCGAGAAACGCACCGACGGCCAACTCCGGGCCGACGACCAGCACCACGAAGAACACGACCGCCTGCGCCGCCGACCACGGGAGCCGCGTCACGTAGAGCGCACGCCGCCGCCACGAGAGCGTCGCGGCGAACATCGCCACGCAGTGCGCGCCGAGCAAGACGAGCACCGGCAGCACAACCACTCCATAGACGGGAACGGAACCGTCCGTTCCTTCGTCGGAGAGCGCCTCATGCAGCACATTAATCCTCACCCACCCCGCGAGCGCGAAAAGGAGCAACATGCCGACAAGTGTTAGAATATACGCGGTCCACGAACGCTTCATTGAAGTCCTGAGCGTGCTCGTCGGGCTATCCGCTTCAAGTGTAGCACAGCGCACCGAGCGCCCCAATGCAAAAGAACAACGGCAGGGCCGTCAAGGCCCTGCCGCGTCGTCGAGAGATCAGCTCAGCCGCGCGCTAGAACTCGAGCCTGTAGCGCTGCGTGCGGCGGTAGTAGTCGAACGCTTCCTTCGGGAAGGTGAACTCGAACTCGAAGGTAAGCTCCTCCTTCTCGCCCTTGGCGAGGTCGAACTCCCACTTGAGTTCGCCGGTCGCCTCGTCCGCCTTGATCTTGTCGGTGGCTTCGATGAGCCTCACTTTCACATCGGCGTCCTGCGAGACCGGCACCTGCTCCTTCACGACGATTGCGGCCGTCTTGCCGGTGTAGTTCTCGACGGTGACCTTGACCGTGTTGCGCACCGCCACCTTGTTGCGCGTCTTCGAAACCGTGGTGCGGTCCTTGAGCGTCTCGCGCTCGACCTTGATCCGGTCGTCCGGCCCAAGCGAGAGGCTGAACTCCTCTTCGGGCGCCACGCCGTCAATACGCGCCCGGCCGATGAAGTCCGGCCCGAGAAACACGTGCACCGGCCCGCTCAGGAGCCTGAGCTCACTCGTGTTCTTCACCTCGGTTTCGAGGAACGCCGTCGTCCGGAGCTTCGGCACGACCATGTAGCGCATTCCCCCGTCAAGCTTCACGATGCCGATCGTCGTGCGGTGCGGCTCGCCGTCCGAGGGGATCGTCTCGGCCTTCTTCACCTCGTAGACCGCCGAGGTGCCCCGCTCCTCGACCGTCGCTAGGGCCGCCTCCATCGGCGCGCCTGCATAAAGCTCTTCATCCGCCTCTTCTTCAGCCAGCTCACCCGGGCCGGCGACAGGGGCCCTCGCCATCACAGCGCTCTTTAGCAGCGTAACCCTCTTCTTATCCTCTTCCATTCGGCGCCAGCCGCTGTCGAGGTACCACGGCTCGAGCTCGGGGACCTGGGCGCCGACGGCGGGCTGCGCCGTTGAGAGTGCCAGCTTCACGTCCGACCAGTCCTCGCCCGTTCGCTGGGCCACCGTGCCGTAATAGGTCAGCTCGACGGAGCCTTTCTCGAGGTCGGCGCGCGCGTCGTAGAGCGGTCCCCAGCGCGCGCCGCGCACGACGTAGTCGAGCGCCAGCTCAAGCGTGCCCTCGCCAAGCGCCTCGACCGAGACGGTCACCTGCTTGGTCTCGATCACCCGCTGACGTTTGAGCCGACCCAGTTCCTTCTGTTTGATCTCCAGCGCCTCTTTCAGCTCGCGCACCGCCACGTTCTTCTCGCGCGCCGACTCCATCAGGCCGGCAAGGCTCGTGCCGACGTACTCGACGACCTTGCTCCACTCCTCCATGTTGACTTCCTTGAACTGGAACTGTTGCGCGGCCGCCTGCTGCGCGTGCAGCTTCATCTGGGTGATGAAGTCCTTCTGCTCGCCGAGCACGGCCAGCTCGTCGGTCACCACCTGGATCTTGTCCTCGAGCGCCTGGATCTCGTCGCGCAGCACCTGTACCCGCTCCTCGGGCGTCTCCTTGGTATAGGCGACCTTCGACTCGATCCCGAGCAGCCGCGCTGGCGCCGAGCCGGCGCCCGAAGCGCGTAACGAGTCGTCATCGAGCCACCGCGGCAAGCCCTTGAAGACGAAGTCGTACTCGCCCGGCTTGACCGTCAGCGTCGCCACCCGCCTCACGAGCGCCCGGTCGGCATAGACCGTCACCGACTCGATCTTCGAGTCCACCTCCTGCGCCGCGCCGGCAACCCCGCTCGCCAACACCACGGCGCAGCACAGGACCCACACCACTGCCGTTCTCATACCGCACCTCCTGCAAAACCGTTTAGTTATCCAGTAAAACAGCGTATTGCAGCCATGCAAGCGCGCTGCGTTTGGAAACCGATAACATCCCTAAGCACCTGCCCTAAAGGGCTGACCCAACATGCGGAGAAGCCCGTTCAAACGGGCTGCAACGAATTGCTGACAACACCCTGTGGGCCAATCCTCAAGGACTGGCCTGGGAAAACCAATAAGCCCGTTGAAACGGGCTCTATGTTGGGACAATGCCCGTCGAAGCACCAGCCCTAAAGGATTGGCCTACGAAAACCCGAGGAAGCCCGTTAAAACGGGCTCGCCTTCTGCATCGACAGACTGAATACGAACACGGATGAGCGCTCTGTCCAGCAAAGATCGTCAAGCGCGTTTCAACGTGCTTGCCCTCCGAAGGCGCGGCTTCGTCCTTTGCCTAGGCCAGTGCTTCAGCGCTGGTGTCACGGCACCCAAGGACCGCTCGCCAGAGCGCGTTTCAACGTGCTTCGTCCTTTGCCTAGGCCAGTGCTTCAGCGCTGGTACAGACGGCGCCAAGCGATTCCCAAGAAGGGCGTTTCAACGTCCTTTTCTCATCAGTTTGCGAGCGCTTGAGCGCTCGCGTTGGATAGACACGCGATGTTGCCCGGCGTTCACTCGGATTTGTGCAACGCGGTGTAAAGCGCTTCGGCCGCGGCGGCGGTTATTTTCGGAGCGGCTGTGAGCTCGTCGAGCGTGGCGTCGCGGATGCGCTTGAGGCTGCCGAAGTGCCGGAGCAGAGCGCGCTTCCTCACCGGGCCGATGCCGGGCACTTCGTCGAGCGCCGAGGCGAACTGCGACTTGCGCCGCACCTGCTTGTGGTACGTAACGGCGAAGCGGTGCGCCTCGTCGCGCACGCGCTCGAGCAGGAACCTGACCGGCGAATGCCCCTTGAGCCGCACGGGGTCCTTGACGTTCGGCAGGTAGACCTTCTCAAGCCTGAGTTTGCCCGCCTCCCACGCGCCGGCCCTCCGGGCGCCGGCCTCCCAGGCCGCCTTGTCCTTGGCGATGCTCACCACGTCGAGCTCGCCCAGCCCGAGCTCAGCGATCACGGCAAGGGCTACGTTGAGCTGGCCCTTGCCGCCGTCCATCACGATGAGATCGGGCAGCCCGCCTTCTTCCTTCACCCGCGTGTAGCGGCGCGAGAGCACTTCGCGCATCATGGCGTAGTCGTCGCCGATCTCGACGGTGCGGATGCGGAACTTGCGGTACTGCGACTTGTCCGGTTCGCCGTCGCGAAACACCACCATCACGCCGACCCGGTGCGCCCCGGCAATGTTGGACATATCGAAGCAATCAATCCGTTCCGGCAGGCGCCGGAGCCGCAGCGCTTTCCGTACCTCGTCGAGAAGATCGCGGCGCAGCGCCGTGCGGTCCTTCGCCGCCTCGAACGCCGCGCGGGCGTTCTTGACGGCGAGCTCGATGAGGTTGCGCTTCTCGCCGCGCTTCGGCGCAACGATCTCGACCTTCGCGCCGCGCCGCTCGGCAAGCACCTCGGCGACGCTCGAGGCGTCCACAAGCTCGACGGGCACAAGCACCTCGGGCGGGATGAGGCCCGCGGCGCTGTAGAACGAGAGCAGAAACGCGCCGAGGAACGCTTCGTCGCGCTCCTGGACCTTCGAGAACGAGCGCGACGTCGTTTCGAGCAGCCGCCCGTCGCGTACGTGCAGCACGGAAATCTCGATCTCGTCGGCCTCGCGGTACAGGCCAAAGACATCGCGCGAGGCCCACTTCGTCGAGATCACCCGCTGGCGCTCGAGCGTGGTGGCGATCGCGGCCGCCTGATCGCGCAGCCGGGCCGCTTCCTCGAAGTCCTCCTCGGCGACGGCGGCATCCATGCGGCGCTCGAGGTCGGCGACGAGCTCGTCCGCTTGCCCGCGCAGGAACTGCACCACATTGCGCACGATGGCGGCATAATCCTCCTCGCTGATGTTACCCGCGCACGGCCCGTAGCACTTGCGCATCTGCCAGTTGAGGCACGGCCGGCCCGTGCGGCGCGCCTCGCGGAACTGGGCCTCCGAGCACTGGCGCAGCGGAAAGATCTCGTGGAGCATCTTGACGGTGGAGCGCACCTTCGTCGCCGACGAGTATGGACCGAAGTGAAGCACGCCGTCGCGCGGACGGCGGCGCAGGCGCACGATCTCGAGCTTCGGGAACGGCTTGCGCGTGTCTATGCGCAGGCTGATGTAGGTCTTGTCGTCACGCCAGAAGACGTTGTAGCGCGGCCGGTGCTTCTTGATCAGTGTCTCCTCGAGCAGCAGCGCCTCCTTCTCCGTCGAGGTGACGATCGTCTCGATGTCGGCCACTCGCCGCATAAGGAACGGGACGCTCGGCCGCGTGTCGCGCTCGGGGGCGAAATACTGCCGCACCCGGGCGCGCAAGTCCTGGGCCTTACCGACGTAGATCACCTGGCCCGCCCTGTCCTTCATGACGTAGACGCCCGGAGACCGCGGGATGTCATCGAGGACCGACGGATCGAGCCGCGTCGCTCCCTTTGCTGGAGTCTGAGACCTGTCCGTCATCGCTGCCACCACCCGAACCGAGGTTGTGAGCCATCTTGGGCATTCAATTTATTATACACCTACACGGCTCGGCAGCGAACGTCGTGGCGTTACCGCAGCGCGATCCCAGCAACCGCATGTCCCGTCAGCATGAGAGACCTGCCCTGAAGGGCTCGCTCAAGAATCGAGCAAGCCCGTTGAAACGGGCTCCATGCTCAGGTCGGTATCCCCCCCGGAAACCAGCCCTAAAGGACTGGCCTATCGAGAACGAAGAAGCCCGCTGAAGCGGGCTCAACTCCCAATCCGGTTCCTTGCTGCAATGTGAACGAGTGGGCCAAGGAACCTGCCTCGAGCGCGTTTCAACGCGCTTGATCAATTCCCATAGGCCGGTGCTTGAGCGCCGAAACTAAGACGCTCAACCAACGCGAGCGCGTTTCAATGCGCTTGCTCCCGCTTACATAGGCCAGTGCTTCAGCGCTGGTACGCGACCACGCCGCCCCACACCTCAAAGGGCGTTTCAACGTCCTTCCCCACCTCGAAGCCGGTGCCTTAGCACCTCCTCTTGTCCGGCCGCAAACTGCACGCCGCGCTGGACGGGCGGGGGTTGCCCGTGCGACAATTATGTCCTGAAAAGCTCCGGGAGTCTGCTGAGGTTGCTATGCCCGACAGACCGTCACGCGACAGAATCCTGCTTGTGGACGAGCAGCCCGAGGTGCAGCGCGCCGTCATCGAGATGCTCGAGGACCGTGACCAGCAGGTCGTCGTGGCCGAGAGCGTCCGGCGTGCGCTGGCGCTGATCGGCGACGAGGCAGAGCGGTTCAGCCTTGTGCTGCTCGACCTCGACCTCGAGGGCAAGGGCGTGGACACCGGCTTCGCGCTGCTCGACGACATCAAGCGGCTGCGGCCCGATCTGCCCGTGGTGATCCTCACCGGCAACACGAGCGTCGAGAACGCGAAGCGCGCGTTCAAAGGGGGCGCGAACGATTTCCTCGAGAAGGACATCTACCTCGCCGAGAACCTCGAGGTCAGCTTCGAGAAGATCGCCCCGTTCAGGCGGGTCGTCGCCGAGAACAAAGCGCTGAGGCGACGCACCGAGGCGCTCGAGCGCACGGCGCGCTTCTACCGCGGCAAGCTCGAGCAGAAGTACCGGATCGTCGGCCAAAGCCCTGCGATCCGCGCGTTGCTCGAGACGATCGAGAAGGTCGCGCCGATTCCCCGGCCGGTGCTCATCGTGGGCGAGCGCGGCACCGGCAAGGAGCTCGTCGCCGCCGCCGTGCACCGGCTGAGCCCGCGCGCCGACGAGCCGTTTATCACGATCAACTGCGCCGCGGTGCCGAAGGAGCTTTTAGGCAGCGAGCTGTTCGGCCACGAGAAGGGCGCATTCACCGGCGCCGACAAGCGCAAGCTCGGGCTGTTCGAGCTTGCCGACCGCGGCACGCTCTTTTTCGACGAGGTCGGCAACATGCCGATGGCGTTCCAGAAAAGCGTCCTGCGCATCATCGAGTACCAGAGCTTCACCCGCGTCCAGGGTACCGAGACGATCGAGGTGGACGTGCGCATCATCGCCGCCACCAACACCGACCTCCAGGCGCTCGCCGCCGCGGGCGAGTTCCGCGAGGACCTCTACGACCGGCTCGCCTTCGAGACGATCCGTGTGCCCCCGCTCCGAGAGCGGCTCGACGATATCCCCCTACTGGTCGAGCACTTCATCGAGACGCTCGTGCGCGAGGCGCCGGCGTTAAGCCCCAAGGCGCTGAGCCCCGCAGCCGTCGAGGCGCTCCAGGCCTACTCGTGGCCTGGCAACGTGCGCGAGCTGCGCTACACGGTCGAGCGCGCCCTGTTCAAGACCGAGCGAGACACGATCGAGCCGGAAGACCTCGCCATGCCGAAGCCCTCCGTCGGCGAAGCCCCCGACGAGGCGGCCGCCTTCGATAAACGGGTGACACAGTTCGAGCGTGGCCTTATCGAGCGCGCGCTCGAAGCCGGCGGCGGCAACCAGGCCAGGGCGGCCGAATCGCTCGGCATCACCTACGACAAGTTCCGTTACCTCTACCGCAAGTACGTCCGATAGCGTAAGAAAGGGTCGCGGCTCCGGCCTTGACCGGGAAAAGGCGTTGACGTGCGGAGCGTCATAAGCCTAGTATATTAAATGACAGGTGAAGCGACTGCCCCGCCGGAAAGCCCCGTGCGGGGCGCACCTGTCCGGCCCGGCGCCAGGCGGGTGCCGGTGGGGGATTAGCTCAGCTGGTAGAGCACATGCATGGCATGCATGGGGCCACCGGTTCAAATCCGGTATCCTCCACCATCTTTTCGTCGCGTCGAGGTGACTCATGTTTTTCAGGCGTACTCTCAAGCGAACCGGTAGGCGACATCGAGCACGAGCGCGTCCCGCTGGCAGGATCGTCCTTGCCCTTTGCCTGATCGCGCTTGCCTTCGCACTCGGGCCGGCCGGCCGGCTCTTCGCCGGGGACGAGGCGGCTCCACCTCCCGAAACGACACCACCCACACCACTCATTTACCACCTCAGGCTCAACACCGAGGTGAACGGGATCATGATGACCTATCTGCGCCGCGGCCTCGAAGAAGCCAAGGAGGCGGGCGCGGAACTGGTTGTGCTTGAGATCCACACGCCTGGCGGGGGTGTTTGGACAGCGGTTGAAATGAGCAAGATGCTCAACACGGCGACGATCCCGACCGTCGCCTGGGTCAACACGGAAGGGACCTCCGCCGGCGCGATGATCGCCTACGCGTGCGACGACATTATCGTGGCCCGTGGCGGCACGATCGGCGACGCGATCCCGATCATGATCAGCTCCTCGGGCGAGATCATCGAGCTTCCTGAGAAGTACGTTGGCTTCGTCGCCAATAAAATCCGTTCAAACGCCGAAGAGAACGGCCATGACCCCCTCCTCGCCGAGGCGATGGTCAGGGTCTCTATCGAGATCCGCTACGACGAGTATGCCCGCAAGATGGCCGACGCGGGCGTTCAGCTCGGCGTCCCCGAGCGATATCGAAGCGAGAAGGAACGCGCGGGGCCGAGCTCGACAATGGCCGGCGGCTACGGCCAGCCGTCGTGGGAAGAGTTCAAGAAGGAGTACATCGTCAAGAAGGGCCACGTCCTCAACCTCACGGCGCGGGATGCGCTTTTCCTGCGGGTCGCCGTCGGACGCGCAGCGGCCATCGACATGGAGACTCCCGGGACCGATGTCGAGCGGATCACCGACATCGAGAAGTTCGCGCGCTTTCGCGAGGCGAAGA
>CBDUSE010000052.1:0-16515 GCA_965369835.1 uncultured bacterium
CGCTCAGGCGGCTGTTCAAGCGCGAGCCGTTCCGCACAGTCGCCACCACCGACCCGTACGAAGCGCTCAGCCTCTTGCGTGACGGGCCGGTCGCCGTGCTCGTGACCGACCAGCGTATGCCCGAGCTCGACGGCGATCACCTGATCGCCCGCGTCAAAGCGCTCGATGACCGCATCGTCTGCATCCGGCTGACCGGCTACCCCGACCGCATGACACCGGCACCCGAGCTGCCCCGGGAGGCGGTTTTCCGAACGATCGCGAAACCGTGGAACGAAGGGGAAATCACCGACGCGGTGCGCGAGGCGCTCGAGGCGTACGAGCGCGCCACGACCACCGCGTCCGAGCAGGCACCAACACAGTCGTAGGACCCCATCAGAAGCACAGGGAGGAGACCGCACATGACGGAGCACAACGTTGTCATCGTTGACGACGAGGAACACGTCCTCACCGCGCTCACCCGGCTGCTCAGGCACGAGAACTACGCCCTGAGCACCACGCCCCGGCCGACCGACGTGATCGAAGTGGTCAAGCAGGCGCCCGTCTCGCTCATCATCAGCGATTACGAGATGCCCGAGATGAGCGGCATTGATCTGTTCAAGACCGTCAAGAAGATCAGCCCCGAGACGATCCGCATCATTCTGACGGGCAAGGCGGACATGGCGGCGACCGTCCGTGCCATCAACGAGGGCGAGGTCTTCCGCTTTATCACGAAGCCGTGGGACGACGACGACCTCAAGATCACCATCCGCCACGCGCTGATGCAGTACGACCTGTGGACCGAGAACCGCGAGCTCGTGCGCACGGTCCACGCCCAGAGGAACGCCCTGAAGGAGATCGAAGAGCAGTACCCCGGCATCACGAAAGGCCCGGAGTCGAGGCGCGGCACCAAGGACATCTACGTCATTGACGAAAAAGAGCTGCCCGAGACGATGGAAGAGCTTGTCATGAAGTACTTCCCGTCACAACGAGTCGGAACCTGGTAGCGAGCGAGCGTCATGACCACCGACAAGGTCGAACATATCTTGTCGCGGATCAGGACGCTGCCGACGCTGCCGATCATCGTCTACAAGCTGCTCAAACTGATCGAGTCGGAGACATCAACCGCGACGGAGCTGTCCGAGGTGATCTCCAAGGACCAGGCGATGACCGCGCGTATTCTCAGGATCGTCAACTCGTCCTTCTACGCGCTGCGCGCCCAGGTGGTCAAGGTCTCCCACGCCATCGCCCTGCTCGGCTTCGTCGCGATCAAGAACCTCAGCCTCGGCCTGAGCGTCATTGACATGTTCGGACGCGGCCACGACGACGGCGAGCTCGACGGCGATGCCTTCTGGGAGCACTCGCTCTGCTGCGCCACGTGCGCGCGCCTCATCGCCGAGCGCATCCGCTACGTGCCCGCCGAGGAGGCGTTCATCGCCGGGCTGCTCCACGACATCGGCAAGCTCGTGCTGCACGATCACTTCCGCCGCGAGCAGGACACCGCGCTGCGAGCCGCGCGCGAGGACATGATCCCGCTGCCCCAGGCCGAGCGCTTCTTCTTCAAGACCGACCACGCCGAGGTCGGCGATGCGCTTGCCGAACACTGGCGCCTGCCCCGGCAACTGCGCATCGCCATCGGCGGCCATCACCACTACAGCAAGGACGACAAGCTCACCAACATCGTCTCGTTGGCCAACACCCTCTCGAAAATCAAGCAGATCGGCTCAGGGGGCAACGTGCTGCTCGAGCCGATGGACGACCGCCTCTGGGCGGCGGTCGGCATTGACGAGCCCTCGGTGATCCGCCTCCTCGGCAAGCTCGCCCCCGAGATCCACAACGCCAAGATCTTCCTCGGCCTCAGCACCCCCCCCAAGGGCGGACACTTCGACCAGCTTGACCGCGACGAGGCCCCCACCAAGCGCGTGCTCATCGTCGAGGAAGAGGAATCCGCCATGAGCTCCGTCGAGCTCGTGCTCCTCGACTCCGGTCACACCACCGCCCGCACCACCGATCCCTACAATGAGGCTGCCGACATGGCCGACCTCGTGCTCCTCGACTACTCGGCGCAGAGCCTCGGGGCCGGCCGCGCCGTGCTTGCGCAGATCGAGGCGCGCCTCGACCGCCGCGTCCCCGTAGCGCTCCTGCCCACGCCACGGCGCGTGAGCGACGTGATTGAGGCCGTCGAGGCCGCCGTGAGCGAGGCTCGCGTCTGACCCGCCGTACCCCTTCGCCAGTTTCGCCTTGCCGTCGAGAACCCGCGTCCTCATAATTGCGTACTAAAGAACGAAGCAACAACACCGGAGGTCGCGTGCTTTCCTGGGTGCTCAAAAAGATCGTCGGCACAAAAAACCAGCGCGTGCTGCGGCGCCTCCGGCCGCTCGTGGCGCAGATCAACGAGATCGAGCGCCAATACCAGGCGCTTTCCGATGAGGCGATCCGGGACAAGACCGACGAGTTCAGGCGCCGCTTCCACGAGGCGTACGACCCCGTGCACGCCGAGTTCGAGCGCGACCTCGCCGACGCCGACGACCCCGAGCGCACCGCCGAGGTCCGCAGCCGCTGGAAGCAGCGCCTGCACCGCGCCGAACAGGACGCCCTCGACGCCCTGCTGCCCGAGGCGTACGCGGCGGTCAAAAACGTCTGCCGCCGCCTGACCGAGCGCGCACATACCTATACGGTCACGGGCCACGAGACCGTGTGGAACATGATCCCGTACGACGTGCAGCTCGTCGGCGCCATCGCCATCCACCGCGGCTCGATCGCCGAGATGGCCACCGGCGAGGGCAAGACGCTCGTGGCCACCATGCCGCTTTACCTCAACGCGCTCACCGGCAAGAACTGCCGCCTCGTGACCGTCAACGACTACCTGGCGCTGCGCGACACGGAATGGATGAAGCCCGTCTACGATTCCCTGGGTGCCACCGTCGGCTGCCTCCAGAACCGCATGCCACGCGCGGAGAAAGTCGCCGCCTACCGGGCCGACATCACCTACGGCACCAACAGCGAGTTCGGCTTCGACTACCTCCGGGACAACGGCATGGCGATAAGCGCCGAGGAACAGGTCCAGCGCGGCCACTTCTTCGCCATCATTGACGAGGTAGACAGCATCCTGATTGACGAGGCGCGCACCCCGCTTATCATCACCGCGCCGGTCTCGCGCTCGACGCACCAGTTCGACAAATTCAAACCCGCCGTGGACGCCCTTGTGCGCCGTCAGACGATCCTGTGCAACCGCCTCATGAAGGAAGCGCGCGAGGCGTGGGAGGCGGGCGACCAGGAGACCGCCGCCGTCAAGCTCTACCAGGTCTCGAAGGGCGCGCCGAAACACAAGCAGCTCCTCAAAATGGTCGAGGATGGCGAGGTGCGCCGCGCGCTCGACCGCATCGCCACGCAGCTCTTGGGCGACGCCCGCAAGGCCGAGCACGAGCAGATCAAGGAGCAGCTCTACTTCCTCATTGATGAGCGCGGCCACTCGGTCGAGCTCACTGACCTGGGCCGGAACGAGCTCTCGCCCACCGACCCCGAGCAGTTCGTGCTGCCGGGCATCATCCAGCGGGCGCTCATAGACGAGCTCGTGCGCATGCAGGTAACCCTCTGCTCGCGGCTCACCCAGCAGGCCGAGGCCGCCTGGGCACGCGCCGACGAGCAGGCCGCCACCGACGCACTATTCCAGGTCTCACGCGGCACGCCCGAGCACCGCCGCCTGCGCGAGCTGCGCGACGACAAGAAGCTGCGCCGCGCGTTCGAGCAACGGATCAAGGCGTTGCTCGAACGCGATGGTCAGAAGGAGCGCCGACGCCTCGACGAGGGACTCTACTACGTCGTCGAACGCGAGGCGGGAGCCGCGCGGCTGACCGACAAGGGCCGCAACACCCTCTGGCCTCAAGAAGATGAAAAGCCCCCCACGATCCTGGCCGATGAGCCCGAGGTGCTCGAGGCGGCGGTCGCGCGCGACGAGATGGAGGCGGTCGCGACGGCCATCGAGCGCCGGCTCGACGAGGAGTACACCACAAAGGCCGAGGCGCTCCACAACATCAGCCAGCTCTTACGCGCCTACTCGCTCTACGAGAAGGACGTCGAGTATGTCGTGCAGGACAACAAGGTAATGATCGTGGACGAGTTCACCGGACGCCTGCTGCCGGGCCGGCGCTACAGCGAGGGGCTCCACCAGGCGATCGAGGCCAAGGAAGGCGTCACCATCGAGCGCGAGACCCAGACCTTCGCCACGATCACCATCCAGAACTACTTCCGCATGTACGATAAGCTCGCCGGCATGACGGGCACCGCCGAGACCGAGGCGGGCGAGTTCAAGCAGATCTACAAGCTCGACGTGCTCGTGATCCCCACCAATGAGCCGGTGCGCCGCGACGATACGAACGACGCGATCTACAAGACGCGACGCGAAAAATACAACGCCATCCTCGAGGAGGTAGCCTCCTGGCACGGCCGCGGTCGCCCGATCCTGATCGGCACGATCAGCGTCGAGGTCTCCGAGCTGCTGAGCCGCTACCTGCGGCGCCGCGGCATCCCCCACAACGTGCTCAACGCCAAGAACCACGCACGCGAGGCCGAGATCATCGCCCGCGCCGGACAGCCCGGCGCCGTCACCATCGCCACCAACATGGCCGGCCGCGGCACCGACATCAAGCTCGGCCCGGGCATCGTGCCCGACGAACTCTACCACTACATAGGCGAACACCCCGGCCCGCACGACTGGCAGCGCTTCCGCCTCGAGCGCGACGGCGAGACGCTCGGCTGCGGCGCCTTCGGCCTGTTGGTGATCGGCACCGAGCGCCACGACGCGCGCCGCATTGACCGCCAGCTCCGCGGCCGCTGCGCGCGCCAGGGCGATCCCGGCGCCTCGAAGTTCTACGTCTCGCTCGAGGACGACCTGATGCGCCAGTTCCGCAGCGAGCGCATCGCCACCATCATGACGCGCCTCGGCCTCGACGAGGGCGAGGAGATGAGCCACCCCTGGCTCAACAAGTCCATCGAGACGGCCCAGAAGCGCGTCGAGACGAACAACTTCGTTATCCGAAAGCGCACGCTCGAGTACGACGACGTGATGAACCGCCAGCGCGAGGTCATCTACGAGTACCGCAACCGCGTGCTGCACGAGGACGACCTGCGCCCCATGCTCGGCCAGCTCATTGACGAGGTGGTCGAGGACAAGCTCGACGAGTTCTGCCCCGACGGCGCGCCGCCCGAGGCGTGGAGCCTCGGCGGGCTCGAGCAGTGGCTGCGCCGCACCGCGCATGCGCGCCTCGCCCTGGCGCCGCTCGCCGAGGGCGAGACGCCCCGCAAGGCGGTCCGCGACGCCGTCGCCGCCGCAATCAAGGAAAGCTTCTCGCTCAAGGAGCGCCTCGAGGGCGAGGCGCGGATCAACGAGCTCATCCGCTTCGTGATGGTCGGCTCCATTGACAACCTCTGGAAAGACCACCTCTACACGATGGACGACCTGCGCGAGGCGGTCGGCCAGCGCGCCTACGCCCAGCTCGATCCGCTCATCGAGTACAAGAAGGAGGGGTTCGCCGCCTTCAGCGAGCTGATGCAGCACATCCGCACCGACATCGTCACCGGCGTGTTTCGCACCGTCGCCGTGCCGCCCGACATGGCCGAGGCGCTCGCCGCCTCACCCGACGAGTTCACCTACTCCGACGTGGAGGAAGCGCTCGCGAGCCGCTTCATGCCCGCCGGCCCGGGCCTCCAGCCGCCGCCCGAGGGGATGGAGTACGCCGCCGGGCAAAGGAGCGCCGGCGACGGGGCGCCGACGGTCCAGACCATCCGGCGCGCCCAGCCCAAGGTCGGCCGGAACGACCCCTGCCCGTGCGGCAGCGGCAAGAAATACAAGAAGTGCTGCGGCAGAAACGCCTGATCGCCGCGTCCTGGAGCTGACGATGCTGCCTTTCGCATGCGCGCTGGTCGTGTACATGTTCTTCGAGGCGCGCGCGCTCAAGGTGCGCCACCTCACGATCGAGTTTTCCACGCTGCCCGAGCCCTTCGACGGCTTCAGGCTGTTGCACATCTCGGACCTGCATCTGATGCGCTTCGGCACCATCCCGCGCCGGCTCCTCCGCGTGCTCCCGACGCTCCCGGCCG
The DNA here is from genome assembly GCA_965369835.1 of uncultured bacterium. Classification (GTDB taxonomy): domain Bacteria; phylum Auribacterota; class JABMQX01; order JAFGEW01; family JAFGEW01; genus CBDUSE01. The sequence continues at coordinate 6,076 of CBDUSE010000052.1, forward strand.
ACTTGGCCGTTTTCACCGGCGACTACAAGCGCCACAGCTACACGGACGACGCGCCGATCCCCGCCTGGATGGGGCGTCTTGCCGGCGCCTGCTCGACGCGCCGGCAAGCCGTGGCCGTGCTCGGTAACAAGGACAACGCCGACATGAAACGCACCTTCGCCCCCTTCGGCCTCGATCTGCTCGTCAACGAGTCACGGACCATCGAGCAGGGCGGCGAGCAGATCCACATCCTCGGCGTTCACGCCGAGAACCCCGTGCGCCGGATCGCGCGCGCCGCGCGAATCCTCGACCGCCTGCCGCGCGACGGCTTCCGCGTGCTGCTCGCCCACACGCCCGACTACGTCCGGCTCGCCGCTGAGCGCGGCATCGCGCTTGTGCTGGCGGGCGACACGCACGGCGGCCAGATCGTGCTCCCCGTGATCGGCGCCATCAAGGTCAAGTCGAAGCTCGGGCGGCGCTACTGCCGCGGGCTTGTGCGCGAGGGGCCGACCATCCTGCACGTCAGCGCCGGCTGCGGGACCGCCAACGTCCCACTCAGGTTCCGTTGCCCGCCCGAGGTAACGCTGATCACCCTGCGCAGGGAGCGCGCCGCGCGCGGCGCGGGGTGTGAATAGCCGGTTTGAGGGACAACATTGGCCTAAAATATGTTTGAAACATCGGAAAATATCGGTTGACACTCCAGGAAGATAACCCATACCTTGCACGGCGGTTACGTGTTCAGACACGTTTGATCTTCTGCAAGCGCGGGCGGATAGCGTGCTCCCGTAGCGCCAAATCTGCAGGAAGGGAGGTGAAACCCAGACTCACTGCAAAGCACGTTCACGGGATACGTGTCTCCATGAGGAGACCGGTTCGCAAGGGAGTTGTTTTGCGCATTTCTCGCGAAAGGAGAATACGGTGAAAAAGCTATTTGTGTTTGGTTGTGTCGTGTGCCTGGCGCTGGTGTTTTCCGTCAGCGCGTTCGCGCGTGACGCTCGGCTCGACGCGCTCGTCAATGAGGGCCTTGTGACCGAGGAGGACATCGCGGCCGCTGAGATCGAAGGCCCGAACAACTGGATGGCCAAGACGGCCTACGACGTGTACGTCGGCGGCTTCATCCAGCCCCGCTTCAAGTACGTGGACGACGGTGATCCACAGAGCGCCTTCGACGTGCGCCGCGCGCGCCTCATAATCAAGGGCAAGCTGGGCGATGATTGGGGCTTCATCCTGAATCCGGAGTTTGCGGGTGATCCCCAAATCATCCTGGCCGGCGTCACGGTCAACGTCGGCGACGGCACACTGAAGTTCGGTCAGTTCCTGACCCCGCTGGTGTTGGAGAGCTACACCTCGTCCGCGAAGCTCGACACGATCGATCGCGCGACGATTACGGCCCAGGCCGCCCCGTGGGGCGACATCGGCGCCTTCCTGGTGTATCCCCTCATGGAGGGCAAGGTGGACATCCAGGCCGCTGTGGTCAACGGCACCGGCCCCAACACGGCCGAGAACAACGATGAGAAAGACTACTACCTCCGCGTCAACGCCAAGCCGTTCCAGGGCAGCGAGGGCCCGGCGGATGGGCTCATGATCGGTGCCGCCTACCGCATGGGCGAGCAGCAGGAACTCGATGCCGAGGGTGTTGACCTCGGCGACTTCGAGCTCACCTGCTGGGTCGGCACAGTCCAGTGGTTCTACGAGCAGTTCAAGGTCCAGGGCGAGTACATCAACCTGGAGCAGGACCTCGCCGCCGGCGGCTCGACCGAGACCGACGGTTGGTACGTCCTTGCCTCGTATGACCTGCCGGTCGACAGCATGGTCGTCACGCCCGTGGTCAAGTGGGAAGACTACGGTCCGGACGCCGCCGCGAACTGCACGTGTGGCGGCAATTGGATCACGCTCGGCGTGCGCCTGAGCTTCGTGGGCACCCACGACGTCAAGCTCGAGGCCAACTACGTCATCGAGGACCTCGACGAGGGCGAGGATATTGACGAGTTCATCCTCCAGTTGACCGCCATATTCTAGTCGGCGACTGGAGATAGTTCGGGGGCGGTCGAAGCGTTTCGGCCGCCCTTTCCTATGCCTGGAAAACAAGCCACAGATTTCACAGATTGACACAGAAAGGGCACGACCTTTTCCAAGGTCGCGCCTGCTTCTGTTGAGAGCTTCTCACCGGCGAAGCCGGAGAATCTGCGCTGATCCGTGCAATCTGTGACTTATTCTAATTTCAACTCTTCCACCGCTTTCGCCAGGCTCGCGCCATCGAGGCCGTACGCCCGAAAAAGGTCCGCCGGCTTGCCGCTCGCGCCGTAGTAGCGCACACCGCACTTGCGGAAGGCGCAACTCGCCCCTTCCTCGGCCAGCACGCTGCCGACAAGCGTCCCAAGTCCCGTGCGCACGTTGTGGTCCTCGGCAGTCACCACCGCGCCCGTCCTTGCCGCCGCGACGATCGCCTCGCGGTCCATCGGCACCACCGAGCACATGTTGACCACTCGCACCGAAAGGCCTTTTGCTTTCAAGATATCGTGCGCCTTGACCGCTTCGTGCAGCATTGGACCGATCGCGATGATCGCCGCGTCATCGCCCTTGCGCACGACGTCGGCGCGGCCCTCGACGAACTCGTAGCCGTCGCCGAAAAGCGGGCCCGAGCCGTCCTCGGTCGCGATGACCGCCATCTTCGAGCGGCCCATCCCGACGAAGCAGTTGCCCCAGGTCGAGGCCACATAGCGTGTCACCCGGTCCGTCTGATTCGGGTCAGCCGGGATGAAGACGCGGAAGTTGTAGCAGCACGCCATGAGCGCGATGTAGTCAATGTTCTGGTGCGTCGGACCGTCCTCGCCCACGTCGAGCCCGATATGCGTGCACACCAGCTTCAGGTTCGTCTGGTTGATGTCGTTCAGCCGCTCCTGATTGTACGTCTCCGCCACGCCGAAGACCCCGAACGTGCTGAAAAACACCTGGAACCCCTCGAGCGAAAGTCGGCCCGCCAGCGTCGCCGTGTTGTGCTCCTGGATGCCGCCCTCAAAGAAGAAGCCCGGGCACGCGGTGTGGAACCCGCCCATCTTGACCGAGCCCTCGAGGTCGCACGTCAGCGCCACCACCTTCGTGCGGCCCCTCATCGAGTTATTGAGCTTCCCGAGCTCCTCGAGCACGGTGCCGTAGGCCGACCGGTTGTCCGTCTTTGTCTCGAGGTCGTATGTGCGCGGGGTGCCGGTATCAATACGAATCGCCTGCTCGGGAATGCGATGAATCTTCGGCGGATTCGTCAGCGCCTTGCGTTTGGCGATCAGCGCGTCGAGGTCGTCCGGCGCGCCGATCTCCTCGAGCGCCTGCCGCGCCTGGTCGAGCGAGAGCGCCTTGCCGTGATACGCCGCGTCGTTCTCCATGAACGAGACGCCCTTGCCCATCACCGTGTGGGCAACGATCACCGTCGGCCGATCCGGGTGCTCCACCTCACCCGTGTAGGCGAGTCGAAGCGGTCGGTACACTGCCTCCCAGCTATGACCGTCGGCAACTTCAAGAAGGTTCCAGCCGCTCGATCGCCACTCCTCGACGAGGTTCTGCGGCATGACCGTGGCTGTGTCGCCGCCGATCTGCAAGCCGTTGCAGTCCACGAGCGCGATCAGGTTATCGAGGCCGTACTTCATCGCGAAGCGGCGCGCCTCGCTGATCTGCCCCTTCTGCTGTTCGCCATCGCCCATGCCGACGAGTACTTTACAATCCTTGCCGTTGAGCTTCGCCGCCAGCGCCGCGCCGCACCCGGCCGAAAGCCCCTGACCGAGGTTGCCGCTCGTCCACTCGACGCCCGCCACCACATTCTCGACGTGTCCCGCGTAGATCGAGCCCGCGCGCCGGAAGCCGAGCAGCATCTCTTCCTCGTCAAAAAACCCGGCCTCGGCGAGCACCGCGTAGCTCGCCGGCGAGGTGTGCCCGTGGCTGATGAAGACACGGTCGCGGTCGGCGTCCCACGGGTCCTTGGGGTTGAAACGGGCGTTCGCGTAGATCGTCAGCAGCATGTGCAGCGTCGAGAGCGACCCGCCCGGATGTCCCGATCCCGCCAGCGTCGTCGCAACGATGATCCGCCGCGCGCAACGCCGCCACGCCGCCTGCATCTCGTCGAGGTCTGCTTTCTCGAGCGATTCCTTCTTGAAGCCGATGCGATACACGAGTCTGCCTCTCCTCGCCCTGCACACGTGGTGCGAAGCGTCGTGCAACCGGTACGGAGCGCGCAGTATAGCCCCGCGCCGCCGCCCGCCACAACGCAAAACGCCGCCGCAGCTCATCAGCGCCGTCGCGTTGCAGGGCGCCTGCCTCTTCCTCTGCGATCTCTGCGCCTCTGCGAGAGGTTCTTCTATTCCTCACGCAGAGGCGCAGAGATCACGGAGACTTCGCGGAGGCCGCTTGGCGGTATTGTGGAGCGGGTTACCGTCTGCAAAGGCGGATTGACCGCAATCGAACCCGGCGTCTATGATAGGTGTCGCATTGGGATCCGCCAACAGAAGCGCGGAGCGTGGTAGCCCGTATGCTTGCACAGTTCCCCTCCACCGTGCTCGTCCTGTTTTTCGCCGTCTTTGCGCTCGTCATCGTCCTCGGCATCCTTGGCTTCCTCGCCGAGCGCAGGCGGCGCGAGGGCCTGGCCGCGCTCGCGCGCCGGCTCGGCTTCAGCTTCGATGCGCTCAAGCGCAGCGGCGCGCCGGGCTGGGGCGGCCCGTTCGAGCTCTTTCGGCGCGCCCACCAATACGGAACGAAGAACCACCTCGCCGGCATGTGGCGCGGCCTCGTGGCACGTGAAACGGGCCTTCAGCCGGAGGCCGACCGGATCGCCGTGGCGACCGAGGTGTTCGAGTACACCTACTACACCGAGTCAACCGACTCGAAGGGCAGCACGAGCCGCCACTACCACACGCGCACCGTGCTGGCCCTCGAGCTGCCCGAGGTGTTCCCGGGGATCACGATCAAGCCCGACTCGGCGTTTCGCGAGTTCTTCGAGTTCATCGGCGGCGGCGACATTGACTTCGAGTCCAACGAGTTCAACAAGCGCTTCTACGTCTGGGCCGACGACCGCAAGTTCGCCTACGACGTGGTCACGCCGCAGATGATGGAGTTCCTGCTCCGCACACGCGCCGGCGTGCGCGACCTCGCGCTCCAGATCGTGGGCCACCGCGCCATCTTCTTCCGCGAGCGCAAACTCGGCGCCGACGGCGTCCGCCACCTTCTCCAGTTCGCCGCCGACTTCCACGCCCAGGTGCCGGACTACGTCAAGAAGGATTATGCTCGGGGGTGAGAAGCATAGGAGGCTCATAAGATGTACTCAGTGCTTGCTGCCGCAGACACAGCGCAAGGCGGCGACGCGATGATACTGACGGCGGCCCTGGCCTTCGCCTCCGCCATCACCGGCGCCATTGTTGCTGCCGTAGCTGGATTCTGCGCTTGGAAACGGCAGAAGGAAGTTAGCGCGGGCAACGCGTTGCTTGGAGCGGCTTACAGCATCAAGGGCGCCATCACGCGCGTCCGCAAAGAGGAGTCCTTTTCATGGTCCCGCAGGCGCGAGGCGCAGAAGGAAGGAAACCTGGAAACGCCTAGCGGATCGAGAGGCGGGCTCGGCCCTGACGAACGCAGCAAGCTGGAGTCCGCTTATAGAGAGGAGTGGTCATGGGTTCAGGATGCGCTGCTGGAGCTATACACTCCAGAGGCTGAGGCGGAGGTCTATTGGGGTGGCAGAGTCCAGGAGGAGCTGCAATCACTCCGTGAGTGTGCTTGGCAGCTGCGCTTTGCACTTCGGCAGTACTTCGAGCACCAGATCAAGGAAGGACCTCTGAAACGCGAGAAGCTTGAGAGGCTCGAAAGCATTGTCTGGGAGCCTGCAGACGATGAGGTCGACGAGTTCGGACTTGAAGTGGAGGAGGCGGTCGAGAGGGTGAGGCAACTCGTGCGGCGGCACATACGCATGAGACCGGGCAAGCTGCTTGCTAGGCAACAGCAGCCCTAGCGCTTGCCTGTGGAGATCCTCATTCCGTTTTGTGGCCTTGTTGCCGCTTCGGCGGGCGCAAGGGGCGCCCGCCCTACAACGCTCGCGCGTGCAAGTGTGCTGCAGAGCCGCGTAGCGGCGCCTGGGAGTAGCCACGGGTGCAAGGGCCTGTTGAAAAAGTCCGGATGCCGCGATCAAGGCGGTCGCCCCAAAGGGGCATTGTAGAATAGCCCCGGGTAACACCCGGGGTTCGGGAGCCAAAACAACCACCCCCTAGCCTGAAAGGCTTGCATAGAGCGCCTTTTTCAACAGGCCCGCAAGCCCGTGGACAGCGACGACAAACAACAGCATTGAGCCCCTTCAGGGGCGATTGAGGGCAATCGGCAATGCCGCCGCCATGCACATCAATCGCCCCTGAAGGGGCTCGACCCTGACGGTATCCCTACGCGTCCCACGGGCTTGCCCGCCTCCGGCGGGCTTGCGCCCGAGGCTACTCCCAGACGCCCTTCGGGCTGAAGAATCGCATGGGCCGGACTACGCAGAAACGGTATCATTGGTCGTTGGGGCCTTGACAAGTGCGAGGGGAACATGGTCGGACCCATCATCGTCGGCGTGATCGTCCTGATCGTCCTGCTCTACGCGATCGGGACGTACAACCGGTGCGTGCGGCTGAAGAACCTCGTGCCGGAGTCGTGGTCGAACGTGGACACCGAGCTCAAGCGCCGCTACGACCTGATCCCCAACCTGGTCGAGACCGTCAAGGGCTACGCGGCGCACGAGCGCGGCGTGCTCGAGTCTGTCATTAAGGCCCGCGCGGCCGCTGTGGAAAGCACCGGCTCGCCCGAAAGCCAGGCGCGCGACGAGAACGCGCTCGTGGGCACCTTGAAATCGCTCTTCGCCGTCGCCGAGGGCTACCCCGAGCTCAAGGCCGACGGGCACTTCATGCACCTCTCCAGAGAGCTCGTCGAGACCGAGAACCGCATCCAGGCCGCACGCCGCTTCTACAACGCCAACGTCCGCGACCTCAACACGATCACCGAGATGTTCCCCTCGAACCTGATCGCCTCGATGGCCGGCATTGGGCGCGCCCAGTACTTCGAAACCGACGACGTCGCCCTGCCGGAGGTGGGATTCTGAACACCGCGGGGACCATGGCCAGGAACACGACAGAGCCCATCATCCTCCTTGACGGCGTGTGTGGGCTGTGCTGTCGTGCGGTCCGCATCGTGCTGAAGCGTGACAAGGCAAAGGTGTTTCGGTTCGCCCCGATGCAGTCGAAGGCTGGGCGGGCGCAGCTCGGGGAGTTCGGATTGCCGGCCGGAAACGGCGGGCCGCTCCCTTGAGCGGCGCGGACCTGTGCAATCCGTGGGAGCTCGTGTAGAATAGCTCCATGGACCTCATCCCCAAGCTGCCGGAAGAGCACGAAGTCTATGTGATCGTCGCGCTTGTCGCGGCAGCGATCTTTGTCCCGTTGTCTCTCCTTAAGCTGTTCCTCAAGCAGGACCGACGCACGGCGCTGGCGAAGTTCGCCGCACGCCACGGCCTCAGCTTCACCCCCGAGAACCATCCCTGGCACGAGGACTGGTACACGACGTTCGACCTGCTCGCCCGCGAGAGGCCGCGCGAGCAGCGCAACATCATGATGGGCCAGTGGCGCGGCTTACAGGTGGCCGTGCTCGACTACGACTACACGCCGCAGCCGCTCGAGGGCGAAGAGCAGGAGACGGCACGGCGGACCGTCGCCATCGTCTACCTGCCAAAAAACCTTCCGGGCATCATCATCGAACCGAATGTGACGAATCGTGCCGGAGCGCGATTCAAGGGCCCTTATCCGCGAGGGCATGGGACGCTCGATGACCTGACGGACGAGATATCGAATTTCGAGCGCCGCTACGTGCTGCTCGCCGAAGACCAGGTAGCCGCCGGGCAGCTCCTTCATCCCGAGATGGAGACGTTCCTGCTCCGGCATTGGGGCATCGGCGTCGAGATCTCGGGCACTGTCGCCGTTTTCTTTGCCTATCGCGTCCGCAGGCCGGGCGAGATCAAGCTGCTGCTTGACTTCGCTGCCCGCTTCTGCCAACTCATTCCCGACTCCATGCACACCAGACCGGAGCAGCCGCTTGAGCAAGGGAGCTGAGCGCAGAGGCGCCGGCGTCCAGGTTGGCGCCGAGCATTACGCCAATAACTACGACGCGCTCTACCGGTGGATCAGCTACTGGTACCAGCTCCGCGAGGTGCGGCGCGTGCGGCCCGAGCGCGTCCTCGAGATCGGTGTCGGCAATCGCACGGTGAGCGCGGCGCTGGCGCGCGACGGCATCCGGGTCACGACGCTCGACCTCGATGCCCGGCTCGGCCCCGACGTGTGCGGCGACGTGCGGCGGCTGCCGTTCCTGCCCAAAGCGTTCGACATCGTCCTCTGCGCGCAGGTCCTCGAGCACCTCCCGTTCGACGAGCTTCCCGCGTTGCTCGACGAGCTTCGCCGCGTCAGCCGCCGCCACGCCATCATCACACTCCCCTGCTCACGCGGGGGCCTTTTCCTTGTGCCGATGCTGCTCGGCGCAGCCACCGCCCCTAGGCTCGCTCTGAGGCTCCCGCTGCCAAACCGGCTCTGCCGCCTCCTCTTTCGGCAGCACAAGTGGGAGATCGGGCGGCTGGGCTTCCCGCTGCGCAAGGTGCGCCGCGCGATCAAGGCGGCCGGCTGGCGGATCGTGCGCGAGGTCGAGCCGCTCCTCAACACCTACCACTACTTCTTCGTATTGGAGAAATGAACCACGGATCTGCACAGATCACACAGATATGAGTACACCCGCGACGACGGTCGCGGGCGTTGTTCTGTGTCCATCTGTGAAAATCGGTGGTTAATTCTCTTCTTCTTCCGGCAGGAGCTCGACGAGCCGCACCTTCGCCGCGCGCAGCCGGCGGCGCAGCTCACGGTACTCGACGTCGTCGCTCGGCGCGAGACCCTCGATCCCGTAGCGCTCCATGAGGTAGGCACTCCCCTCGTGCGTTCCGGCGAAGGCTAGGAGCGCGGCGACAAGCTCGGCCCGTTGCGCGTCGGGCACGCGCGCGCGCACGGCCACCGCGTCGTGCGGCACCGCGTGGGTGACCGCCAGCGGCACGACCGCCTGGAAGATGTCGGGCACATCGTAGAAGAGCTCGGCGCGGGCGTCGGCGGGATTGCCCTCGGCGTTGAGCCGCCAGGTGACGAAGCCGAGGTCCACCTCGCCGTCGTACACCGCGCGCACGACGCTCGCCTCGTCGTCAAGGTACGCCACGCGCGAGGGCGTCGCCTTCTGCTCCGTCACGAGCACGCGCTGCAGCAGGCAGCCGGAAGTCGAGGCCGGATCGGTCGCGGCCACCGTCAGGCCCCTCGCGTCGGCCACGGTCACGAGCCCTTTCTCGGCGCGCACGAGGATCAGGCCGCGCGTCTCGAGCGTGCCGGCGCGCCGCGCCTTCAGCAGCGCCAACAGGTCGTACGGCTCGGACGCAAGCGCATAGACCGGCGCGGGCACGATGACGACGTCGAGCTTCTCCTCGTCGAGCAGATCGAGCAGCTCGACAAGCGACTCCGCCGCCACCTCGCTGCACACGAGCCCTGTGCGCCGCCGGACGAAGTCGGCCAGCGGGGCCCGCTGAGCGCCGCTCAGCGCCTCCTCCGCAACCGGCACGCCAAGCTCGAGCGGCCGGTCCTTCGTGCCGATCACGGCCTGCTCGCGCTTCCCACAGCCGCCACAGCACGCCGCAACAACGCACGCAACTGCAACGACACGCACCGCCCATAAGAACCTGTGTCGCCGTCTCAACTGGTCACCTCCATGGGAACCCGCACCCTGAGACTTCGGAACCGGGGCATTGTTCAGCCGGCGCGGATGCCCGGCACCCGCGCGAGGCGTTCGGCGACCCGATCGAGGAGCCGCTCGTCCTCGGCGCTGAAGGCGGCAGGCTTGTGGCTGTCCACGTCAACCTGCCCAAGGACACGCTTGTCCCTGGAGTCGCGGATCAGGACGACGAGCTCCGACTGCACCTTCGGGCTGCACGAGAGGTAGTTGTCGAGCGCGGTGACGTCCGGCACGTTGATGTTCTGGCCCTCGGCCACCGCGGCGCCGCAAATGCCCCGGCCAACCGGAATCCGATCGTGCTCGGTCGGCGCGCCGATGAACGGGCCGAGCTGCAGCTCGTCGCCCCGCAGCAGGTACAGGCCGACCCAGTGGTACGCGCGCCGCGCCGCGCGCAACACGCGCAACGCCGCCAGGACCGCGTCCTGCCAGTCCGACCCGGCCTCGAGCACGCTGTCGAGTTCGGCGATGACGCGCTCGGCAATCGAATCCGCACTGACCGCCATGCCTGCCTCACCTCCTCCTGAGCGCCACAACGCTACCAGAGCAACCCTCTCTCGTCAAGGGAGCCGCGCCGCCCCGGGCGAAGCTCGGTAACGCCTATATCACCGGGGCCGGAGTATCGGCGAGGTGCTGGGTCATGCGAGACGCGGTTGCAGACCC
>CBDUSE010000053.1:0-16433 GCA_965369835.1 uncultured bacterium
AAGGACGCGCACCATATGACGTTCTTATCCTCGGGCATCGGGGTGTCGAGCGTGGGGACGATGACCGTCTCCTCGAGGTCGTCCGAGGCGCCGTCGAAGGCAATCTTTGGCGGCTTGTACGCCCGCGCGCCATTCTGGAGTAGAAGGACGAAGGCGACGCATACCACAGCCAGAACAAGGACAAGGATCAGAAGCCGTTTCGGATCCTTGAGATTGCGCCGAGTCATGGCTCCCTCCTTTCCTCTGGGCCGGCCCGTTTCCGCTCGGGGCTAGTCGAGGATTTCGAGGACGGCGCGGACGCCGTGCTTGGCGGCGGCGGTCACGAGCAGCGTGCGGAGCGCCTTGATCGTGCGGCCGTTGCGGCCGATAATCTTGCCGACGTCGTCTTTGTTACACCGCAGTTCGAGGATGCGTGTCTTCTCGTCCTCGCCCTCGACCTCGGCGACCTGCACCTCGTCCGGGTGGTCCACCAGGCTCTTGGCGACGAACTCGATGAACTGCTTCATCTCGGTCACGGCAGCCGGACTCCTATTCCTTCTCGGTCTCGGGCGATTCAGTCGCCTCGGGGGACGTCTCCGGCCTCGGCTCCTCTTCTTCGGCCTTCGGTTCTTCCGCCGGTTCTTCCACCGGTTCTTCCGCCGGTTGCTCCGCCGGTTGCTCCGCCGGTTCCTCAGCAGGTGGTGTCGGCTCGGGCTCAGGTATCGCAGCTTCGGCTTCGGCAGGTGCTTCGGTTGTGGGAGTGGCTGCGGGCGCGGCTGTGCCGAGCAGGTTGTGTTTCTTGAGGATGCTGCGGACCGTCTCGCTCGGCTTGGCCCCTTTCGAGAGCCAGTAGCGGACGCGTTCCTCGTTGAGCTTCGAGTTGTCGCCTTCTTTCTTCGGGTCGTACCAGCCGAGCTCCTCGACGAACCGGCCGTCGCGGGCCGTAGCCGACTCCGCTACAACGATCCGGAAAAAGGGCTTATGGCGAGCCCCGAGCTTTCGTAGGCGCATCACGAGTGCCATTTCATTCCTCCCATTCGCATCAGGCCTTTTTGCATCTTGCCCATATTCTTCATCATTTTCTTCGCTTGCTCAAATCCTTTTAGCAACTTGTTGACGTTCGGCACGGTGGTGCCGCTGCCTTGCGCGATCCGGCTTCGGCGGCTGCCGTTGAGGATCTCGGGGTGCCGGCGCTCCTGCTCGGTCATGGACTGGATGATCGCCTCGACCTTACCGAGCTGCGCGTCGTCCACCTGCATGCCCTTGAGCTGCTGACCCATGCCGGGGATCATACCCAACACAGTCTCGAGCGAGCCCATCTTTTTGATCTGCTGGAGCTGCGCGAGATAGTCCTCGAGGTTGAGCGAGTGCTTGCGGATCTTCTCCTCGAGCTTGCGCACCTGATCCTCGGTGAACTGTTCCTGGGCCTTCTCGACGAGAGTGACCACGTCGCCCATCCCGAGGATGCGCGAGGCGAGCCGGTCGGGATAAAAGACGTCGAGGTCGCTCGGCTTCTCGCCGATGCCGATGAGCTTGATCGGCTTGCCGGTGACCGCGCGGATCGAGAGCGCCGCGCCGCCGCGCGTGTCGCCATCGAGCTTGGTGAGCACGGCGCCCGTGATGCCGAGCCGACGGTCGAACTCCGCGGCGATGTTGACCGCGTCCTGGCCGGTCATCGCGTCGGCCACGAGCAGGATCTCGCCGGGCTTGAGCTTCGCCTTGATTCCCTCGAGCTCGCGCATCAGTTCGTTGTCCACATGCAGGCGGCCGGCCGTGTCGAGGATCACCACGTCGAGGTGCTCGGTCTGCGCGTGCGCGATGCTCGCCGAGGCGATCTTGATCGCCTTCGGCTCTTTCAGCTCGGCAAAGACCGGGATGTCGAGCTGCTTGCCGAGGACGACAAGCTGCTCGATCGCGGCGGGGCGTTTCGTATCGCACGCCACCATCAGCGGGTGGCGTCCCTTGCGCCGCAGCATGTTCGCCAGCTTGCCGGCGAGCGTCGTCTTGCCCGAGCCCTGCAAGCCGACGAGCATCACGACTACGGGCGACGCCGAGAGGTCGAGCGCCTCGGCCGAGCCGCCCATCAGCCTCACGAGCTCGTCGTGGACGATCTTGATGACCTGCTGGCCCGGCGTGATCGAGCGAAGCACTTCCTGGCCCACGGCGCGCGCCTTGACGCGGGCGATGAACTCCTTGACCACCTTGAAGTTCACGTCCGCCTCGAGCAGCGCCAGGCGCACGTCGCGCATCGCGTCGGCGATGTTCTTCTCGGAGAGCTTCCCGTAGCCGGCCAGCTTCCGGAACGCGCCCTGTAGTTTTTCGCTCAGTCCTTCAAACATCTTCTCAGTCTGCTATACGGTGGGGAGCTCCCCGCGACGGTTGCCTTTCGGAACGCGGCTCGATATGTCCCGCCATTCCCTCTCTAAGAAGATCACATACGAACGTGGCGCGGGTGGCCTCTCGCGTGTGGCTATTATTCCCCGCGCCACGTTTCTCAATTCGACTTGACTCGCTTGATCTTCGCGCCGAGCGCCGAGAGTCTTTCCTCGATGTCCTCGTAGCCGCGGTCTATGTGATAGACGCGCAGCACGGTCGTCTCGCCCTCGGCAGCCAGACCGGCGAGGACGAGGCCGGCGCTCGCGCGCAGGTCGCTCGCCATGATCGGCGCGCCGCTCAGGTCTTCGCCGCCGTGCACGATCGCGCGGTTGCCGTCCATCGTGATGTTCGCCCCGAGCCGCGTCAGCTCCATCACGTGCATGAAGCGGTTCGGGTAGATTTTCTCGACGATGCGGCTCATCCCCTCAGCCAGCAGGGCGACCGCCATGAACTGCGCCTGCAGGTCCGTCGGGAAGCCCGGATACGGCTGGGTGACCACCTCGATCGGTTTGAGGTCGCCCGTGGCATCCACGTGGATGTCGCCGTTGCGCGTCTCGACCCTGACGCCCGCCTCGGTAAGCTTAGCGATTACCGACTGCAGGTGCGCCGGCTCGGCGCCCTTGACCGTCACCTCGCCGCGCGTGACCGCGGCGGCCGTCATGAACGTTCCCGCCTCGATCCGGTCCGGGATGACCTCGTAGCCCTCGACGCCGTTGAGCTCGCTGACCCCCTCGATGGTGAGGATCGGCGTGCCGGCGCCGCTGATCCTTGCGCCCATCCGGCCTAAAAAATTCGCCAGGTCCACGATCTCCGGCTCACACGCGGCGCTCGATATAACGGTCGTTCCCTTTGCCTTGACGGCGGCCATCAGTACGTTCGCGGTTGCCCCCAGGCTCGAGCCGTGCGGCCCGCCGAGGAACACCTCGCGCCCGACCAGCTCGTTGGCCTCGGCGAAGATGTAGCCGCATCGCTGCTCGATTGTCGCGCCAAGCTCGGTCAGGCCCTTGATGTGCAGGTCAATTGGTCGCGGACCGATGACGCACCCGCCCGGCATCGAGACGGTCGCCTTGCCGAAGCGGCCCAACAGCGCGCCAAGCACGTAGATCGAGGCGCGCATCTTGCGCACGAGTTCGTACGGCGCCTCGTGGCTCTCGAGTGGGCCGGGGTCAATACTGAGGCTGCCCTCGTAGCTGCGCTGAATGCGAACGCCCATGGCGTCAAGGATCTCGACCATTGTGTCGACGTCCTTAAGCCAGGGGCAGTTGGTTATTGTGCTCGGCGTCTCCGCCAGTAATGAAGCCGCTAATATGGGGAGGACGGCGTTTTTGCAACCGCTTGTTCGAGTTTCACCCTGAAGCTTCTCGCCTCCCCATATTAGAAATTTATCCATCGCTTTCGGGGCCCTGGCACCTTCGTCCGATTACGACGCGCTCGACCCCGCCGTAGTCGCGCACAGTTTCCAATTCGCCCAGGGCGCCCGTGTCCGCCATGAGCCTGATGACGGCTTGCGCCTGCGTATGGCCGACCTCGATCAGCAGCCACCCGCCCGGCCTCAGCCGGTCGGCGCACCCGCCGACGATCTCGCGGATCGCCGCCAGCCCGTCCGGTCCACCGTCGAGCGCCTCGCGCGGCTCGAAGAGACGAATCTCCTCGGGCAGGCCGTTCCACTCATCGCGGGAGACGTACGGCGGATTTGAAACGATCACGTCCGCCGGACTTGCGCCGTCCTGCACGTACGGCTCAAACAGGCTGCCCTCGAGGAATGTAATGCGGTTCGCCACGCCGTTTCGCTCGGCGTTGGCCCGCGCCAGCTCGAGCGCAGCCCGGGACGTGTCCGATGCGATCACGCGGCATCGCGGCTCCTCGTGCGCGATCACCACCGCCACGCACCCCGAGCCGGTGGCGATGTCGTACACGAGCGGCTCGCCGGCAGCTTCCGTTCCCTTTAGCCGTTCGATCGCCGCCTCGACCAAGTGTTCGGTCTCCGGCCGGGGGATCAGCACGCGCTCGTCAACGGCGAAAGGGAGGCCGTAGAACTCTGTCTCCCCGATCAAGTACTGGCACGGCACCCGCTGCCGGCGTTTCCGCAACAAGTCGCGGAACGGCTCGAGCTCCGCCTCGTCGAGCGGCCTTTCAAACTCGAGGTAAAGATCGAGCCGCGACCGGCCGAGAACGTGGGCCAGCAGGTGCTCGGCCTCGAGCCTCGGACGCTCGACGCCGCTTTCGGCCAGGTAGCGCTCAGCCCGCTTGAGGATCTCGAGCAGTTGATGCATTGCCCGTGTGCGAGGCCAGTTCCGCCTCCAGCCGCGCCTCGGCGTCGCTCGTCATGAGCGCATCGAGCAGCTCATCGAGGTTCCCGTCCAAGGTATCGGGGAGGTTGTGGAGTGTCAAGCCAATTCTGTGATCGGTGATGCGGTTCTGGGGGAAGTTGTAGGTGCGGATTTTCTCGCTCCGGTCGCCAGAGAGAATCTGGGAGCGTCTTTGGGCGGATCGCTCCCTGTCGAGCCGCTCCTGCTCTATTTCGTAAAGCTTTGCCCGTAGGTGCCTTAGCGCTGTCTCCCTGTTCCGGCGCTGGCTCTTCTCGTCCTGGCACTGGACGACGATCCCGGTCGGCAAATGTGTAATACGTACAGCACTGTCCATAGTGTTCACGCTCTGGCCGCCCGGGCCTGACGAGCGAAAGACATCTGTGCGCAGGTCCTTGTCGGCGATCTCGACATCCACTTGCTCGGCTTCGGGAAGGACCGCGACGCTCACCGCCGAGGTATGGATCCGCCCGCTCGCCTCGGTTTTCGGCACGCGCTGGACCCTGTGCACGCCGCTTTCGTGGCGCAGCTTGCGGTAGACCTCCGTCCCCTCGACGGAGAAGACGATCTCCTTGAGGCCCCCGAGGCCGGTCTCGCTTTTGGAGATCGGGGCGATCTTCCAGCCTTTGCGCTCGGCGTAGCGGGCGTACATGCGGAACATCTTGGCGGCAAACAGCGCCGCCTCCTCGCCGCCGGTGCCGGCGCGGATCTCGACGATCGTGTTGCGGTTGTCTTCGGGGCGGGGCGGCACCAGCAGGAGCTTGAGCTCCTGCTCCTGGCGCTCGATCTTCCCCTCGAGCCCGGCGAGCTCTTGCTGCGCGAGCTCGACAAGCTCCGGGTCCTCGTTCTTGCCCTCGAGGATGGCGCGGTGCTCCTCGATGTCCGCCAGGGTCGTCCTGTAGGCGTCGTACGCGCGCGCAAGCCGGCTCAGCGCCGCGTGCTCCTTCGATAGCTCGGTGAGCTTCGCCGGATCGGCGGCGGTGGCGGGGTCGCCAAGCCCCGCTTCGATTGCCTGGAGCTGCTCGGCGACTCGGTCGAGCCTCTTGAATAGCGCTTTCCTCTCCATCCGGACGAACTCCTTCATGAATGCTGCACACGAACCGGACGTGTGGCGGGAGCGGGCGGCGGCACGCGGGTCGGGCCGCCCGGAGGCGTGCTACGACTCCTTGAGACCGTACTTCTTGCGGAAGCGCTCGACGCGGCCGGCGGTATCCACGAACTTCTGCTTGCCGGTGTAGAACGGGTGGCAGGCCGAGCAGATGCCGACGTTGATCTTCGCCACCGTTGAGCGCGTCTTGATCACGTTGCCGCAGGCGCACGTGATCGTCGCATCCACGTATTCGGGATGAATGCCCTTCTTCATTGGCTGTCCTCTCGTTTCCTGGAACCGCCGCGGCACGGATGCCGAGGTGAGGTGATCCTATACACCTTGCCCGGGCCGCCAGTCAAGGGGAGAAGCTCCCGGCGGTCAAGCTCTTCGGGGACGGCTAGACCTTGTCCACGTTCATCGTCATGAGGAACTCGGCGTTCGTGTTGGTCTTCTTGAGCCGCCCGATGATCAGCTCCATCGCCTCGACCGGGTTCATGG
Source organism: uncultured bacterium (assembly GCA_965369835.1). Lineage (GTDB taxonomy): Bacteria > Auribacterota > JABMQX01 > JAFGEW01 > JAFGEW01 > CBDUSE01. The sequence continues at coordinate 6,250 of CBDUSE010000053.1, forward strand.
TCTGGAGCGCCTTGCGGAGCAGCCAGACGCGGTCCATCTCGTCGCGGTGGTAGAGGTTCTCCTCGCGCCGGGTGCCCGACTTCTCGAGATCAATGGACGGGTAGACGCGCTTGTCCACGAGGCGGCGGTCGAGGTTGATCTCCATGTTGCCCGTGCCCTTAAACTCCTCGAAGATCACGTCGTCCATCCGGCTGCCGGTGTCAATGAGCGCCGTGGCGATGATGGTGAGCGAGCCGCCTTCCTCGATGTTGCGCGCGGCGCCGAAGAAGCGCTTCGGCTTGTGCAGCGCGTTCGAGTCAATGCCGCCCGACATGATCTTGCCGCTGTGGGGCATGACCGCGTTGTAGGCGCGGGCGAGCCGCGTGATCGAGTCGAGCAGGATGACCACGTCCTTTTTGTGCTCGACGAGGCGCTTGGCCTTCTCGATCACCATCTCGGCCACCTGAATGTGGCGTTCCGGCGGCTCGTCGAAGGTCGAGCTGATCACCTCGGCATTGACCGAGCGCTCGAAGTCGGTCACCTCCTCGGGTCGCTCGTCAATGAGCAGGACGATGACCATGCACTCGGGGTTGTTCGCCAAAACACTCTTGGCGATCTTCTGCAGCAGCACCGTCTTGCCCGTGCGCGGCGCGGCCACGATCAGGCACCGCGCCCCCTTGCCGAGCGGGCACAGCATATCCATCACCCGCATCGAGATCTCCTTCGGCTCGGTCTCGAGCTGGAGCCGTTCTTCGGGGAACAGCGGCGTGAGGTTGTCGAAGAAGATCTTCTCTTTGGCCCTTTGCGAGTCCTCAAGGTTGATCGAGTCCACGCGCAGCAGGGCGAAGTAGCGCTCCTTTTCCTTCGGCGGCCGGATCTGGCCGGAGACCGTATCGCCCGTTTGCAGGTCAAACTTGCGGATCTGCGACGGCGAGACGTAGATGTCCTCCGGGCACGGGAGGTAGTTGTAGTTGGGCGACCGCAGGAAGCCGAAGCCGTCGGGTAGGATCTCGAGCACCCCCTCGCCGTACATGGCGCCGGTCTTTTCCATGTTCGCTTTGAGGATCTCGAAGATCAGTTGGTGCTTCTTGAGGCTGCCCATCCCCTGGATGTCGAGCTCCCGGCCGATCGTCTGCAGGTCGGTCATAGTCATTCGCTGCAGCTCGGCCAGGTTCATCACCGGGCCCTTGGCTTCGGTCGTTTCCTCGGCCGTTTTTGGTGTTGGACTCATGCTCCCTCCTTGCCGGCGGCGTCCAAGCCGGCACGTTCCTTTTGCAAGGCCGTCCACAGGCGCACGACCTGTTCGCGGGTGGCCTCGCGTGTTCCGTTGTTGTTGATGACGTACTTCGTTTTCTTTTCTTTTTCCTTGAGCGGCAACTGGTGCCCGAGCCGCGCGTTGAACTCGTCGGGCGCGCCGCCCCGCTCAACGAAGCGCGTGAGCTGCGTCGCTCGGTCCGCGCTCACCACGATGATCACGTCGTAGATGTGCGTGACCCCGCCTTCGTAGAGCATCGAGACCTCGGCGATCGCGGCCGGCGCGCCGTTGGCTTTCTGCTCGGCGAACCAGCGCGCGATCCGCTCACGTACCGCCGGATAGAGGATACCCGTGAGCGTTGCGACCTTCTCTTTGTCGCCGAAGGCGGCCGCAGCAAGCCTCGCGCGGTCTATCGAGCCGTCGGCGGCACGCACCGCGTCGCCGAACGCCTCGAACACCCGGCGGCTCACGGTCGGGTCGCCGGCGAGCAGCTCGTGCACCACGGCGTCGGCGTCAATGACCGGGGCGCCGAGTTCGGCGAACATCGCCGCGACGGTGGACTTGCCCGTGCAGAGCCCTCCTGTCAGCCCGACGTGAATCATCGTTCCTGGCGCTCCAGCATCTTCCAGCGCATCGTGGCCTCGAGCGCGCGATCGTCGTTCTCGAGACTTACGGAGACCGTGACCATGAGTCTCCAGGCCTCGAGACAGCCGGGCCAGAGCTCGACAGCCTTCTCGAGGGCATCGGCCGCAAGCTCAAGGTCCTCCGTCTCCCTGTACTTCTTGAAGTTGTCGAAGAACCTTGCGCCCATGGCGGTCAGCAGCCGCGCCTCTCGGATATCGTTCTCGCCCACCACCTCGAACACGCGGTAGAGCGGCAAGAGCTGGCCTTCGGCGCCGATCTCGGTTCGGTAGCGGAAGTAGCCGCACTTGTCCGGCTCCTTGTACATCCAGCTCGTCCCGACCGTGCTGAACACGTCGCCCGTCGAGGCCGCCGCGTACCGCGGGCTGTAGATCCACCATTTCGAGTCCGGTCCCCCGAACATGCCGAGGTTCAGCACGAAGTAGTCGGCCCCGTTGCGCACGCAGAAGGTGTGAAACTCCCGTTCGCTCGGCGCGTAGAAGCTCTCGAGGTAGTCGCGCACCTTCTCGCGCATCGCCGCGCTCTCGAACTTGGGGTGCAGCACGATCCGCCGCCGCGCGTACTCGAAGATCGTCGGCGCGAGCGTAAAGTCCGACAGCACTACCGAGTCCTCAGGCGTGTTTTCCCGGAGCCACTCGACGAGCGCCGCGGCGCCCGCGTATTGGAAGTTCCGTCCATACCACCGCACGATCTTGCTCAGGTGCGGGTTCTCATACAGCTCGTATTGGCGCTCCGGGACGTACAGCTTGTAGCGCTCATCCACCTTGCCGAAGAACATCCGCTGGCTCAGGTCCGAGACGAGAAAGAACATCACCACCGGGGCCGCGAGCACAACGGGCCAATGCCGCTTTGCCAGGGCCGGGACTGCGCCAACCCCGATTCCAATGAACGCCGCGAGGAAGAAGATCAGGAACACCTGCATCCGTACGAAGAGGACGTACAGCACGAGCCAGCCGAGCGCCATCGCCACGAGCAGGCTCACCTCGCCGATGTCGCGCCGCCGCAACGTCGCGGCCACCACGCACGCCGCGGCGATCACGCTCAGCCAGCACATCGCACTGAAGTCGCTGATCGGCCTGCGGCCCATGTGCTCCGTCGTCGCCGAGTGCAGCGCCGGCGTCCAGAGGATGCGCGCGTCGTAGCTGAGGCGCTCCGGGTCCTCGGGCTTAACGTTCAGGTACCTGAGCTTCGCGAAGAACAGCTCGCGAAAGTGCCCGTACGTTTTTCCCGCCGGCAGCGCCGAAGCGCCGACCAGCGTGCCGACAAGTACGACAGCCAGTATCGCTTTCGCCACCGCCACGGGCAGTCGCGCACACTTCTCGACCCGCCACCACGCCATCAGCCCGCAGCCGAGCAGCATCGCGTGCGAGGCAATGAACCGGTGCGCCCACAGGTACGGCACGATGAGGCCGGCCAAAAGCCCCGCGGCGATCGTCGGCGCAAGATGCACGAGCTCGGCGGCGGCCGCGCGTCGAATGAGGCACCGCACAGCCCAGTACGCCACGACGAGCAGCAGGTAGAGCTGCGTCAGGTCCCACGTCGCAAGCGCCACGGCAAGGAGCACTGCCGCGGTCACCGACGGCGCCAGCCGCCTCGTGCGCAGGCCGGTGTCGAACAGCCAGAAGTGCGCGAAGATCAGCGGGAGCGCGAAGTTCTCCCTCGAGAACTCCAGGCCCGTCGAGCGGACAACGGCCGTATAGGCCCCGGCCAGCAGGAGCGCGGCCAGCGAGCCGGCGAGCAGGCTGCGCGTCCGGCCCTGCACCAGGAAGAACAGCGGCACTATCCCAAGGCAGTACCACGCGGCGTCGAAGCGCCGCGCGAAGCGCTGGAAGCTCATGCCGCGCACGCCTACGCCGTTGTAGAGCCGGGCGGCGACGATCCCCTTGCCGAGCGAGAGCTCGCGATGCACCTCGAGCCCCTCGGGGACTTGCGCCCGTTCGTCCATGGCAAGGATCCGACCCGTCTTCCGGTACTCGTCGGCGTAGTGGAAAAGCAATGCGCTCTCGAGCGTGTATGGCAGCTCGTCGGCGCCCACCGGCTTCATCGCCGTCTCGAGCGTCGAGGAAATTGACCACCGCAGCCCCACGGCAAGGACGTAGATAAGGACCACCGCAGCGGCGGTCGCTACCATGCTCAGCGCTCGTGCAGCGGGTCGGGTCGAGGGCTGCATGGCCGGACCTAGACCTCGCTCCATGTCCGGCCGGACTTGACGTCCACCTTCAGGGGGATGCGCAGGTCCATGACGGACTCCATCTCACCCACCACGAGCTCGCGGATGGTGTCTTCTTCCTCTTTCGGGATTTCAAAGATCAACTCGTCATGTATCTGCATGATCATCTGCGCGCGCAGCTTCTCGTGGTGGAGGCGCTGCTCGATGCGGATCATGGCGATCTTGATTATGTCGGCCGCCGAGCCCTGGATCGGCGTGTTGATCGCGATGCGCCTGCCGAGCGCGCGCGTCTGGCTGCTCGAGCTCCTCAGCTCCGGCACGTAGCGCCTGCGCTTGCAGATCGTCTCGACGTAGCCGGTCTTCTCGGCAGCGGCCACGGTCTCGTCCATGTACGCCCTGACGCGCTCGTAGCGGTCGTAGTAGGCGTCAATGAACGCTTGCGCCTCACCCACGGGCACCTGGAGGAACTGCGAGAGCCCGAACGCCTGCTGGCCGTAGATGATGCCGAAGTTCACCGTCTTGGCGCGGTGGCGCATCTCGGGCGTCACGTCCCCCAGCTCGACCTCGTAGATCAGCGAGGCCGTTACCGCGTGGATGTCCTCGCCCCGGCGAAACGCCTCGATCATCGCCTCCTCGCGAGCGAGGTGCGCGAAGACCCTGAGCTCGATCTGCGAATAATCCGCCGCCAGCAGGAGCCAGCCCGTCTTGCCCGGCACAAACGCCTCGCGGATGCGGCGCCCTTCCTCGGTACGCACCGGGATGTTCTGCAAGTTCGGGCTTGAGCTCGACAGCCGGCCTGTCGCGGCGATCGTCTGATTGAACGACGTATGAATGCGGCCTGTCTTCGGGTTGACCAGCGCCGGCAGCGCGTCAACGTACGTTGACTTGAGCTTCGCCAGTTGCCGGTAGTTGAGCAACTCCCGGGGTAACGGGTGGAGCTGGGCGAGCTTTTCCAACACCTCCACGTCGGTGGAGGGGCCGGTCTTGGTGCGTTTCTGCACCGGCAGCCCAAGTTTATCAAACAGGATGACCGAAAGCTGTTTCGGCGAGTTGAGGTTGAATGATTCCTCGGCTAATTCATAGACCTTCCGCGCTATGGCGTCAAGCCTTTTCTGGAACTCGGCCGACATCGTGGCGAGCAGCGCGGTGTCCACCGCCACGCCCCAGGTCTCCATCTCGGCGAGCACACCGACGAGCGGCATCTCGATCTCGCGGAACAGCTCGAGCAGTGCCGTGTCACGAAGCTGCGGCTCGAGCTCTGCCTTGAGGCGCAGCGTGACGTCCGCGTCCTCGCAGGCATACGGCGCGACCTCGTCGAGCGGCACCTCCCCCATGCCGCACTGCTTCTTGCCGCTGCCAATCAGCTCGGCGATCGGGATCTTCTTGAGGCTCAGGTATTCGAGCGCGAGGTCGTCGAGCTTGTACCGGCCGCGCGCCGGGTTGATGAGGTAGGCGGCGACCATCGTGTCGAACGCCACGTTGCCGAGCTCGATGCCCGCGCCGCGCAGCACCTCGAGATCGTACTTGACGTTGTGGCCCACGAGCCGGCGTTTCGGGTCGCCGAGGACCGGGCGGAAGGCCTCGATCACGGCCTTCGGCTTGAGCGCACCATTGAGCGGCACGTAGAAGGCCTGCCGCGGCGCGAAGGCGACGCTGATGCCGACGAGCTCGGCGGCGAAGGCATCGGTCGAGGTGGCCTCGACGTCCACGGCGAGCGTCTCGGTTTGCCCAAGCTCCGTGATCAAGTCGGCGAGCGCCTTCGTGTCGTTTACGAGCCGGTAGTCCACCTCGGCGGCGTCGGTCCGGGCGACGAGCTCATCGCGGAGCTGGTGGAAGTCAAGCCGGGCGTAGAGCCGGCTCAGGCGCTCGGTGTCCGGCTCGCCGAGCTTCGGCTCGCCGAGCTTCGCCTCGTCGAGGTCGAGCTCGAGCGGCACGTCCGTCTTGATCGTGACGAGCTCCTTGGAGAGCCGCGCCATCTCGGCCCCGGCGCGCAGGTTTGCCTTGCGCTTCGCGCCGGAAACCTCGTCGGCGTGCGCAAGCACCTCTTCAAGGCTGCCGAACTGTCGCACGAGCACGGCGGCGGTCTTCTCGCCGATGCCCGGCACGCCGGGCACGTTGTCGCTGGTGTCACCGGCGAGGCCGAGCACGTCGGTGACCTGCTCGGGGGCGACGCCGAAGCGTTCTTCGACCTCGTCCCGGCCGAGCACGGCGTTGTTTCTGTGCACGTGCAGGGCGCGGACCGTGTCGTTCACGAGCTGAAGCATGTCCTTGTCGCCGCTGACGATGTAGACCTCGAGGCCGGCCGCCTCGGCGCGCCGCGCCAGCGTGCCGATCACGTCGTCGGCCTCGTAGCCTTGGACCTCGACGACCGGGATGCGCAGCGCCTCGAGCAGCTCCTTGATGACCGGCATCTGCACGACGAGGTCTTCGGGCATCGGCTTGCGAGTGATCTTGTACTCGGCGAATCGCTCGCTGCGGAACGTGGGGCCCTTGGGGTCGAAAACCGCAACGAGGCGTTCGGGCCTGAAGTCCTCGATCATCTTGCGCAGCGTACGCACGAAGCCGAAGACCGCGTTGGTCGGGAAGCCCTCGGCGTTCGAGAGCCTCTGGATGGCGTAGAAGGCCCGATAGGCGTATGAGACGCTATCGAGTAGAAACAACCGTTCCGCCATGGCCGGCCGGAACTCCTTGTCTTGGGGATCAGCTTTGATTGACGGTATGGAAACCCCGGGCTGAACGCGTGTGCTCACACAGCGGGTCAGACCGGAAGAATACGACGGGACTGTAACCGGAAATTATTGGATCGGGCGGCCGGCCAGGCGTCCCAGCGGGACGCCTGGCCGGCAAATCTATGTTTTCGAAGAAGCCCTTACCGGATCGAGGAAAGGGCGGTGCCCTCCTCTTCGGCGGCCTCGAGCTCCCTCTGGTACTGTTCAAGGAACCGCATGCGCTGCTCGGTTATCTCACGCTCCTGCTTGACGTGTGTGCCGCGCGAGGTAATCAGGTCGGCAGTGACAAAGATCATCAGGTTTGCCTTTTTCTCGGACTCCCACTCGGAACGGAACAGCCGACCAAGCAGCGGGATGCTTCCGAGGAACGGCACGCGGTCGCTGAAGGTGTCTGTACGGCTCTCGATGATGCCACCGATCACGAGCGTCTCGCCGTCGTTGATGTATACGGTGGTGGTGACGTTGCGCGACTCGAAGATCGGCTGCTGCTGCGGAATGAGCAGAGTGCCGTAATTGATCCATTCAACGAGCTTACTCACCTCAGGCAGCAGCACGAGGGTGATCACCTCGCCGTCGCTCGAGACGGTTGGCGTCACGTTGAGCCGGATGCCGACCTCGCGCGTCTCGAATGAGCTCGCCGTCACGTAGAAGGCGGCGAAATCCGAGACGTCCACCCCTGCGAAGTAGACATCCTCGAGCGACTCGGTCTCGTACTCGGTCGGGTACCGGATCTCTTGCACCACCTGGATGAGCGCCTGCTGGCCACTGATCGTGGTCACACTCGGCGCCGACAGCAGCTCTGCGTAGTCGCTTTGCTCCAACGCATACCAGATCATTCGGAACTCCGGCCGCGTCAGAATACCTTTGATGTCGAGGATCGAGCTGCCGGTCACCCGCAGGATTTTCGTTGGGTCGGCCAGCAGCTCGATGCGCTCACGTGAGGCGAGCGGCAGGGTGCCCATACCTGGAACGGGCGAGTGCGCGTCGCTTCTGCGCGTCCAGCGCAGGTAGTCGGTCATGCCGATCAGGAACGAGTTCTCGAATTGGCGATTCAGCTTCACCTCGAGGAAGCGCGCCTCGATCGCCACCTGCATCGGCGGCCGGTCCCAGATCTTGATCAGCTCACGGATCAGCACCATGTTGGTCGGCGTGTTGGTCACGATCAGCGTCGCCGTCGACTGGTGGTACACGATGTTGCTGCCGGTTGGCCAGGTGACGCCGCCGGCGCGCTTGAGCCATTCCTCGATGTTCTCCGGCTGGCCGGCGCCCGCCTCCTCGCCGAAGCCGCCGCCGAACCCTCCATCGCCACCACCGAAGCCGCCACCGATCTCCCCATCGCCGGCCCCAAAGCCGGTCGGAGCCCCGATCCTCGCGGAGGTGCCGATGCCGCTGGTGGAGAGGCGGAAGATCTCCGTCTCGAGCTCCTCGGGCAGCACGTAGTCAATCGGGATGATGAGGATCGCGTAATCCTCGACCACGTATTTGAGGTTCTTGTAGCGCAAGACGTACTTGAGCACGTACTTGAGCGGGACGTTCGTGAGTTGGATCGTGATCGTCGTTGACTGCGGCAAAGCGTAACCGCCCACGGGCGGCACGCCGCCTATGTCCGGCCCGAATCCTCCAGGCCCGGGTCCGAAGCCCCCACCGGGAGCTGGTCCGGCACCGCCGCCGGGCGGTATCATCGAGCCCTGCGGCGCGAACTCACCGACACCGGGTTCCTCTCCGCCGGGGATCTCGAACGGCCCTTCGCCCGGGAAGCCGGTGTCCTCCTCGAAGGGGCCTTCTTCACCCGGGCCGGTCGGCGTGATGCCCAGGGCCAGGAAGACGACCGGATCAATCACGATGTTGACGTCGGCCTCGCGGGCGAGGAAATTGATGACTTCCCTCAGCTCGGCGTCCTTGAAGTCCACCTCGGGGATAATCATATCGAGCTTCCTGAGAATCTCTCTGCGCGCCTCGGTCTCTTCCGGGCCCTCGGGCGGCGTGATCGGGCCGGCCTCGACCACGGGGCGCCGCGGCCGGCGCGTCCAGACCTCCATCACGTCGAGGACCATCTCCCGTCTGAGAGTCTCGCGGACCGCACGCTGGTGGAGATAGATCTGGTAGTTGACCCGGTCGAGCCAGCGATCGACTTCTATGTTGTATGCGTTGATCTCGCGCGCATCGAGGAGCAGGTCCTTGGCCACGTCGTAGTCCTTCTTCCGGTAGGCCTGGATCGCCCGGGCCAGAAGCTCGGTGTCGGTGCGCTTCTCGATGCGCGGCGCCTTCTCAACGGCCTCGGCGATCTCTTCGGTCGGCTCGGCTTCGAGCAGCGCGGCGGCCGTCTCGCGGAAGTTCTTCACCTGCACGACCTGCAAATCGTCGGGATCGGTGAAGCGGGCGAGGAAGTCGTCGGCCTGGATGACGGCCCCCGTATACTTTTTCGCCTTGAGCAGGTCATAGACGTAGGCGCTTTGCACCTCTTTGAGGCGATCGAGGGTCTGCTCGTCGTCGGGCACCAGATCAACTGCCTCCTTGAGCTTCGCGACCGCCAGCTCGCAGTCGCCGCTACTGAGCGCGCTCTCGGCCTCGCGCTTGGCGTTCTCGGCGCCTACTTGTGCTTCAAGGGCCTTCTCGGTCTCGAAGTCCTCAGCGATCTCCTCGGCGGTTGGCTCTTCCCCCTCGAGCATCTCGTCTCCGCCTACGCCAATGCCTCCCTCTTCCTCGATGGGCTCGGTGGGCTCCTCGCTTACGACCTCCTCAACCTCCTGGCCGTAGGCGGGGAATAGGACGCAGGACAGGGACAAGACGAGCGCGAGCACAGCAAGCCATCGCAACGTCTTTCCCATGATAGCGTGTTCTCCTTTCACCCCAGATGTGACAACGTTCCCTCACTCGCTCGTTGAGCTAGAACTTACCGTACAGGCCGCCCAAGTGCAACCCCTTTTTCTCCCTTTCTATGCCGCGGGCGGTGGAAGGCGGCCGGCCTGAGTGTGTTCGCGTCAGTAACCTCCTGGTCTCCCAAAGAGATGCTCCTCATCGAGGACATTGAGGATAGTGCGCGGGCCGGTGCCGCTGGTGGTCAGGTGGAAAAACTCCATTACAAGATCCTCCTCGGCGACCCAATTGACCGGGACGATCAGGATCGCGTAGTCCTCGACGACGTACTTGAGCCCCTTGTAGCGCAGGACATATTTGAGCACCTCCCCGAGCGGCACGTTCTTGAGGTGGATGGTGATCAGGTCCGTCCGCACCGGGGCAGGCCGACTCGCTCCCCTCGGCGGCGCCAGGGGCGGCAACTCGCCTTCGGCTTCCTCGACCTCGGGCTGGCTGTCGGCGTCGGGCGCTACTCCCCCGGGCTCCTCGCCTTCGGAGGCTAGTACACCGCCTCATAAGTACGATGACGTATTGTTCTTGCTTCTTTGATGGG
>CBDUSE010000054.1:0-16354 GCA_965369835.1 uncultured bacterium
AAGGAGACGATTATCGAGGAGGTGTGGCCGTCCGGACTACCGTCGTCGGACGCAGCGCTGGTGACCCAGGTGCGGCACCGCGACGCGCTGGCGCGCGCCGAGGCGGCGCTCGGCGAGACGGCGGTCGCGCTCGACGAGGATCGCGGCCTCGAACTCGCGGCGGTGGACGCGCGCGAGGCGCTCGACGCGCTGGGCGAGATCGTCGGCGCGGTGACGACGGACGATATTCTCCAGCAGATCTTCTCGAAGTTCTGTATCGGCAAGTGACGGCGCCGAGCCGCGGAGCAGCGGCAGTCAGTAGCCTGGGCCGCAAGGCCGTGATACGCTGCACTCAAACTGAATAAGAGAGCTCCAATCTCGACGAGGATTCCCGTGATGAGCAAAGCGAGGAAACGGTGGCACGTGCTTCTGGCCTTGATCGCATTCCTGGTGTTCGTCCAGGTGGCGAAGGCCTCCGAAGAGGCACCGGTGCTGCCGTATGACGAGTGGCAGGCGGTCTTCATGCAGGGCAAGCGCGTCGGCTACGTCCACATTCGGATGCGGCTCGAGGGCGACGTGATCGTCTCGCGTACGCGGACGAAACTCACGCTGCGGCGGTTTGGGACCGACGTGACCGTGCGCATGGAAGAGGCGTTTCGCGAGCGTGCGGACGGGACGCCGCTCTCCTTCTCGACGGTGCAAAAAACCGGCGGGATGGCGATCCGCACGGAGGGCACGATCAAGGAGGGGAAGCTGCACCTGGTCTACGTGCAGGGCGGGCGTCGCCGGGAGAAAACGGTCGAGTGGGATGCCGAAGCGCTCTTTCCGTACGCGCTCGAGCGCGAAACGAGGTCGCTCAATCTAAAACCAGGGGCGGAGTTCACGGTGAAGGTCTTTAGCCCCGACATCTCCGTGACGGAAGCGGTCGAGATCACGATGAAAGTGATCGGGCCGGAGCCGGTGGACGTGCTCGGTGTCAGGCACGAAGCAGTCAAGATCGAAGCGCGCATCTCGAAGCTTCCCTGCGTCGTCGAGACATCGTGGGTCGACTCTCAAGGCAACGCACTGGTGACAAAGCTGTCAGCGATGAATCTTCGCCTCGTGCGCTGCACGAAGGAGTACGCGCTCGCCGAGGTCGAGCCGGCCGATTTATCTGGGGCGATCATGGTCAAGCCGGACAAGCGGCTCTGGTTTCCCGAGAGGCTGAAGCGGCTCGTGCTGCGGCTCAGCACGGAGGACGGGTCGCCGTTTGCCGTCGAGCTGGCCTCGGCCGGCCACCAGCGCGTCATCGAGCGGAGCGACAAGAGCGTGACGATCGAGATCTCGCCGGCGCTCACAAAGACCGATGAGGAGGACCTCGCGCCGTACCTCGTGCCGAGCACCTACTTGGACTGCAGGGACGAGCGGATCGTCACCGCGGCCAGCGACGCCGTGGGCGACGAGACCGATCCGTGGCGCAAGGCGCAGGCGCTGCGCCGCGCCGTGCACGACCTCATCGAAGCAAAAACCTTCGGCGTCGCGATGGCAACCGCGAGCGAGGTGATCGAAGCCAGGGAGGGAGACTGCACCGAGCATGCGGTGCTCCTGGCGGCGATGGCGCGAGCGGAGGGGATCCCGTCGCGGGTGGCCGTCGGGCTGATGTACGTTTACGGCCGATTCGGCTACCATATGTGGACGCAGGTGTACGTCGGCGGCGCGTGGCGCGACGTGGATGCGGCGCTGCCGGGCCGCGATTTCGACGCGGCGCACATCCGGCTCTCGACGAGCACCCTCGGCGACGGCGATTCGCTGCTCGACCTCGCCGCGTTTGTCGCCGTGTTCGGCAATCTCAAGATCGAAGTGCTCGAGCGGGAATACGCAAAGCGGAAGCGTGCCGAGTAAAAGCAGCCGGGCAGATATATTCGGGGCCGCCGCGCACTAACAGACTGGTGGAAAAAGGCTGACGTCCAACTGAATCCCCGAGCCCCAAGGGGCGTTTGGTAGTAGCCTCGGGCGCAAGCCCGTGGAACAAGGCGATAGAAAGAACCGAGCCCCTTTGGGGCGATTGGTTGTAGGGTGGGTCGCCGCGCGCGCGGAACGCGCGACGCCCGCCGAAGTGCCGTTGGGGGCGATTCAAACACGTTGTGGCGTCAGCCTCAATCGCCCCTTGCGGGGCTCGGGTGTCTCTTATGGCGCCCGATGCCACGGGCTTGCGCCCGAGGCTACTGCCAGTCGCCGCTGGGGCGGCTCGTGCGGCGGGCTGGTGAACCAGTCGCCGCTTGGGCGGCTCGTGCGGCGGGTTGGTATAAGAGCGTTCTTAGAGCAATTAGAGGTCTCTCGGCCTTCAAGGCTCTGTGGATTGCTCGGAGCCTGCCGGCAGGTTACTCAAGAGCTCTTTCGGAGCACACAGAGCAATCTCGGCTCTCGGGACCCTGGTTTTTCAGGAACCTGTTAGAGAAAAGTGCGCGCACGGAGGGCGTGAGCAATGTTGCTGCGATGGGTGATCGGCGCGGGCGTCGGCGCGGCGCTTGGCGGCCTGGTCGGCGTCCTGGTGAGGTCCTTCGACAAGGCGTGGGCGTTCATCAGCACGCCGGGCCGCGGCGCATTCTTCGGCGCGGTGGTCGGGCTGGTGTTCGTCATCTACTTCGGCGCGCCGATCGGCTGGCGGCCCGAGGCCCAGAGCCACGTCGTTCCCTTGACGGCCGAGACGTTTGACGAGACCGTCGCCGCCGGCAAGCCGGTGGTGGTCGTGTTCTATTCAGAGGCATGCCCGCCGTGTCACCGGCTCGCGCCGAGGATCGAGCGGCTCGCCGACGAGTACGAGGGCCGCGCGATTGTCGCCCGGGTGGACGCAGGCGCGGAAACGACGCTGGCCGACCGTTACAACATCAGGGCTGTCCCGACGCTCATCTACTTCGCCGCGGGCAAGACGGTCGGCGCCGCCAAGGGCATACTGTCCTACGGCCGCCTCCGGAACCGTGTCGAGAAGCTGATCAACGAGCATGCCGCCGGAAGTAGCTTACCCGCGAAGCCAGAACCGATCGAGGAGGCACCACCCGCAGAAGCCGAGGCCGATAACCGTTCTGAGTAACTGGCCGCCTCCGAGGGCTGCTTTGGGTGCCTATTTCCACACCTCGCGTTTTCGGCTTGAGAGGAGCACGACGTCCCGCATCGCTTCGGCGTTGCGTGCCTGGAGCCATCGCGTTTCGAACTCCCGTTCCTGGACGAGGTGGGCGATGGTCATCAGTGCCCGGAGGTGGTAGTTCCGTTCGTCGAGCGACCCGACGAGAACAAAGGCTGTCCTGACGGACGGGTGCAGGTCGGAAAAGACGACCCCGGCTTTCGCCCGGACGAGGACGATTTCGAAAATGCCCGTCCCCTCGACGATAACGTGCGGGATCGAGAGCCCCGGCTGCACGACCGTGCTCGACTGCCGCTCGCGAGCAAGCAGGAGCTCGTAAAGCGTCTCCTCGCTGACGTTGACCCTTCCCGAAAGGGCCGCGGCCACGCGCCGGAACAATTCCTTGGCCGAGACAGGCTCTTCAATGTCAAGGATCGGGCACGCTTTGACTAAGTGGTCGAATCGGTCGAGCGTGCGGCCGTCGCGCTCGAGCGACAACTGCCTCAGTTCTTCCTCAAGGCCGGTCCTTTGGATGTCTTTTGAGACGATGCTTTTGACGAGGAAGACGAAGGCCGATTGCCGCTCGATGCGGTGATGCACGTAGATGAGGTACCACGCGAAAGCCACGACCGCAAAGGCCCCTGTCAGGATGAGCGGGATCGTGCCCATTTCGTAGATCAGGAACCCGTAGACGCCGATGGCCGCGATTTGGAGCCATGGGTACAACGGCGCCCTGAAGCTCGGCCGGTAGCTCTGAAACCGGCTTTGTCTCATGATAATGACCGCGACATTGACGAACACAAACATAAGGATCATCACAGTGGCCGCGGTCTTGACGAGTTCTGCAATGGAGAGAAAGGCGATCGCTAGAATGGCGCATGCCGCTGTGAGGGCAATCGAAATATGCGGGGTCTTGAGGCGCTCGTTGGTCCGTGAAAGAATTGAAGGCAGCAGGCCGTCCCGGCTCATCGCCATCGGCGAGCGCGAGGCGGAAAGAATGCCCGCGTTCGCCGTGGTTGCAAAGGCTAACAACGCCCCCAGGCTTGCCAGCACGACGCCTGTGCGCCCCAGGATCGCTTCAGCGCCGAGTGTAATGGGAAGCAGAGAGCCTGAGAGACGACCTGCATCTACCACGCCGACGGTGACAACCGTCACGAGCACATACAGCACGTTGACCGTCGCAAACGCCAGGAACATTCCCAGTGGTAGGGTCCTGTGGGGACGCCGCACTTCTTCGGCGACGCTCACTACTTTGGTCAAACCGCCGAACGAAACGAACACCATCCCGGCGACGGCAAGAACGGATTGCACGCCGAAAGGCATGAGCGGCTGGTACCGTGGCATCTCCACGGACGCAATGCCGAGTGTGGAGTAGGCGGCCAAAAAGCCGAGCAATACGAGCACAAGGACAATCTGAATACGCCCTGTGCTCTTGACGCTAATCATGTTCACGGCTGCAAAAAAGATACAGGCTGCGATCGCAATGAGCTTCAAGGTCCACTCGCCGGCGCCGGGGAACAGGAAGGTTCCTAGGGCGCCGATGCCCACCAGCGCGAAGGAGGTTTTCAGTGTAATCGAAAGCCAATTGGCCAGGCCGGCCACGGTCCCGGCCAAGGGCCCGAGGCTCCGCTCGATGAAGAAGTAGCTGCCGCCCGATTTCGGCATCGCGGTGGTGAGCTCCGCCTTCGAGAGCATGGTCGGGATCATGAGCAGCCCGGCGAGCGCGTATGAGAAGATGATGGCGGGACCTGCCATGGCGAAGGCGATGCCCGGCAGAATGAAAAGGCCCGAGCTGATCATCGCGCCGGCCGCGATGCAAAACACGTCCAGCAGCTTCAACTCGCGCTTGAGCATTGGGGAAGCGTCTGTTTGCGGTCTCAGCCCGGCGGCCAGGTCATCCGGCGGCCGCCGAGCAGGTGGAAGTGCAGATGGTCCACCTCCTGGCCGGCGTCGGCCTTGCAGTTGACGACGACGCGGTAGCCCCCGTCGAGGCCGAGCTCGGCGGCGAGCTTGGCAATCACCGTGTGGATGTGGCCGAGCAGCGCCGCGTCGGCGGCGGTGATCTCATCGTGCGTCGGGATCGGCTTGCGCGGGACCACCAGCACGTGCGTCGGCGCCTGCGGGCGGATGTCCCTGAAGGCGACGCACAGGTCGTCCTCGTACACGATGTCGGCCGGGATCTCCTTATTGATGATCTTGGCGAAGATCGTGTCGCTCATGGCGCACCTGCTTCATTTGGGTCTATCGGGATGCCGCGTTCGATGAGCATGCGCGGGATGTCATCTATGACGGGGTAGAGCACCTGGCCGTCCTCTCGGAGCAGGCCCGCGTCCATCGGCCGCTCGACCGTCTCGCCCCCTCTGTCGCGCAGCGTGCCCTGGCGGATGCGGGCGTTGAGGGTGTCAACCATCTCACCGGGCGCGAGCGTCACAGGCTGCTTTGTCTCGGGGCAGACGAGCATTCTGACAAGCTCTTCGTCTATCATATACTGGTTACTCGTGCGGTTGTTCACCGGATGGCTGACGACAGCCAATTCAACCACCGCGCGGACTGGAACGCAAGCAGCAATTCGCTCGTTTGAGAAGGTGCACGCGGAGAGGCTCCTTCCCCTGTTGGCACGGGTTGTGTGAAACAATGGCCGCGGCGGAGGAGGAGCAGTGATCGCAGCAGCTCCGACGTGGGCTACGGCGTACGGCGCTGTGCCGTAAGCCTCGTCGGGCAAATTGCTTTGACACCCCGCCCGGTTGCTCGCACAATAGGCAGATGTGGAGCAAACCTGGCGTGCGGTGCGCGCTCAGTCTGCGTGAACCTCGCGCATTAGTCTGTTCTTTTCTGGGAGTGACTCAATGAGCCGGAAGGCAGAGCGAATCTGTTTGGGCGGCCTCGCGCTGCAGGTGTTGTGTGCGCTAGGCTGCTTTGCGCTGGCGCCGCTGACGAACTCGCGGGCGGTGTTCGCCGAGGCATGGCACTTTGCTCTGGGCGTTGGCATCTGGCTGGTCGCGCTGCTGCACCTGAGCTTCAGGCGGGTGGCGGCCGAGGAACGGCTCGACGAGGAGGCGATCCGCCGCCGCCAGGGCGAGCGCGCGGAGGGCATCTTCGGTCCGGAAGGCGCCGCGGACGAGTTCTCGGCCCAGGCGCGGCTGGCGCGGGTCGAGAAGTGGCTCGTGCCGATCGGCTCGCTCGTGTTCGGACTCGGCATGATCGCGGTGAGCGTGCTGATGGCGACCGGCTGGGGCAAGCCCATCGAGCGCGCTCACAACTCGCTTACGGGCGTATCGGCTTTCGGCGCGATCGTGTTCCTCACCTTCTTGCTAAGCCGCCTCGCGATCGGGCAGTCGCAGGAAGCCTTGTCATCACAGCTTCGCGGTCCCGGGAGCTTTATGCTGTTCAACACGCTCTGCTCGGCCGCAGTGTCGATCGCCCTGACGTTTGCCTACTTCGGGGCACCCGCCATCGAGCGCGTGGTTGCCTGGGTTGTTATCGCGGCACTCGGCGTGCTTGGTATCGAAATGACGCTGATGTTCATCTTCAACCTGTACCGGCCGCGCCGGACGGGGCGCGAAGCGCGCGCGCCGTATGACAGCCGCCTGCTCGGGCTGCTCAGCATGCCGAAAGGGATCCTCCGCTCGACGGCGGAGACGCTCGACTACCAGTTCGGATTCAAGGTGTCGGAGACGTGGTTCTTCCGATTCCTCGAGCGGGCGCTGGCGCCGCTCATCCTCTTCGGGCTTGCCACGCTCTATCTGCTCACGTGTTTTGTGGTGGTGCCGCCGGGGCACCTGGCCTTTATCGAGCGCTTCGGCAAACCGAGGGCCGAGCGTAGCGAGCCGCCGAAGCCGCTCCACGCCGGCCTGCATCTGAAGTGGCCCTGGCCGATTGAGGTGGCCCGCACCGTGGCGGCCGACCGGGTGCAGCAGATTCAACTCGGCGTCAGCGGCAAGGAAATCGGCCTCGAGGAGGTGGAGAAGGCAAGGGCACGGGGCGAAGAGGCCGAGCTCCCACCGATGGTGTGGACCGCCCCGCATTTTGAACGGGAGTACAACCTGCTCGTGGCGACCGACGAGCCGGTCGAGGACGTCGAACTCCCCGAGGGGGGGCGCACGGTCCGGGTCCCTCCGGTCAGCCTGCTCACCATCAGCGTGCCGGTGCAGTTCGTCGTGCGCGAGGAGGAGCTCTATAAGTACGTCTACTCCTATGCCGATGTGGCCGAGGCGCTCAGCGCGGCCGCCTACCGTGAGCTCGTGCAGTACGTGGCGGCCGTTGACCTGATCCGCATCCTCGGGCCGGACCGCGCCAAAGCGGGCGAGGCACTCCAGCGCCGCATCCAGGCTGCTGCCGACGAGGCGGGCCTCGGCGTTGACATCATCTTCGTCGGGCTTCACGGCGTGCACCCGCCGCTGGCGGTCGCGGCCTCGTTCGAAGCGCGCGTCAGCGCCCTCGAGGAGCGCAAGGCCGAGATCCTCAACGCCCGGACGCATGAGGTCGAGATGAAACCAAAGAGCGAGGCCGAGGAAGCGAAGATCCTCGGCAAGGCCACCGCCGACCGGTTCAGGAAACGTACAATCGCCCGGGCCGATGCGGAGCGTTTCATCACGCTGAACGAGGTAGACAGGAAGGCGTCGCGCGTCTTCCGGCTTCGCCGATACCTGATCGCGCTCGAGGAGATCCTGCCGAAGCGGCGTCTCGTCATCGCCCCTGCCGAGGCGGTGGGGCGTGAGGTTGTCATCATCAATCTCGAGGAGAAAGTCGGCAGGGGACTGCTCGGCGTGGACGTGGAATCATTGCTTGAAGGAAGGGAAAGATGAAAAAGCGGCGCAACGTTCTCACATTGGTGACAGCCGTCATCATCGTCTTGATCTTTGTCCTGTATATGATCACGTACGTGGTGCGCGAGGGCGAGGTGGCGGTGCTGACCACGTTCCAGAAGGTGGTGCGCGTCATCGAGCAGAAGCCGGGCCTGTACTGGAAGGCGCCGCCGCCGATCCAGCGGGTCGTCACATTCGACGCCCGGCTGCACACGGACAAGGACCGCTTCGAGGAGACCAAAACGAGCGACGGCGTGCTCCTCGTGCTGCTGGCATACTACACGTGGCGCGTCGAGGATCCGAAGCTCTTCTACACGAAGTTCTACACCCGTGACGAGGCCGAGACGCTCAAGGCGGCGCGCAAGGTGCTCGGCGACGTGGTGCGCGACGCCAAGGACGACGTGTTCGGCGAGTACGCCTTCGCGGACCTCATGCCGCGATTCCGCTACGAGGAGAAAGCGGCTTCGGAAACCGACGTCGAGAAAGGGAGCCGCGCGCGCGAGGTGGAGGCCGAGCCGAAGTTCCGTGAGATCGAAGCCGAGATCCTCAAGCGGGTCAAGGACAAGGCGCTCGAGGAGTACGGCGTCGCGGTCACTCAAGTAGGCATCATGCGCTTTGAGCTGCCGCAGGAGACGACCCGCTTCGTCTTCAAGCGGATGCAGGAGGAGCGCGAGCGGGTCGCCGCGGGAATCCGCGAGACAGGCAGGGGCGAAGCGGACAAGATCCGCACCAGGGCCGACACCGCCCGGGACCAGATCGTGGCCGCCGCGCGGGCCCAGGCCGAGCAGGAACGCGCCCTGGGCGACAAGGAGGCGGCCGAGTACTACGACACCTTCGCCAAGAACCCGGAGCTGCACGACTTTCTGCGCAAGCTGCAGGCGCTCGGCACCATCATTGACGACGGGACGACGCTGATCCTCTCGACGGACTCGGTGCCGTTCGAGTTGCTGCGCGAGATGCCGAAGGCGCTCCTCGGGAGCGGGGACGAGTCGGGAGCGGACGACTGATGGCTGAAGAGACGCCGAGACACGAACAGCCGCCGGAGGCCGTGGCGGCCGTAGCCACCGGTCCCGCCGAGCGGGCGCTCGCCTCGGCGTTTCGGACTGTTTTTAGCGTGCTGCGAGTGGTGATGGTGGTCGTGCTCGTGGCGCTGGCGTTCGCCAACACGCGGTTCCTCCAGCAGAACCAGCGGGCCGTCATCCTGCGCTTCGGCAAGATCGTCGGCACGGGCGCCGGGCGCGTACGCGGGCCGGGCCTGGTGTTTGCCTGGCCGCAGCCGGTTGATGAGATCATCATCGTGGACGCGGGCCGGATTCAGGCGCTCGAGCTGGACGACTTCATGTATCGCCCGGGAGCACGCGAGGGCGGCACCGAGTCGCTCGGCGGGACGCTCGACCCGGCGCGGGACGGCTACACGCTGACGGGCGACGCGAACATCATCCATACGATCTGGCGGGTCGAGTACCAGATTGACGACGTGGTCAAGTACGCCCTGAAGGTCGAGAATCCCGAGGCGCTGATTCGGCGGGCGCTGGCGGCCGCCGTGGTGCACACCAGCTCGGAGTTCACCGTCGAGGAGGCGCTCTGGGGCGCCGGGATGGAAATGCGCCGCAGGGTGTGGCGGCGGCTGCAGGAGCGGCTCGACGAGGCCGACAGCGGCATCGAGGTCGTCGGCGTCAGGACGCCCGCCCGCCAGGAGCCGAAGCAGACAACCGAGGCGTTCCTTCGTTCGGCCCAGGCCGCTCAGGAGGTGAGCGAGATCACCCAGGGCGCGCTACGCTACCGTGAGGCGCTGCTCGCCGCCGTAGCGGGCGACGCCGCCCCGGAACTCGCCGAGAAACTCGCCGAGCTTGCCCAGGCCGAACAGGCGCCCGAGAACGAGCGCGACGAGGCAACGATCGCCGCGCTGCGCAACGAGGTGGCCGAACTCCTCGAGAGGGCGGGCGGCGAGGTCGCCACGATCCTGAGCGAGGCCGAGACGTACCGGACCAAGGTCGTGGCCGACGCGGCCTCGATGGCCCAGACGTTCGATGCGCTCGACCAGAAATACCAGGAAAACCCGACGGTCTTCATTCGGCAGACGTATCAGAACGCGATCGAGCAGGTGCTGAGCCAGGCGGGGGTCAAGTTCGTGCTGTATCCGCGCGATCGCGAGTGGCGCATCGTGCTCGAGCCGAGAAAGAAGAAACCGAAGGAACACGAGGCTCCCGTCGTGGAGAGAACGAAGGAAGAACGCATGCGCGAGCGCATACAGCCTTTCTAAGGATAAGCAGCGATGGAATATGCGGGACGAGTGAGCGACCACATCGAGACGCACGAGCACGGGCACGCGCACGGCTCGCTCGATTCGGAGCAGACCAGGACCATGGCGGGGCTTGTGGCGGTGCTGGCGGGGGTGGTGCTGGTAATCAACGGCGTCGTCGTGGACTTGTTCATTGAGAGCGATCTCGGCATCGGCTCGCTCAGCGCGCTGGTGGGCGCGGTGCTCCTGGCGATCCCGATCTTCCGCAACGCGTTCCGGGACCTGATCCACGGCCGCGTGCACATGTCCGAGCTGGCGGCAGTGGCCGTTGGAGCGTGCTTCGCCATTGGTGACTACAAGACCGCAGGAGTCGTGGCGTTCCTGATGCTCGCGGCCGAACTGGTCGAGCACCGCACCGCGCTCGGCGCCCTGCGGGCGATCGAGTCGCTCGTGCGCCTGACGCCGACGCGCGCGCACGTCATCCGCGAGGACGGCACCGAGGAGGAGCGCGAGGCGCACATGCTCCGGCCCGGCGACCGCATCCGCGTGCGGCCCGGCGACAGCATTCCCGCCGATGGCACGGTCCTGAGCGGCGAGGCGACGGTGAATCAGGCGACGATCACGGGCGAGTCGCTCCCTGTGGATAAGCGGGCCCGGGACGAGGTGTTTGCCGGCACGCTGAACGAGTCGGGCACGCTCGAAGTCAAGGTGACCCGCGCGGGCCCGAACACGACGCTCGGCAAGGTGCGCAAGATGATCATCCAGGCGGAGATGTCGAAGCTGCCCATCATGCGGATGATTGATCGCTACGCGTCCTACTACACGCCTTTTGTGCTGATGCTCGCCGTGATCGTCTATTTCTTCACCCGCGAGATACGGCTTTCGATCGGCCTGCTTATCCTGGCCTGCCCATGCGCGCTCGTCCTGGCGAACCCAACGGCGATGGTGGCCGCGCTCTCGGCGGCGGCCCGGCTCGGGATCTTGGTGAAGAATGTCAGCACGTTTGAGACGGCGGCGGGCCTCAACGCCTTCGTCTTCGACAAGACCGGCACGCTGACCACCGGCAGCCTCTCGGTCGTGCGGCTCACCCCAGCGCCGGGTGTGGACGTCGAGGAGATGCTTGGTGTGGCTGCAAGCGTCGAGCAGTACAGCAAGCACCCGGCGGCGCGCGCGGTGGTTGCCGTGGCACGCGAGGCCGAGCTCTCGCTTGAAGAAGCGACCAGGTTTCGCGAGGCGACCGGCAAGGGCGTGAGCGGCAAGCTCAGCGGCGCCGCGGTGCTCGTCGGGCGCGAGTCGTTCCTGCGCGAGTCGAAGGTGGATATGACGTCGCTCGAGGCGTCGGCGCTCGCCGAGGCCGAAGGGTTCAGCACGCTCTACGTGGCGCGCGCCGGTCGGCTCATCGGTTGGATCGGCCTCGAGGACCGAACGCGGCCCGAGGCGAAGCAGGCGGCGCGGGAGCTCGGCGAGTTGGGCGTCAAGCGGCTCCTGATGCTCACGGGCGATCGGCCGGCGATCGCCAAGAAGGTGGCCGCGCAGATGGGCTGCAGCGAGTTCGAGGCCGAGTGCCTGCCGGAACAGAAGCTCGATCTGGTCGAGGAGATGAAACGGACCGGCTACAAGGTGGCCGTCGTGGGCGACGGGGTGAACGACGCGCCCGCGCTCGCCGCCGGCGACATCGGGATCGCCATGGGCGCCGCGGGCAGCGACGTGGCGCTCGAGAGCGCGCCGGTGGTCCTCATGAACAACGACCTGACGCGGCTGCCGTTTTTCCTGCGGCTGGCGCGCCGGGTTCGGCTCGTGATCTATCAGAACCTGGCGTTCAGCCTGCTCTTTGTCGTGGGCGGCATCCTGCTTGTCGTGAGCCTGGGCCTGGTGCCGGTCAAGGCGATCCCGATCGTGGCGGCCCTGGTGCATATCACGAGCCCGTTCGTCGTGATCTTCAACAGCGCCCGGCTCGTGCGCTTCGGCGAGGAGATGACGCCGCATGCCGAGTTGGTGGCCGCCCCCGAAGCGGCGGGCGCGCAGACCGAGCTTGCGGGCGCGAGCGGATCTGCATCCTAGGAGCGTACCCCCATGTCGGACGGTCTCGACGGCCCAGTCATCCAGACCCTCGAGCTGACCAAGGTCTTCCGCGACCTGTGGCACCGCGTCAAGGCGCGCGCGGTCTCGAACCTGAGCTTCAGCGTCGAGCGCGGCGAGGTGTTCGGTCTGCTCGGGCCGAACGGCTCGGGCAAAACGACGACGATCAAAATCCTGCTCGGCCTGCTCTTCCCCACGAGCGGCCACGCGATCGTGCTCGGCCGCTCGCCGCGCGACGTGCGCGTCAAGGCCCAGATCGGCTACATGCCCGAGGAGTCGAACCTCTACCGTTTCCTCAACGCCGAGGAGACGCTTGACTTCTATGGCCGGCTCTTCAACTTCGGCCCCGCCGAGCGCGCGCGGCGCACCGAGGCGCTGCTCGATCTCGTCGGGCTGCGCAAGGAGCGGCGGCGGGCGCTGAGCGAGTACTCGAAGGGGATGGCGCGGCGCATCGGGCTCGCCCAAGCGATGGTGAACGACCCGGAGCTCTTGATCCTCGACGAGCCGACGGCAGGGCTCGACCCGATCGGCACGCGCGAATTCAAAGACCTCATCCTCGAGCTCAAGCGCCGGGGCAAGACGGTGCTGCTGTGCAGCCACCTGCTCGCCGACGTCGAGGACGTGTGCGACCGCATCGGCATCCTCTACGGCGGCGCGCTGCAGGCCGCAGGCCGGGTGGACGAGCTCCTCAAGCGCCGCGACATCACGCAGATCACCACCACCGGCCTGCTCAAGGACGCCGCGATCGAGCGCATCGAGACAACGATTCGCAGGGAAGCGCCCGAGGCGGAGGTACGCTTCGAGGCGCCGCGCGAGCGGCTCGAGACGCTGTTCCTCAAGATCGTGCACGAGGCGAGGCGCGCCCGGCTCGCAAGCTCCGGCGCAGAGGCGGGCATCGCCGCGCGCGACTTCCGCCTGACCGAGGAGCTCGAGCCGATTCGCGGCAAGGCGCTGCTCGACAAGCTCGTGGCGGGCGAGCCGGAGCCCGAAGCCGAAACGGCGTCGGAAGAAGGACCTGCGCCCGCCGAGGAGAAGAGGAAGGAGGTCCTCGAGCGGTACATTGCGCCGGCCGCCGAGCCGGAAGCCCCTGCGGAGCAGCCGGCGCGCGAGCCACAACCGCAACCGGCGCGCCCGGTCAAGCGTTCCGTGCTTGAGAACCTCGTGCAGAAGGATGGGAAGGTCTCCGACGCCGACGACGAGGAGGTGACGCCCGGTGCGTAAGCTCTGGGCGGTTGCCCGCACCACGCTGCGCGAGGCGGTGCGCATGCGCACCGCGGCGGTGATTCTCGTCGTGCTCGTGGGCGTCGTCGTGCTCAGCCCCTTCTTGCTGCGCGGCACGGGCAAGCTGGCCGACCGCGTGCAGCTCGTGCTGAGCTATTCGCTGAGCGCCGTCGGCTTTCTGCTGTCGGTCCTGACGATCTTCCTCTCGACCTCGACGCTGGCGGGCGATCTGCGTGAGAAGCGGATCGAGACGATCGCCACCAAGCCGATCCCCCGCTGGCAGATCCTCGTGGGCAAGTGGGTCGCCGTAATGCTGCTGAATGTGGTGCTCCTCGTCGTGAGCGGCGGCGCCATCTACGCCCTTGTGCGTTACGTCGTCGGTCCGCCGTCGGCGGCCCGGAGCAACGACGAGCGTCGCCAGCTCCTCAACGAGGTCTACACGGCGCGCGAGATGGTTGATCCGATGCCGCCCGATCCCGATTTCGAGACGATGATCAACTATGAGATCCGGGCGCGTCGCGAAAAGGGCAAGATGCCCGAGCACCTCACGGAGGAGCAGTTCCGCCGCTCGCTCCGCACGCGGCTGCGCATCCACTACAGCAGCCTTGGTCCCGGCGAGGTCCGTGCCCGGGTGATGGAGCGCGTGATGCCCGCGAGCCGCGAAGAGCAGATCTTTCTCCGCTACAAGGTGATCGCCAGCGGGCCGAAGGAGCAGCGACCGAGCGACAACACGGTCCATCTGCGCTGGGTGATCTCGCCGACGCCCGTGCCCGGCAGTCCCGACCGCATCGAGGTGCTGACCAAAGAGACGATGGGCGACTTTCACGAGATCCCTATCCCGGCCCGGGTCGCCGGCCCTGACGGCCGCGTCTACATCGCGTGCGGCAATATGGATCCACGCTTGGTCTATGTCGCGTTTCCCGCCGAGGAGGGGGTGCAACTACTCTACCGCGCCGGCACGTTCGAGGGGAACTTCGTCCGCACGATGCTGCTGATGTTCGTACGGCTCGCCTTCCTCAGTGCGCTCGCGCTCGCGGCGGCGGCGTTTCTGACGTTTCCCGTCGCGTCGCTTTTCGTGATGTTCATCTTTCTCTGCGCGCTGTCGGTCAACCACTTCGTGGCGCTCGCCTCGCCCATCGGGGGCACGGAGGACAGGCCGATGTTTGAGACGCCGGTCTTTTACCGCACGGTGCTCAAGGCGATCTCGGCCGTCATCCCGAACTTCGGCCGCTACGACGGCGCGGGGGAGCTGGCGACCGGCCGGCTCGTGCCGTGGCGGCTGGTCGTGCGCGGGCTCGTGGTCGTCGGCGCGCTCTACGGCGGCGTGGTAATGGCGCTGGGCTGCCTCTACTTCCGCGGGCGCGAGCTGGCGAACGTGGAGCCAGGCGGGTAGCAAATCGGGAAACGTATACTGGGAGTCCGGGGCATGGTCAACCCGACCCAATGGCGCAAGTGGTCGTACCTGGCGGTGGCGCTCGCGGCGGTGCTCGCAAGCGGCGCGCTGCACGAGCCGCTGGTCGAGATGCGCGACACGTGGTCGTGGCGCCCCGCTGTGGAGAACTTTCCCCCGTCGCTCGTGCTCGGCACGCAGATGCTCGGCTCGTTCCGGGGGATGCTGGTCGTGGGACTGTGGGTGCGGGCCACCGCGCTGCAGGAGGAGGGGCGCTACTACGAGCTCGTGCAGCTCTTCGACTGGATCACCGAGCTCGAGCCGCGCCTCGAGAGTGTCTGGGCCTATTCGGCCTGGAACCAGGCCTACAACATCTCGGTGGCGTTCCCCGACTGCGAGGACCGCTGGCGCTGGGTGCAGAACGGCCTGAGCGTGCTGCGCGATCGCGGCCTGGTGTTCAACCCGCGCAGCTACATGCTCAATCACCACCTGGCGTGGATCTACTTCCACAAGGTCGGCGGCACGAGCGACGAGTGCCATGTCTACTACAAGCAGGAGTTCGCCAAGACGCTCCACGTGATCCTGGACGGGCCGACGCCCGATTACGCCCGGCTCGCCGCGGCGCCGAGGACGGACAGGGAACTGCTCGCCGATGAAACGGTCCGCTCGCTCGTCGAGCAGGCGCGTGCCGCCGGCTTCGAGCCGCTTGAGCGCGACATCGCCTGGCTCAACGACCCCTCGGCGCTGCCCGAGGCGGTTGTGCCGATCTTCGAGGCGGCAAGAGAGACGCCCGCGTTCGACGCGCTCGACGCCTTCCTGCGCGCCCGGGCGCTGCGCGAGAACTGGCGAATTGAGCCGGCGCGGGTCAAGGCGCTCGTGGACGAGTACGGGCCGCTCGACTTCCGCCAGCCCGAGGCGCACGCGCTATACTGGGGTGCTGAGTCACTCAGGCACGTCAAGCCGACCGACAATCGGCAGCACGGCGAGCGCATGGTCTACTTCTCCCTCGTCAAGATCTTCGAAAGCGGTCGGCTTCACTACTTGCCGAAGGAGGGCGTTTTCTCATGGTTGCCCGACATCCGGTTTGCGGACGCGGTCAGGAAAGACTTTCTCCGCAAGTTCGAGCTGCTCCCGGAAGCCAAGGCGATCGGGCCTAGGAGCGCCTACAAGAACTGGATGCGCAACGCAATCGCCGTATTGTACCAGTACGGCGCGAAGGAGAAGGCCGAGGAGTTCCGCAAGGCGCTCTACGAGTTCGAGCCTCGGCGCGAGCACGAAGGCCCCATCGAGGAATTCGTGGTCCGCGAGGTGAGAAAGGACCTCGAGCAGGGGCAGTACGAGCAGGTCGCGGCCTATATCCGCGGCTATATCCGGTTGCACTACTACTGGCTTGCACTCGGCGAGCAGGAGGTGGCCGACGCCCACCTCGCGATGGCCAAGCTCTTCTATATCCTGGACCAGCAAGAAGCACCGCCGCGGTTCTTCAAGCAGTTGGGCACCAGGGAGGCGTTTCTCACGCAGAGCCTCGAGCGGGCGCT
>CBDUSE010000055.1:0-16330 GCA_965369835.1 uncultured bacterium
ACGGCGACGGGCACAACGTGCGCGACTGGCTGCACGTGGACGAGCACTGCGCGGCGATCGCGTTCATCATCGAGCACGGTACGGCGGGCGAGACGTATAACATCGGCGGCGGTAACGAGCGCGAGAACATCGAGGTGGCCCAAAGAATCTGCGACGCGCTCGGCAAGCCCGAATCGCTCATCCGCCACGTCACCGACCGGCTCGGCCATGACCGCCGTTACTCGCTCAACACCGCCAAGCTCGCGGCCCTCGGCTGGCAGCCCACCACGCCCTTCGATGACGGCCTCCGCGCCACCGTCCGCTGGTACGCCGACAACCGCGCCTGGTGGAAGCCGATCAAATCCGGTGAATTCCGCGACTACTACCTGAAGCATTATGGAGACAGGTAGCGTTCTGATCGTCGGCGCCCTCGGCATGGCGGGCGCCGATTTCCTCAAGAAGTGGCCCGGGGCCACGGGGCTCGACCTGCCGGAGATTGATATTACGGATCCCGAGTCGTGCCGGCGTGTCGTCCGGAAGGTGCGGCCGGAGGTGGTGGTCAACTGCGCGGCGGCAACCGGCGTGGACTGGTGCGAGGCGCACCGCGATGAGGCGATGCGCATCAACGCCGAGGGCGCAGGGAATCTTGCCACGGCCTGCGCTGAAAGAGGGGCCCTGATCGTCCAGATGAGCACGGACTACGTGTTCGACGGCGCCTCGACGGGCGAGTACTCAGAAGACGACCCGACGAATCCGCTGAGCGTCTATGCCGAGAGCAAGCTCGAGGGCGAGCGCGCGGTCGCCCGGGCGACGCTGCGCCACATCGTTCTGCGCATCGGGTGGCTCTTCGGCCAGGCTAATAAGAGCTTCGTGCGGGCCATGCTGCGGCGCGCCGACGATACAGAGCCGGTGCGCGTGATTGACGACCAGGTCGGCTGCCCGACGTATTCGTACGACATCGCCGGGGCGATCGAGCGGCTCGTGGACGCGGGCGCGACCGGCACCTTCCACTTCACGAACGCCGGGCCGTGCACGCGCTTCGAGATGGCGCGCTACATCTTCCAACGCGCCGGGATAGATCCGGCGCGCCTCGTGGCGATGAAGTCGAGCGACTTGCCGTGGGTGGCAAGACGGCCCGGCCACACGGTCCTCTCAACGGCGAAGTACCGGAAAACCACCGGCGCCACACCGCGCCACTGGCACGCGGCCGTGGACGACGCGTTGCGCCGCGACGGGGTGAGAATCTGCGGCATGTAAGGCCGCTGAGACCGAGAAAAAGCCCCCTCGAAGCGCCTGCTTCAGAGGGGGCTTGTGTGTGTTCCGTCAAATGCGCTCTCGGGCTACTTCTTGCGACGCAGCCCAAGCAGAGTGACCAGGCCGAGACCCATGATAGCGAAGATCCCCGGCTCGGGGACGCACCACGTGTCTACGACGAGCTCATCCACGTTGATGTCCCCGCCGAAGGTGAACCATTCATCCATGGGGTTCCAGTCGAGCTTCCACTCGTAGGTGGTCTCGCGCCAGCCGAGCGGGTCCGTGGGATCGAAGAGTATCTCCTCGACGATCCTCGGGTCGTAGATCGGCAAGGGGCTCAGGTTCCAGAACTCCAGCACCGCGCCTTCTATCTGAGGCCGCCATGTGATCTGGACCCAGATCCACTTCTCGTTATCGGGGTTCGGGTCGTGGTTGTCCACGACCACCTCGATCGCGCCGGAAAGCTCCCAGACGCCAATGCCGACGGTGCCCGTCCTGCCGTCGGGAAGCTCGTAATCGTAGACCTTGTCCTCCTCGAGCCAGCCCATGCCTGGTCCCGGCGTCACCCACAACATCGTGCTGGGAAGCCAAGGCTGGCCTCCTACAGGGCTCCCATCGGGCGCCAATCCGGCTCCGAGTGGATCGCCCGGATCGTCTATCGAGAACTCCCAGTACTGCGATGTGGTGGACCACTCTCCGCGCCACCACGGCGCTTGCAGGTCCTCCGCCGGGGCTACCAGCGGCGCCACGCACATGACGAAAACGATCAGCGTGAAGACAACTTTGTTCATAGTACCCCCTCCGAATGTCTGTTCATGGCGTGGCGGCGGCGTCCATGCCGCAATCGTCAGTCCCTTGCCCGCGCGAAGGAAGGATACGGCCCCTCTGTGAGGGAAAAGAAAAGTGCCTCTGCAACTACGCGGAAGGGAGACACCACACCCCTATACCTCACGATAACTGCGTACATAATACCTTATTTACCCTTGCGTGTCAAGGGGAAGTTTGCCGGCCGCCGCTCTTCAGGCCTGGGCGTCTGCTATACGGTCTTTCGGCCCATACGCCTGGCCGACGCCGCCATAATTCAGGGAGGGGATCGTGTCTGCGGATGGAAGGGTTTTGGAGAGGTAGCGTGCGCCCGGCGTCGCGCGCTACAAACGCTGCGAACAGAGGATAGCCCTTCCGTAAGCCTTCACTCGCGGAAGGGCTTCAGGTTTTTCGTCCCACGTTGCAGGACGTATTTGGCTCTCTCCGTTGCTACTTTTTCCGGCGCAGGAGCGCGAGCAGCCCCAGACCGGCGATCGCAAGAATCCCCGGCTCAGGGATCGTCGTGATGACGAACGCTAGGTCGAGGGACACCGGGCGAATCGGGTCCTCCAGCGGCTCCCAGAAGCCCCCCCAGTCTTCGTCCTGCCAGACGGCGTCGTCCTCCCACTGGATGTCCGACGTCTTCCATCCGAAGGCGGTGTTGACCGGGTCTGCGACGATCACTTGGAGGTCGAGCCAGTAGATGGTCGGGTTCACGCCGTCCGGAGAACCCTCCTGCCAGAACCAGTCCGCCTCATCGAGAAACATGTTGACCTGCCAGATGCCGGAGTGATCGTGCTCGTAGACCTCGCCTGTATTGGGGTCGTACCAGCCTTGGTCGCCGTCGCCCCAGTGCCGGACGGTGAACTGGCCGGGCGATACCACGCCGCCCCAGATCCAGTCGCCCGGGTGGCTCCACGGTTGGTCGGGATCCACACCGGCTGGGATGTTCTTGTGGATACTCCACTTGATTTGGACGATCTGCCCCACGTCGTCGTGCCGCCACGAGCCCCAGAAGTGGATGTCCGTGATCGGGTCCGGATCCCAGCACGGGAAATCGTCGGCCAGGACCTTCGGCGCGGTCACCTTGATGTCCCAGCCGTTCAGGTCCGGCATCTGGACCCACTTGGTGTAGGGATACTCCGGATCCCAGTCCGCGAGCCCTGCTAGCGGGGCAGCGCAGATGACGAGCACCGTGAGCGTAAGAATGAGCCTGTTCATGATACCTCCTCCTCCTGATGCCTGTTGATGGCGTGGTGTTGGTGTCTGCGCTGCGAACAAAAGTCTCGCCCACATTGAGGATGGACGGGGGCCCTCTGTGGGCGAGAGACACAATGTCCCAGCAGACATCCAGAACGGGAACACCACATGCCGATACCCCAAATAAAGAAACTATATGATAGCCTATTTCCTCGTCGGTGTCAAGGAGAACCTTGCCTGGCTTCCACTTTCTGGGCCTGGGCGCCTCACTTACGGTCGTCCGGCCCGACCGCTTCGGTCGTGTCCCGGCATAATGGGGAAAGGATGGCCTTGGTGGAGGGATGAATCGTTAGAAACGAGCTGTCATGCGCTCGGCGTGTACGGTTGGCGGCGCCGTGAGAAAAAAAAGGCAAGTCCCTCCGCGAGCGATCAGTCGCAGAGGAGCTTTAAGCCTCTTGTCCCACGTTGTGGGACGCTTGTGGCTCTCTTCGTTGGTGCTCCGCTACTTCTTCCGCCGCCAGAGCGTGAGGAGGCCGAGGCCCACGATTGCGAAGATCCCCGGCTCGGGGATCGTGGTGATCACGAACGCCATGTCCCACGGCATCTCCTCGATGATGAGCTCTTCCCAGTCCCAGTCGTCAGGCTTCGGCTCGCCTGGAATCCAGTCGGCCCAGACGGCGTCGTCGTTCCAGTGGTCCATCGAGGTTTTCCAGCCGAAGTCGGTGTTTTCCGGATCCTTCACGGCAACCTGGATGTCGAGCCAGTAAACCACTGGGAATTCCGGCGTGCCTTCCTGCGAGAACCAGTCTGCCTCGTCAAGGAAGACGTTGACCTGCCAGATGACCTTATGGTCGTGCTCGATGTAGTACTCCGGTTCGTTCGGGTCAAACCAGCCCTGGTCGCCATCGCCCCACTCCCGGATCACGACGGGGTACGTCAGTGGGTCAATGTCAATGGCTCACAGCTCGTCACCCGGAATGCTGTGCAACGGCCCCTCGGGGCCATCCGGATCTGGGATATCAGCATGGATGCTCAGGTGGATGCGGGTGATTTCGCCGACATCATCGTGCTTCCACGAGCCCCAGAAGTGGATGTTGGTAATCGCGTCGGGGCTTGTGCACTCGAAGTCGTCGGCCAGGAGCTTCAGCGTTGTGACCTTGACATCCCAGTCGTAGGGGTTGGGCATCTGGACCCACTTGGTCCAGGGATAGCTCGGATCCCAGTCTGCGCGTGCCAGCAGCGGGATCGCGCAGACGGAGAGAGCAATGAAGAGGAACAGGGCTTTTCTCATAGTTTCCCCCCTACCGAAAAAGGTTTTTTGGTTGTTGAGTTGATATGTTCGAAGCCTCGGTCTTGGACCATACAGATGCGTGTACCATGCTGATCCCGACAAAGCGCCCCTATCTGTACCATCTCTTGTACTACAGACCCTGCAGTCCATTTCTTTAGTAGTCTATGCCCAGTCGGAATGGCAAGCGCTTCGTGGATACTACTCCCGCTGTATGAGGGAGATAGGTAGGTTTTCCTCCGTGTCTAGCGTGCGCAAACAAGACCGACCGCAAGATTTCCCTTGAAATCGAGCCCGAAATATGCCATCATTCTTCCGTAAATGCTGAAGGGTATCGGCGTTTTCTCTTCCCGCTCTTCATGGGGGTATGTTTGCCCAGAGGTGCGCCTCGGCTGAACTGTCAGGCGCGCGAGCTGCCGCAACGTGCGCGGGCACGTCCTCCAATCGCTGGCTGAGTGCGGCGCTCAATGGGGCGCCGGCATTACGGGGACCCCCGCGGCCCTTCTGCACTTCACGGCCATTGGTTCCGCCTAGGCAAGGCACAGGCACGCAGCACAGACGCACCCAGTGCGGAACCGGCAGCCGGGCGAGGTAACTCGCCCGGTTTTTTTGCGATGGTGTAGATGGTCTTGGCGTATTGGGAGGTATCGCCCGAAGGCGTGCTCGTGCGGCTCGTCCGCCGAGTCGCGTTGACCGTCGGGGTCGGCCGTGGTAGGCTCAGCAACGCCCGAGGTTGCGAACGGGCCCGAAGGGGACTCGACTGCCGGAGGTCTTTTAGGCGTGGCTGATACGAAGCGCACCTTTATCGCCATCGAGCTGGACGCCCTCATCCGGGCGCGATTCGAGGAGCTGCAGCGGGTGTTGCGGCGTGCCGAGGCCGACGTGCGGTGGGTCAAGCCTGATCGGGCGCACCTGACGCTAAAATTTCTCGGCGAGGCGACGCCCGAGCAGATCGAGGCGATGGAGGCGGCGCTCGATGAGATCGCGCCCGCGACGGCGCCGTTCGGGGTGGCGTTTGGCGGCCTCGGCGTCTTCCCCAACGAGAGGCGGCCGCGCGTGCTGTGGGTCGGCATCAGCGAGGGGGTCGGGCAACTGCGCTCGTTGGCGGTGGCCATTGACGAGCACGCAGCGGTGGCCGGGTTCGAGCGGGAGCGCCGCGCCTTTTCGGCGCACGTGACGCTCGGGCGGTTTCGTTCCCTCTCGGGGTGGGAGCGGCTGCGCGAGCTGATAGAGTCGAACGCCGCGTTCGATGCGGGCCGGATGAGCGCGCGCCAGGTGCACTTGATCCACAGCATCCTGTCGCCTCAGGGGCCGACGTACGCGCCGCTGCACACGGCCCGCTTCGCGTCCGGCGGGTGAGGGGCGAGTTCTCCGCGCTCTCTGCGGTTCACTCGATCCCTTTCATGGTCACGACAACGATTTTCGCTTGTTTTCGCCATGTTTTCCTGCTATTGGTTTCCATTTGCACGGATGCGTGGTATCATTATGTTGCTGAACCTGTGAGAGAGGAGGCAGGTGTGTCCCGACGAGCAGTAAAAGGAGGAGGCGACATGGCGCAGAAGGGTCAGCAGGGAGCGACTGCGGCCAAGGCGGTCGCGGCCGAAGGCAAGAAGGTCGAGCTCGATCCGGTAAAGGTGAAGGCCGTTGGGCTGGCGGTCGAGCAGATCGAGAAGCAGTACGGCGAGGGAGCGATCATGCGCCTCGGCGACGAGGCCGCCCGGCAGAAAGTGGCGGTAATCCCGACAGGCGCGCTGGCGCTCGACGTGGCGCTCGGCATCGGCGGCGTGCCGCGGGGGCGGGTCATCGAAATTTTCGGCCCGGAGGCGTCGGGTAAATCCACGCTCGCGCTGAGCATCATGGCGAGCGCGCAGCGGCTCGGGGGCCTGGGCGCCTACATTGACGCGGAGCACGCGGTGGACCCCTCGTACGCGAAGAAGATCGGCGTGGACCTGGACGAGATGCTCATCTCGCAGCCGGACTGCGGCGAGGACGCGCTGAACATCGGCGAGATGCTGGTGCGCTCGAATGCGATTGACGTAATCGTGGTGGACTCGGTGGCGGCGCTGGTGCCGCGGGCCGAGATCGAGGGTGAGATCGGCGACACGCACATCGGCTTGCAGGCGCGGCTGATGTCGCAGGCGCTGCGCAAGCTGACGGCGGCGGTCTCGAAGTCGAGGACGTGTGTCATCTTCATCAATCAGATCCGAATGAAGATCGGCGTGATGTTCGGCAACCCGGAGACGACGCCGGGCGGTCGGGCGCTCAAGTTCTATTCGGCGGTGCGGATTGACCTGCGGCGCACCGAATCAATCAAGACGAGCACGGGCGAGATCACGGGCAACCGGGTCAAGGCGCGGGTCGTCAAGAACAAGGTGGCGCCGCCGTTCCGGCTCGCCGAGTTCGACATCATGTTCG
Source organism: uncultured bacterium (assembly GCA_965369835.1). Lineage (GTDB taxonomy): Bacteria > Auribacterota > JABMQX01 > JAFGEW01 > JAFGEW01 > CBDUSE01. Next base: position 6,941 of record CBDUSE010000055.1, read on the forward strand.
ACGAGGGGATTTCGTCCGCGGGCAACATTCTCGACCTGGCGGTGCAGAACGGCATCATCGAGAAGCGGGGCGCATGGTTCAACTACGGCGACGAGCGGCTCGGCCAGGGGCGCGAGATGGTCAAGGCCGAGATCAAGAACAACGCCGAGCTTGCCGCCGAGCTGACCGCCAAGATTAAAGAGAAACTGCAGATCCCGTAGGGGCTTTGGGTGATGAAGAAGGCATTGAGGGCGCGACGGGACGCTCGCGCGGTGTCAGTACCGGCGCTGGTGGTGGCTGTGCTGGCGTGTGTCGGTCTCGCTGCGGCCCAGGACGCCGCCGGTCCCTACGCGCAGGCGATCAACCTGCAGCGCGCGTTCAGGGACATTTTTCAGCGAGCCGAGCCGGCGGTCGTCACCGTGTTCGCGGAGACGCGCGAGTTGTCGCTCGCCGAGAAGATCAAGCAGGGCATGGAACGGACGCCGCAGGGCATGGGCTCGGGCTTCATCGTTGACAAGCGCGGCTACCTCATCACGAACGAGCACGTGGTGCGCGAGGGAGACAAGTTTTCGATCTTGCTCAGCGACGGGACGAAGTACGAGGGCAAGGTCGTCGGCAAGGACCAGCTCCTGGACATCGCGCTCGTCAGAATCATCGTTCCCGCCGAGGAGAAGGGCAAGGAGTTCCCCACGGTCCGCCTGGGCGATTCGGACGCGGTGCAAGCGGGGATGTGGGCGATCGCCATCGGCAATCCGGCCGGGTATTTCTTCGATGACTGCGAGCCGGTGATGACCGTTGGCATCGTCTCGGGCGTGAACCGGACCTTCGTGGACACGCTGATGATCACCAGCAAGGGGCTGCGCACCTACGGCGGCCTGATCCAGACGGACGCGGCGATCAACCGGGGCAACTCCGGCGGGCCGCTCTTGAACATCCGGGGCGAGGTGGTGGGCGTCAACACATTGGGCTACGTCCCGCCCGGCTCGAGCGGCGGCAGTGTCGGGATCAACTTCGCGGTGCCGATCAACACGGTCAGGCGCAAGATCCCGATCCTGGCCAAAGGCTATGGCGTCAGGCGGCCGATGCGCTACGGCACGATTGACGCCAAGCTCGAGACGCTGAACGAGTTTTACGCCGACGTGCTGCACCTCAAGGGCAAACGCGGTGTATACGTCAAGCAGGTGATCGAGGGGGGCGCAGCGGCCGCTGCCGGGATGCAGGATAAGGACGTCATCTTGAAGGTCAACGGCAAGCGCGTGGTGAACGCCGCGCAGCTCGTGAGCGTTGTGGCGCACCTGCAGATCGGCAAGTCGGCCGCGTTCGAGATCTCCCGGGTGGTGGACGACAAGGCGAAGATGATGATCCTAAACATCACCCTGAGCGGCAAGACGATCAAGGAGATCACGGCGGCCTCGCCCCGGTGACCGGATCGGAAGCGGCAGGAACGGTGAGCCTCGACGAGGTCCAGGAAGGCACGGCGAGCGAGGACGCCGCCTACGAGGCGGCGCTCAAGCTGATCGCGTATCGCGACCGCACGGTGCACGAGCTTCGCACGCGACTCGCCGAGAAAGGCTATTCTGCCGATTCAGCCGAGGCGGCGATCGGGCGGATCAAGCGGATCGGCTACCTCGACGACCGCTCGTTCTGCGAGCACTACATCACGGAGACCCTTACCTCGCGCCCGGCCGGGCCGCGGTTCATCACCGCGCGGCTGCGCCTCAAGGGGGTGCATCCGGAGGTGATCCGCGAGGCGCTCGAGCGCACCTATCCGGTCGAGGCGGCCGAGGAGATGGCGTACCGCGTCGCCGCCAAACGCGTGAGGCGCTACCGCAACGACGAGCCGCCCGCGCGCCGCCGCAAACTCGCGGGCTTTCTTTCACGCCGCGGGTTCGACTACGACGACATCCAGAAGGCGCTCCGCCGCGTCCTCGGCGAGCTCGACGAGGACGAGTAGCGAGCCTCCAGGGAATAACAAGGAACTCGTCTCACGCAGAGGCGCGAAGAAGAGCAGGGAAAGGACCTCACGCAGAGGCGCAGAGAAGATGAAGGAGGCGGAAACGCGAAGGTCTTCCTCTTTGCGTCCTCTGCGCCTTTGCGTGAGGTCTCCTCTGCTTCCCGCTACTGCGAGGCACCGGCCTGCTTGGTGATGGTGAGCCTGGCGCCGGTGCGTCCGTCCTTGAAGGGGATCGTGATGCCGGCGGCGAACTGCTCGCTGGTGATCGGCCGGGCCTGGCCGCCGTCGAGGCTGAGGGCCCAGCTTCCTGCGGCAACTCCCGTGAGGGCGAAGCGGCCGTCGTGGTCGTCGGGCCAGCCGCGCGCGATCTCCACGTCCATCCGGTCGGCTTTCTTGGTCACCGTCACCTTCTTGATGAGGTCGGCGCCGACCTCGAAGACGAGCCGGTGCGGCACGCTCACGACCCGTTTGCCCATGCCGTCGGCGGGGACGATCGTGTAGGCGGTCTCGTTCGAGGCGACGTGGCAGCCGTAGCCGACGAGGCCGAACGAGCGGTCTATCGCCACGTAGGCGCCGAGGTGAAGGAAAGTCGGGGCGAGCGCGGCATCAACATCGCCCGAGTAGGGGTCGAAGCGAGCGAGCTTCGGCTCCCAGCAGTAGAAGCCCTGGGCCTCGCCGGTGCGCTTGACGCGCGCCCACGGGCCGAGCACGCCGGCGTAGCCGAGCTCGACGTAGCGCGAGTTGCGCCAGAGCACAGCGGCGTCAAGCAAGGCGGCGGCGTTGTAGGCGCTCGGGTGGTTGAGTGTAGTGGCCTCGAGCGTGGGGTATTTGGCGATCTCGGCGGCCCAGGCGATGTCGCCTCCGTACCACATCCAGTGGCGCCCGTTGCCACGGGTGGCGGCGAGGAGCTTGAGCGAGCGCGTCAGCCCGTCCTTCCAGTTGCTGAACCGGCTGAGCCAGTAGGTGCCGCTGATGCCCGCAGTGTCGGCAGGCCAGAGGCGGCCGGACGCCAGCACTCCGTAGGCGAGGAGCCGGCGCTTGGCGAGGACTTCGAGCTTGCGCGAGATCGCTTCCCGGAGCTGTGCCGCCTCTGGGCTGAGGCCTTCCCGTCGGAGCGCGGCCACGATGAGGACCATAGTCCCCTCGCCCGGATTTCCGAAGGCGAGATTAGTCTGCCCATCCATCTGGTGGCCCAAGTAGGCCATCGCCGTGCGATGGGCGAGCTTGAGGTAGTTGACCGCGGGAGTCTGCGTGAGCCCGTAGTATTTCCCGATGCGGTACATGGAGAAGTAGAGGTTGAATACGTGCGGGTAGACGTACGAGCGGGAGGTCGGGCCGTCGCCGTCCTTGTCAACGAAGGCGTGCACCCCGTAGCTGTTCTTGTCCTGGATGCGGCCGAAGAGCTGCTGCCCGATGTATCGCTCGAGCGCCTTGACCTCGTCCGCGTCGGGGAACACCGTGTTCTTGGCGGCCAGAAAGAGCGGTGGGCCAATGCCGACGACCGTTGAGCCGCCGGCCAGCTCTTTGTTCTCGCTCGTCTGCAAAAGCATCTGGTCCTCGACGTCCCACATACCGAAGGCGAGCCGGCGCCGGTCGTCGGACGACTTGAACTGCTGGTGCTCGAGGATGAACGTGGCGCGGGCGGCGGCGATCTCGGGCAGCGGCGGGAGCGAGTACAGGTGCAGGTAGGTCGCCTCGCCGCGGCCGTGGGTCACCTTGATCTTGTGGCGTCCGGGGCGGGAGAAGGTGAGCCGGTAGGTGTGACCCTTCTCGCCGAGCTTCTCGATTGTGGTGCCCTTATCGGCCGCGACTTTGCCGACGCCGAGCGAACAGCGCAGCCGGAGCGTGGCGGGCATGTTGGCCGGCACGACGTAGCCGGGCGACAGGTGTGTCACCAGCCGGCCCTGGCTGGAGAGGATCGTATCTATGTCGCCGTAGCTCCACGCCCAGAACAGGCGCAGCGCCAGCGTGCGCGACTCGCCCGAGTCGAGCGTGAACGAGCGATGGCCGTTGAACCAGCCGCCCCAGTTCTCGATCTCCTTCGATGCCTTGCTATAGATGTAGAGGTACGGGAGCCCTTCCCAGTCGCGTCCGGCCGACTTGTTCGCCTTCTGGTCGTGGGCGAGGCACTCGATCGGCGTGCCGGGCGCGGGCACCAGCACGAGGAATGGCGGATCGCCGGAGCGGGGCTGGAGCACGATGTGCGATGAGGCGCCACAGATGTCGGGCCGCATGATGAGGCGCTTGTCGAAGATGTCGTTGAGCGACGTCAGCAGATGCGCATACGAGGTGTTGAAGCCGAGCGGGACGTACACGTCGCCGACCTCGACAGGGCCGCGGCCGGCGTTCTTGATGGTGAGCAGCCACTCGAGGCAATTGAGGCGCCTATTGAGCGAGAAGCTCGAGACGCAGCGCACGTTGTTGAAGCCGCCAAGCTTGCCCGACGGCTCGAGGAACTTGATGAGGAGCTTGTCACCCTCGATGGCCACCGTGCGCACATCGGTCGAGTGGATGCTCCCCTCTTCGAGCCACTGCGAGCGGGGCGTGCGCGATGTAACAAAGAAGTCGCCGAGCAGCACGGGATTCTTCGATCCGGCGAGCGGGGAGTTGAACTCGTTGGCGGCGAAGTTCAGGTTCGGATACTTCTTGTGGGTCAGGCCCTTGATGGCGCCGGTGACCTTCTCGAGCTCGACGAGCCACTGGTCGGTCTCGATGGTGTAAACAAGCGCTTTATCCGAGAGGGTCGCGCCCGGCTCGCTGCGGCGCACGACGTAGACGCGCTGGATGTGGCTCGGTGGCACCTCGGTGCCGAGCCAGCAGACGACAAGATAGAGGCCGGGTTTGACGCCGGTGTTGAACCGTCCTTTCTCGCGGACTTCGCGGCCCGGCTTGAGGTCAATCTCCCTGAGAATGACCGTGTCCTTCCTGTGCCATTTAGACCTCTCCTCGTCGTATTGGCCGAAGTCAATTTGGAGCTGCGTCCGAACCTCTTGGTGGGGAATACAACTGAACTCGACCTCGACAGGCGTGCCGCGCTCAACAAAGAGGGTGTTGGCCGAGGCGATCTTGCTTAGGTAGCCGACGGGGGCGGCGGCGATCGTCTTGCCCTTGGGGCGCAGCATCATGCGAAGGGTCACGGGCGAGACGAGGTAGCGGACGACGTTGGCGGAAAACTGCAAGTTGACGAGGCCCTCCTTACCGTTAGGGCCGGTGAAACGGAACCCGTACTCGCCGATGGCGAGCACTCGGCCCTTGCCGGAGAACCATTCGTAAATGCAGCGGGAGGTCGGTTGGTCCTGACCGCCAATGATGCTGCGGGCGAGTAGCTGCCCGTGCTTTGGCTGCGTCTTGACCCAGCGGGCGTAGGTGGCGGGCTCGAGCGTGCCGCCGCCGCAGAGCACGAAGCGCTCGGGCAGCATACCGAAAATCGCGTGGCCCCTCATCGAGCGAAGCGCCACCTGCGGCATCTCGGCCCGGGCCTTCCACGCCACCTCATCGGGCGCAACGTCAATACCGAGCGGGGCGACGTACTGGCACGCCTGGAGGCTCAAGAGCAGGTTGCCGCCACGGCGCAGGTAGCGGTCGAACGCCTCGATCGTCGGCTTGGCGAGCGCGGCCCGCGGGAGCGTCGTGCCGCGCGCGTAGTGCCACCAGATCAGGTTGTATTCCGAGAGTTTTCCCTTGCCCCGGGCGATCTGCTCGAGGGTGATGAGCGTGGCCGGCAGCTTGAGCTGCTTGCTGCAGAACTCGAAAGCGGCCTGCTCTTCGGGGAGCAGCTTGTCCACGCTCGGCGCGTAGCTGATGAAGCCGATGCGCGTGGGCTCGGCACGCTGCGCTGTGGTCGAGCCGCACATCCCCGCGATGAGCATGACGGCGAGAGCGATGCGAAAGGTCCATTTCATGAGGGAGACTCCTCCAGCCTGCGCGGCGTGACCAACCATATCATGCGGGACGAGGTGCGGGGAAGAGCGCTTTCCTTCGGACGAGGAGAGCCCCCGGATGAACCGCAGAGGTCGCGGAGATCGCAGAGGGAGTGCTTCTCCGCGACCTCTGTGGTTGTCTACGGGCTCAGCGAGCGTGCTCGTCCGGCGGGGCGTCGGGACCGAGGCGTCGGAGGCGCTCCTTGAGCAGCGCGATCTCCTGGGCGAGCCGCTTGGTGCGCTCGGACTCAGTCGAGACGGCGATGGAGAAATGGAACACGATCAGGATGAGGAAGAACAGCACGACGGTAAATAAGCCGTTCGAGGGCACCTCGAACCCGAGCACGCGGGTGACCACAACGAGCAGGTCACCCCAGGCCGAGAGCACAATCATCGCCACACCGGCGGCGAGCCACAGCAGCGCGTAGCGCTCCTTGAGCCGATTGCGTCGGATGAAGTCTACGACCGCGACCGTGAACAGCGCGCTGACGATGATGGCGACAACCTGAAAGGTCATGACCGTCTCCTTTTCTGGCTCCGAAGCAGGTCAATGAGTATCGCGATGGTGACCTTGACCGCGTAGTAGGCGCCGGCCGGCACGCTGATCGTCGAGGCGCTGGCGCGGCGCTCGGCCATCGTGACGGGCACCTCGACGACGCGCAGGCCGAGGCGGTGCGCGTACACGAGCGACTCGGGCTCGGGGTAGTCCTCCGGGTAGCGGTCGGCGAAGCGCAGGATCGCCCTGCGGTTGGCGGCGCGGAAGCCGGAGGTGGGGTCGGTCACGCGCCGCCGGGTGATGGCGCCGATCAGGCGGGCGTAGAAACCGATGCCGAGGCGGCGCAGCTTCGTCGAGCGGAACGAGTTCTGTGTGCTCTCGAGGAAGCGCGAGCCGATGACGATGTCAACATCGCCCTGGGCGAGGCGATCGAGGAGCTTGGGGATTTCGGTGGCGGGATGTTGGCCGTCAGCATCGAGCCGGACCACGATGCCGTAGCCGTGCCCGGCCGCGTAGCGATAGCCGGCCTGCACCGCGCCGCCGATGCCGAGGTTGATCGGTAAGTCGAGCACCACGGCCCCGGCCTCGGCCGCGCACATGCCGGTCTTGTCGGTCGAGCCGTCGTTGACAACAAGCGCTGTCGCTTCGGGCATCGCGGCGCGCACCTCAGCGACGACGGCAGCGACCGTCTCGGCCTCGTTGTATGCCGGCATGATGATGAGGATGTTCTGCACGTGGCAACACCTCTGCAGGACGAGCAACGCAGGGACTATATCGGCTTTTCGCAGGGGCTGTCCGCTCTTTTTTCTCAAGCAGGTCCGTGCGAGAAGCCCCTCGACGGCTCGGCGCGCGTTGACAGGCCCGGGGCGCGCGACTAGAGTGTCGGCAAACGGCGCGCGGCCGACGACGAGGCGCGACGCGATCCTTCGAGAGGACGGGGCGAGGTGGAACGGGCACCGCTGGTCAGCGTGATCATCAACGCCTACAACGCAGAGGCGTACTTCGCGGAGTGTCTCGACAGCGTGTTGGCCCAGACGCTCGAGGACTTCGAGGTGATCGTAGTCAACGACGGCTCGACCGACGCCACCGGCGAGATCGCCGAGGCGTACGCGCGACGCGATGCGCGCGTCCGGGTGTTCCATAACGAGCGCAACTTCGGCATCCCGGCAACGATCAACCGAGCACTTTCGCACGCGCGCGGCGAGTTCATCGCGAAGATGGATGCGGACGACGTGACGATGCCCGAGCGGTTCGCCAAGCAGGTGGCGTACCTCCGCGCGCACCCGGAGGTGGTGATGGTCGGTAGTTGGTGGTCGCGGATAGACCCCGATGGTCGCGAGCTTGGCGGGCACCGGCTTCACCCGTCGAACCGACGGCTCGCGCAGCAGATGCTGAGGCGCTGCGTGCTGGTGCACACGAGCGTGATGGTTCGCGGTGATCTGTACCGACGGATCAAGTACCGGGAGTTCTTCCGCTACGCGCAGGACTACGACCTGTTCTTGCGCCTGTGCGAGCACGGTGAGATCGCCATCCTGCCCGAAGTGCTGGCGAGACAGCGGCTGAATCCACGCGGCGTCACCGTGCAGCGGTTCTACGAGCAAGCGCAGTACGCTCGCTACGCCCGGGCGTTCGCCCGGCAGCGACGACGGCGCGGCTTCGACGACTACGAGCGCGTGGCGGCGGATCCGAACGCAATCCGGCCGTTTGCATCAAGTAGGGCGAGCCTGGGGTTTTACCACTACCGGCGCGGGCTGCTCCGCGTGACGCTGCGCGACATGGCCGGCGCGCGGCGCGAGTTTTGGCGGTCGCTCATGACGGTGCCGTGGGATGTGCGGGTAGCGGCCTGGCTCGCGCTGACGCTGGTGCCGCGGCCGGTGCTCGAGCTGGCGCGGCGGGCGATGTGGCGGCTGCGCTGGGGCCACTCGCCGGAGTGAGCAAGGGAGAAGGATCGTGCGAGCATCGGTCGTCGTCTGCACGCTGAACCGGAGTGAGGCCCTCAAGCGCTGCCTCAGGGCGCTCGAGGCGCAGACGGTGGCGCCGGAGCAGGTCGAGATCGTCGTGGTGGACAACGGCTCGACCGACGAAACGCCGACGGTCATCAAGGGATTCCGCCGGTATGCGCGCTACCCGATGCGCTGGTGCGTCGAGGAACGGATCGGCGTGACGCACGCGCGCAACCGTGGGGTGGCCGAGGCGCGCCACGAGATCGTGGTTTTTCTCGACGACGACGCGCTGCCCGAGCCGCATTGGCTCGCGGCGCATATCGAGGCGTTCGACTCGACCCGCGCGGACTGCGTGGGCGGGCGGATCACGCTTACGTGGGAGGCGCCGCGTCCGAGGTGGCTTCATCCGTCGCTCGACGCGTTCCTGGGGCGCATTGACCTCGGCGAGCAGCGGCGCCCGTTCGTGTTCCCGTGGTACTACCCGGGTGCGGCGAACCTGGCGTTCCGGCGCTCGGTGTTCGACCGGATCGGGCTGTTCGACCCGGCGCTCGGGTTCAGAGCGGGGGGCGTCGTCGGCGCGGAGGAAACCGACCTATGCTACCGCCTCGAGCAGGCCGGCGGGCGGTTGGTCTACGAGCCGCGCGCGCGGGTGACCCATCCGGCGCCGGCAGCGAAGCTCACGAGGCGGTACTTCCGGCGACGGGGGTACTCTGCGGGCCGGCGGGCGTGCCAGCTCGAGGTGAAGCACTTCAGCATGTACGGGCTTCTGAGGCGCAACCTCGCGCGGCTCGGAGGCCCGCCGGCGTCAGCGAGACTCGACGTCCCCCGTCACAGGCGGGTGCCCATTGAAGCGCTGCTGTTTCTCGCCGAGTTCCGCCTCCTGTTCGCGGCGGGCTACCTCGTGGAGTTCCTCCGTCGGCACTAGCTGTGGCGGGCCGTCGCCACGCGGGCGGACGAAGCACGCACCAGGTTCGATGGATAGCTTCTACCACCGGCTGACGGTCATCAACGAACTGGTTTCACACGGCGGATTACGTGACGCACCAGCGTCGTAGCGCCGGCATCTTGCCGGCTGTCCGGCGGGCATCCTGCCCGCCG
>CBDUSE010000056.1:0-16300 GCA_965369835.1 uncultured bacterium
CGTAGCGCGCGCTCACCTCCACCCAGACCGGCAGCATGAGGATCGCGGTGATAAACGTCGCCGGCAGGACGTACTTGAGCTGGTCGCCGAAGTGGAGCCAGTAGCCGAAGAAGAAAAAGAACATACCGGTCATCATCGAAAGCGCGACCCAGGCGGCGAGATACATCGAGAGCGCGAGAAAAAACGGCCGGTTGTGCAGCACGAGCCGGAACCCCTCGGTGATCGAGACGCGCCGCACGATCCGCTCGGGGTGCCGCTCGCGACACCCGAAAAAGACCACCAGCGGACCGGTGATCATGATCGCTCCGCAGATCGCGCCGACGCGAACAAACCCCGCCTGCGTCCACTGCTCGTGCGCGCCGCCCGCGATCAGTACCGGCAGCGTGGAACCGACCAGTACCCCGATGAGCGAGAACGCCATCCGATACGAGGTGAGCCCGGTCCGCGCGTCGTAGTCGCGCGTGAGCTCCGGCGTGAGCGACGCGTGCGGCACCGCCACGCATGTGTAGGCGGTCGCGTGCAGCAGGTAGACGATCGCCACGTAGGCGAACCCGTCCCACTTGCCGAACTCAGCCGGCAGCAGCCAGATCGCCACAAACGTCACACCGAACGGCACCGCGCCGAGCAAGAGCCACGGCCGTCGTCGTCCCCAGCGGGTCTCCGTCCGGTCGCTCAGCGACCCGACGAGCGGATCGGTCACCGCGTCCCACACCTTGCCCGCGAGGATCACGGTCGCCCCCAGCGCCACGCCCACCGCCGTCTTCGTCGCGAGGTACGTGAACAGATACAGGCCGACGACCGAGAACGCGATGCCGTAGCCGAAATCGGCATAGCCGTAGGCGATCTTCTCGCGAAGCCTGAGCTCCTCAGCCGCCATGCGCCCCCCAAACCGACAGGTGGAACGGTAAAAACCAGCACGCCAGGACTCCCCAGTATAGCCGCGCCGGTCTACCACCGCAACATGCCCCGCCGCACCCACACGTTGTTCGTACTTTGCCGTGGGGCGGAGAAGCCGTATCGTAGCTGGCGTGGGAACACTCGAAGAGCTCGGACGGACGGTCAACTCGTTCCACGCCGGGCGGGAGGCGCGGCCGGGGGCCGCTCCGACATAGTCGAGCCACTTCGCGCCGCGCGCAGGCGCCTCGCGCCCCGGCCGAAGGAATCCGTCACACGCAAAGACGCCGGGGAGGAGGGATGAATGGCGGAAAAAACGGAACGTGAGAAAATGCTGGCCGGTGAGCTCTACCTCGCCGCCGATCGGGAACTGGTCGCCATGCGCAGACGGGCGAGGCGGCTGACGCGGATGTACAACGCGACCACCGAAGAAGAGGACGAAAAGCGGCTGCACATTCTCAGCGAGCTCTTCGGCCAGGTGGGGCCACAGGTCGAGATTGACCCTCCGTTCTACTGTGATTACGGCACTCATATCATCGCCGGCGACAGGCTCTACATGAACTTCGGGTGCGTGATCCTCGATGTCAACGAGGTCCGCATAGGCGAGGGCGTGCTGTGCGGGCCGTACGTCCAGATCTACGCCGCGCATCACCCGATCAACGCCGAACTGCGCGCGGCCGGGCCGGAACTCGGGTCGCCCGTGACGATCGGTAACCGCGTCTGGCTTGGCGGCGGGGTCATTGTCTGCCCGGGCGTCACGATCGGCGACAACAGCGTCATCGGCGCCGGCAGCATCGTCATCAAGGACATCCCCGCCAACGTCATCGCCGCAGGCAACCCGTGCAAGGTCCTGCGCGCGCTCCCATGAACGAAGCGCCTTGCGCCGCGCCACAAGCGAGCGCGCGCGCGTTATCATTAGATAGACGCCATGTGCTCGCGCCGACGAAAAGGCCGCGCCAGTCCGGGAGGCACAAGGAATGAAGATCGGGGTCATCAGCGATTCTCACGGCGAGCTCGATAACGTGCGCGAGGCGGGCGCCTTCCTCGCGGGCGACCTCAAAGCGGACCTCATCGTCCACCTCGGCGACGACGAGGATGACGCCGACGTGCTCAGCGATGGCGACCCGGAGGTGATCGCCATCCCGGGCGTCTTCAGCGAGCGCTACCGGGACCCAACCATCACGAACCGGATCAGGACCGAGTTCGGCCCGTGGCGGGTGCTCATCACCCACACCCTGGAGCCGCACAAGAACGACCTCCCCGGCGACCCCGATCCCGAGGCGCTTATCAGGAACCGCGAGGTGGACCTCGTTCTGCACGGCCACACTCACATCCCGTTGGTGAGCGAGCGCGGCGGTGTCGTGATCGTCAACCCTGGCCACCTCAGGGCGCGTGACAAGAAGGGCCACGACGCGTCGCTCGCCTGCCTCGAGGTGCGCGGCCGCGATCTCGAGGTGACGATCTATTCGCTCACCGGCAAGAGCGTCCTCCGGAGCGAGGTCTTCACAAAGCCCTGAAAGAGGTAGCCGCCGCGTCTGCCGCGTGGTATAGAGTGGTTTTACTTACAACCCGCTGGAAAGGCGCACATCCGGTCGCGCGCCGTCAATGCCTGCAACAGCTTACATCGTCTGTTCATCTATCGCCGATGCGCTGCATTCAACAACAGGCCGGTGCGCCGCGCCGCGCAATGCACTCCATCCAGAACACCACCGCTGCACTGCACCGCAGTGCGCCATCACACTCAAGAGGTGACATCAGATGATCCGCAAGGAAGACGCGCTCGAGTACCACAGTCGCGACCGCAAGGGGAAGCTGGAGGTCATCGCCTCCAAGCCGTGCCTCACGCAGCGCGACCTGTCGCTCGCCTACACGCCCGGCGTGGCCGAGCCGTGTCGCGTGATCGAGGCGAACCCCGACGAGGTGTACAACTACACGACGAAGGCGAACCTGGTCGCCGTTGTCACCAACGGCACCGCGGTGCTCGGGCTCGGCAACATCGGCGCGCTCGCCTCAAAGCCGGTCATGGAGGGCAAGGGCGTGCTCTTCAAGCGCTTCGCCGACATTGACGTGTTCGACATCGAGCTCAATACCCTGGATCCCGACGAGGTGATCCACGTCGTCGAGCTGCTCGAGCCGACCTTCGGCGGCATCAACCTCGAGGACATCAAAGCGCCCGAGTGCTTCCATATCGAGGAGACCCTGATCGAGCGGCTCAACATCCCCGTCTTCCACGATGACCAGCACGGCACCGCCATTATCAGCGGCGCCGCGCTGCTCAACGGCCTCGAGGTTGTCGGCAAAAAGATCGGCGACGTCAGGGTCGTCTTCAACGGCGCCGGCGCGGCCGGCATCGCGTGCGCCAAGCTCTACGAGACGCTCGGCATCAAGCGCGAGCACATGACCCTGTGCGACAGCAAGGGCGTCATCTACGTGGGCCGCACCGAGCGGATGAACAAGTACAAAGAGTACTTCGCCGCCGAGACCAAGGCGCGCACGCTCGCCGAGGCGATGGTTGGCGCCGACGTGTTCGTCGGCGTCTCAGTCGCCGGCTGCGTCTCCCAGGACATGGTGCGCTCGATGGCCGCCGACCCGATCGTGTTCGCCATGGCCAACCCCGACCCGGAGATCACCTACGAGGACGCCAAGGCCGCGCGCGACGACATCATCATGGCCACCGGCCGCTCCGACTTCCCCAACCAGGTCAACAACGTGCTCGGCTTCCCGTTTATCTTCCGCGGGGCGCTCGACGTGCGCGCCACCAAGATCAACGAAAAGATGAAGATCGCCGCCTCCCACGCGCTCGCCGGCCTCGCCAAGGAAAACGTCTCCGACTGGCTCGGTGCCGCCTACGGCGACCAGCAGTTCGAGTTCGGCCCCGACTACATCATCCCGAAGCCGTTCGACCCGCGCGTGCTTCTGTGCGTGGCGCCCGCGGTGGCCAAGGCCGCGATGGACACCGGCGTCGCCCGCCTGCAGATTGATCTCGAAGAGTACCGCGAGCAGCTCGAGTCGCGCCTCGGCCCCTCGCGCGAGATCATGCGCTCGGTCGCGCGCCGCGCCCGCCAGCACCCGAAGCGCATCGTCTACCCGGAGGGCGAGTACGACAAGGTGCTCTACGCCGCCGAGAACGTCATCGAGGAGAAGCTCGCCAAGCCCGTGCTGCTCGGCAGCCGCGCGCGCATCGAAAAGCGGATGAAGAAGCTGCACATGCACCTGCCCGGCGTCGAGATCATTGATATCGAGACCTCGCCCGACCGCGCGCGCTACGCCGAAGAGCTCTACAAGCTGCGCCACCGGCGGGGCGTGAGCAAGGCCGATGCCCCGAAGCTGGTGCAGAACCCGAACTACTACGCCGCCATGATGCTGCACCTGGGCGAGGTTGACGGCGCGGTCTCGGGCCTGACCCAGCACTACCCGGCGACGATCCGGCCGTACCTCGAGATCGTCAAGACCGCTCCCGACATTCAAACGTGCGCGGGCATGTATATTGTCATCACGCGCGGGCGCGTCACCTTTTTCGCCGATACCACGGTCAACATTGACCCGAATGCCGAGCAGCTCGCCTCCATCGCCATCGCGTGCGCCGACAAGGTCGAGCAGCTCTTCAACATCGAGCCGCGCATCGCCATGCTCAGCTTCAGCAACTTCGGCTCCGTGCGCCACCCGCTGACCGACAAGATGCGCCGCGCGGCCGAGATCGTTCGAGAGCTCCGACCCGGCCTCGTCGTGGACGGCGAGATGCAGGCCGACACCGCCGTGGACCCCGCCATCGTCGAGACGACCTACCCCTTCTCGCAGGTCAAGGGGGACGCGAACCTGCTGATCTTCCCCGGCCTCTCGAGCGGCAACATCGCCTTCAAGCTGATGCAGCGGCTCGGGGGCGCCACGGCGATCGGTCCGATCCTGACCGGCATGCGCCGCCCGGTCCACCTGTTGATTATCGGCGCCTACGAGGTCCGCGACATTGTGCAGATGACCGCCCTGGCGGCCGTCAGCGCCGAGTAGCGGGAGCGGCCCGAGGCGCCTGGACCCAAACAAGGAACACGACCGATGAACGAAAAGGAAACCATCGCCGAAGCTGCACTGAACGCAGAAAAAGAAGAGGAGGCTCCCGGGGCGATCGCCTCGGCGTTCGAGTCCACGAACTACTACTTCGACCTCGCGGCCAAGCGCCTCGACCTGCCCACCGACCTGCAGACGCTTCTCAAAACGCCCTTCCGCGAGATCCGCGTCGAGGTACCGGTGCGCATGGACGACGGCCACCTCGAGACGTTCATCGGCTGGCGCGTGCAGCACAACCAGGCGCGCGGCCCCAAGAAGGGCGGCCTGCGCTATCACCCGGACCTCGACATTGACGAGGTGCGCGCGCTCGCTGCGCTCATGACGTGGAAGACCGCGCTCATTGACGTGCCGTTCGGCGGCGCCAAAGGCGGCATCGCGTGCAACCCGAAGCAGATGTCACGCGGCGAGCTCGAGCGGATGACGCGCGTCTTTATCGAGCAAATTGATTGCGTCATCGGCCCGTACGCGGACATCCCCGCACCCGACGTGAACACGAACCCGCAGATCATGGCGTGGATCATGGACGCCTACAGCCGCAAGCACGGCCACACCCCGGGCGTGGTCACCGGCAAACCGATCGAGGTGGGCGGCATCGCCGGCCGCGAGTTCGCCACCGGTCGCGGCGTCGAGTACGCCGTTATCGAGGCGGCCGCCGAGCTCGGCCTCGACCTGGCCAAGTGCAGCGTGGTCATACAGGGCTTCGGCAATGTCGGCTCTTCGACCGCGCGCTTCCTGCGTGACAAGGGCTGCACCGTCATCGCGATCAGCGACTCGACCGGCGGCATCTACGACGCCAACGGCCTGAACGTCAACGACGCGCTCCGCTTCAAGCACGAGCACCGGCAGCTCGAGGGCTATCCGCGCGCCGAGGCGATCACCAACGAGAAGCTCCTCGAGCTCGAGTGCGATATCCTCGTGCCCGCCGCGCTCTCGTCCGTCATCCACCGCCACAACTGCGAGCAGATCAACGCCAAGCTCGTCGTCGAGGCGGCGAACAACCCGACGACGCCTGAGGCCGATCGCGCCCTCCACCGCCGCGGCATCCTCGTGATCCCCGACATCCTCGCCAGCAGCGGCGGCGTCTGCGTCAGCTACTTCGAGTGGGTCCACAACATCCAGCGCTTCGCCTGGACGGAGACTCGCGCCCTCGACGAGCTCCAGAAGCGGATGAAAGCCGCCTATCGGCAGACCTCGCAGCTCGCCAAGCGCGAGGGGATCAGCCAGCGGATCGCCGCCTACATGATCGCCGTCGAGCGCGTCGCCGAGGCAACCCGGCTCCGAGGGGCGGGCGACCCGTGAGGCAGCAAAAGACCAAGATCGTCTGCACGATCGGGCCCGCCACCCGCTCGGCCACGGCGATTCGGGCGCTCGTGCGCGCCGGGATGGACGTGGCGCGCCTCAACTTCAGCCACGGCACGCCCGACGAGCACGCCGAGGCGCTCGAGCGCGTCCGGGCCGCCTCGAAGCGCCTGGGCGTCCCGGTCGCCGTGCTGCAGGACCTCTCGGGGCCGAAGGTGCGCCTCGGCGAGGTGCGCGACGGCGCGTGTGTGCTCAAGCCACGCGCGACCGTCGTGCTGACGGCCGAAGACGTCGTGGGCAACGAGCAGCTCCTGAGCGTCTCCTACAAGCGCCTCGCCGAGGAGGTCCGCCCGCGCCAGCCCGTGCTCATCAACGACGGCGCCGTCCGGCTGCGCGTGATCGAGACCGACGGCACGCGCGTCAGTTGCCGCGTCATCGTCGGCGGCACGGTCTCGTCGCGCAAGGGCGTCAACCTACCGAAGACCAAGCTGAGCGTCGGCTCGCTCACCGCCAAGGACCGCGCCGACGCCGCCTGGGGCTTCGAGCACGGCGTGGATTTCTTCGCGCTGTCGTTCGTGCGCACCGCCGACGACGTCAAGGCCCTCCGGGCCATCATCACGAAGGCGGATAAGGCGACCCCGGTCATCGCGAAGATCGAGAAGCGCGAAGCGCTCCGCAACCTCGACGAGATCCTGCGCGCGGCCGACGGTGTGATGGTGGCGCGTGGCGACCTCGGCGTCGAGATCAACCTCGCCGACATCCCCGCCGCACAGAAGCGCATCATTGCCGCGTGCAACCGGACCGGCAAGCCGGTCATCACCGCAACGCAGATGCTCGAGTCCATGGTGACCAACGCCCGCCCGACGCGCGCCGAGGTGACCGACGTCTCGAACGCGATCCACGATGGGACCGACGCCGTGATGCTGAGCCAGGAAACCGCCATCGGCGCGCACCCTAAGGCGGCGGTCAAAATGATGGCCGCCATCGCCGAGCGTACCGAGCGGCATTTTGCGCCGATCGTTGACGAGCCGATCACCACCGGCGCCGATAAGGACGCGGTCGCCGACGGGCTCTGCCACGCCGTCGCCGTGCTCGCGCGCACGGCGAGGCTCGACGCGATCGTCGCCTGCACGACCTCGGGCACCACCGCCCGGCTCATCGCCCGCTACCGACCCCGCATCCCGATCTTCTCGGTGAGCCCCGACCCCGCCACCGTGCGCGAGCTCTGCCTCACCTGGGGCGTGCGGCCGGTCGAGACGGTGCGCTATAAGATGGTCGAGACGATGGTGGCAAAGACGATCGAGCTGCTGCGCGCCAGGCGCTGCATCAGGTCGGGCAATCGGATCGCGCTGCTCGCCGGGCTGCCGATCGCCACAACGGGCGTGACGAACCTCTTGCGCATCATTGACGTGTAGGACATGTGCACGAATGTCGGCGCTCAGGAAAATCCGAGACTATCTGAAGCTGATCCGTTTCTCGCACACGCTCTTCGCCCTTCCCTTCGCGCTCGCCGCGATGCTCGTCGCCCAGAAAGGCCTCCCGCCCTGGGAGCCACTCGTGCTGATCCTTGCCGCCATGGTGACCGCCCGCAGTTGCGCCATGGCCGTCAACCGCCTCGTGGACGCCCACATTGACGCCCGCAACCCGCGCACCTCGCTCCGGCACATCCCGGCGGGTGTCCTGAAGCATCGGAGCGTTGCTGCCTTCGCGATCGTCTGCGGCCTTCTTTTCGTGGCGATCACATCGCAGATCAACCGGCTCGCGTTCATCCTCTCGCCGGTGGTGATCGCGGTCTTCGTCCTCTACCCGTTCACGAAGCGCTTCACGAGCCTGACGCACTTCGTGCTCGGCGTCGCGCTCGGCCTCGCCCCGGTGGGCGCATGGATCGCCGTCCAGGAGCGCTTCGACCTCGCGCCGGTCCTCTTCGGCGCTGCGGTCCTTTTTTGGGTGGCGGGCTTCGACGTGATCTACGCGATGATGGACGAGGCGTTCGACCGCGAGGCCGGGCTGCACTCGATTGTCGTCACCCTCGGCGCGACGCGCAGCCTCGTCGTCGCCCGGCTGCTGCATATAGGAACGCTCGCACTCCTGATCCTCTTCGGCCTCCTCGAGCCGGCGCTCCGGCTCTTCTACTACATCGGCCTCGGCCTGATCGCGGCGCTGCTCGTGTACGAACACGCGATTATCCGCAGCCACCCCGACGACGCGCGCCGCATCAACATCGCCTTCTTCCGCATCAACGCAATCGTTAGCGCCGCCGTGCTCGTCTTCTCCGCGCTCGACGTCTTTCTCCAATAGCAAGGCTTCTCAGCGGTCTCTGCGGCCGCGGCGGCTCATTCGCATTGTGCGGCAATGCAGGAGCATGCTATACAGGCGCACGCGGAAGAGGGGAGGCGAGAACCGAGGCGGCGGCTCGTGCGATGAAGGTCTGCGCACTCATCCCGGCCTACAACGAGGCGGCGAACATCGCCCGCGTCGTGCGCGGCTGCGCGCCGCACGTGGATGAGGTGCTCGTCGTAGACGACGGGTCCGCCGACGAGACCGCCCGGCTCGCCGAGGAGGCCGGCGCGACGGTTATCATCCACAAGCGCAACGCGGGCAAGGGCGCTGCGATCCGCACCGGCCTGAGCTACGTGCGCGGCCGCGAGTTCGACGCCGTAGTGCTGCTCGACGGCGACGGCCAGCACGACTGGAGCGAGATCCCCCGATTCGTCGAGGCGGCCGAACGCACCGGCGCCCCGGTCGTGCTCGGCGACCGCATGCAGGATGTGGCCGACATGCCGGCGCTCCGGCGCTGGACCAACCGGGTCACCTCGGCGATCGTGAGCCGCCTCGCGCGCCAGCACGTCCCCGACAGCCAGTGCGGCTTCCGGCTGCTGCGGGCCGAGGTGCTCGCGGACCTCGACCTGAAGACGGCCAACTACGAGACCGAGAGCGAGATGCTCCTGCAGGCCGCTTACGCCGGCCACCGCATCGAGAGCCTCCCGATCAAGACGATCTACAACGCCGCGCCGAGCCACATCCACCCCGTGCGCGACACCTGGCGCTTCATCAAGCTCGTACTACGAGCCCTCGTGCTGCGTACACGACGACGGCAAAAACGAAAATGATCTTCTTCAAGCACCGCAACCCGAGCGGCTCCTTCGACGAGCAGCGCCGCGACATGGTCGAGCGGCAACTGCGCCGCAGCGGCATCCGTGCAGAAAACGTGCTCGACGCAATGGGCACGGTCCCGCGCGAAGCCTTTGTCCTCCCGCACGAGGCGTCGCGCGCCTACGCCGACGGCGCGCTCCCGATCGAGCACGGCCAGAGCCTCTCGCAGCCCTATCTGGTCGCGCTTATGACCGAGGCGCTCGAGCTCGAAGGGCCCGAGCGCGTGCTCGAGGTCGGCACCGGCACCGGCTACCAGGCCGCCGTGCTCGCCGCGCTCTGCAAGGCCGTCTTCTCGATTGATCGCATCGCCGAGCTGACCGAGAGCGCCCGGCAAAGGCTCGACGCGCTCGGCATCGGCAACGTCGAGATCACCGTTGGCGATGGCACGCTCGGCTGGCCCGAGCACGCGCCCTACGACGGCATCATCGTCACCGCCGGCGCGCCGCAAGCGCCCGAGCCGCTGCTCGAGCAGCTTACCGAGGGCGGCCGGCTCGTCATCCCCGTCGGCGACCGCTATGCCCAGACGCTCAAAGTGTACAGCCGCCACGGGAGCAGCCTGCGCGAGCAGAACCTGTGCGCCTGCAAGTTCGTCCCGCTCGTCGGCGCACACGGCTGGCCTGAGCGAAGTGCTTGATCGCTCCGCGTTGGACCCTATAATGCACGCCGCGTTCCAATCAGAACAGAGAGCCAACACGAGCACAGAGGCGCTGGGCCGACACGCATGCTGCTGATGATCCTCATCCTGATCGGCGTCACCTTCGTGCCCGCCCTCGAGCTGCGGGCCAGCATCCCGCTCGGCATCCTTCACGAGAAATACCAGGAGACGTTTCACTGGAGCACGGTCGTCATCATCTGCGTGCTGGCCAACATCGCGCTGGCGTTTGTCTTCTACTGGCTCCTCGACACCGTCATCAAGTGGCTGCGCCACCAGTGGGCCTGGTTTGCGCGGATCTATGAGCGCGTCGTAGCTCGCGCGCAGCGCAAGATCCACAGCAAGGTCGAGCGCTACGGCGAGTGGGGCATCGCGCTCTTTATCGGCGTGCCGCTGCCCGGCACGGGCGTGATCACCGGCGCGATCGCCAGCTACGCCCTGGGACTGGACCGGAAGAAGTACTACGTCGCCAGCATCCTCGGCGTCCTCATCGCCGCCACCGCCGTGACGTTGCTCTGCCTCTTCGGCAAGCACGCGGCCCCGTGGCTGCTGAAGCTGTTCGTCAAGGAGATCTAACCCGGCCGCTTCGCGGCTGGTGAAGGGAAACGCAACGTCCGGACCAAACGGACGCTCTCTTTGGAACCCCGCCTATCCGAACCCGGAAGTTGACGCACGCGCGGCGGCGGTGCTAGGGTGCGGCCCGCTTGACGGCGCGTGGGAGCAAGTTATTGTGAAGACTGTTCGCGTTGAGCTGGCCGACCGGAGCTACGACATCATGATCGCCCCCGGCACGCGCGCGCGCGTGGGCGAGCTCGCCAAAAAACTCGGCCTCGGGTCGCGCTGTCTGGTGGTGACGGACGAGACCGTCGGCCCGCTGTATGCGCGCACCGTCGTGGACGGGCTGCGCGAGGCGGGCTTCGCGACGGAGACGGCCGAGCTCGAGCCCGGCGAGCAGTCAAAGAGCCTCGAGACCGTACGCGGCCTCTACGATGAGATGCTCCAAAAGAACCTCGACCGCAAGTCGTTCATCGTCGCGCTTGGCGGCGGCGTAGTCGGCGACGTCGCAGGATTTGCCGCGGCTACGTACATGCGCGGCATCCCGATCGTCCAGGTGCCCACCACGGTGGTGGCGCAGGTGGACTCGAGCGTCGGCGGCAAGACGGGCGTCAACCTCCCCGAGGGCAAGAACCTTGTCGGCGCCTTCCACCAGCCCCGGCTGGTGGTGATTGATCCCGAGACGCTCTACACGCTCGAGGAGCGCGACCTGCGTGCCGGTTTCGCCGAGATCGCCAAGCACGGCGCGATCCGCGACGCCGTGCACTTTACCTGGCTCGAGGCCCACGTGGTCGCCTTCATGGGGCTTGACCTGCCGACGCTCGAGGAGGCGATCGCCGAGTCGTGCCGGATCAAGGCAACCGTCGTTGCGCTGGACGAGCGCGAGACCGGCCTGCGCGCGATCCTCAACTTCGGCCACACCGTCGGGCACGCGCTCGAGGCGCTCACCGCCTACGGCGCCTTCCGCCACGGTGAGGCGGTCGCCATCGGCATGGCGTGCGCGGCATCGCTCTCGGTCGCGGTAAACAACGCGCCGCAGGCCGACGCCGACCGGCTTGTCGCCCTGCTCGAACGCGCGGGGCTGCCGACGACCTTCAGCGGGATCGAGACCGCCGCCATCCTCCAAAAAATCCGACGCGATAAGAAGGTCGAGGAGCAGCGCCTGCGCATGGTACTCATGGATCGCATCGGGCAGGTCTCGATCGCGCCCAATGTGAATCCCGAGGCGCTGGTCGCCGCTGTCGAGTCGCGCGTCGTCGAGGTGCACCGGACCGACGCCCCGAGGCCGGAAACCGGCCGGGCTGACGGACCGCAGGGACCGGGGGCCCGACGGTGACCCCGCTCGAGAGCCTCATCATATTGAATGCGCTCCCGAACGTCGGCTCGGTCAAGATCCGCCTGCTGATCGAACACTTCGGGTCCGCCGATGCGGTGCTGAGCGCCTCGGTGTCGGCGCTTGGCCGAGTTGCCGGGATTGGCGAGCAGATCGCTCGTGCCGTTACGCACTGGCGCGAGCACCTCAAGGACCCGGCCCGGGAGCTCGAAGCGGCGATGGCCGCCGGTTTGCAGGTGATTGCCTACTACGACCACGCCTACCCGGCCAACCTCAAGCAGATCTACGACCCGCCGATGGTGCTCTATGTGAAAGGGAACCTCGAGGAGCGCGACCGCCACGCTATCGCCATCGTCGGCTCGCGCCGCACCACCAACTATGGCCGCACCATCGCCTCGCGGCTGGCGCGCGATCTTGTGGCCAACGGCTTCACCGTCGTAAGCGGCCTCGCGCTCGGCATTGACACCACCGCCCACCTGGGGGCGCTCGAAGGGGGCGGCCGAACGATCGCCGTGCTTGGCAGCGGTTTTGCTTGCTTCTACCCGCCGGAGAACCAGGAGCTGGCGGACGAGATCGCCGCCTACGGGGCCATACTCAGCGAGTTTCACATGCAGTGCCCGCCCTCGAAGACTAACTTCCCGATACGCAACCGCGTCATCAGCGGCCTGGCGCTGGGCACGATCGTCGCCGAGGCGCCCTCGAACAGCGGCTCGATGATCACCGCCACGCATGCGCTCAACCAGGACCGCCAGGTCTTCGCCGTGCCGGGTCGCGTGGATGCCCCCACCTTCAAGGGCAACCACCGGCTGATCAAGGAAGGGGCCAAGCTCGTCGAGAACGTCGAGGACGTGCTCACCGAGTTCGACTACCTCTTCCCCCGCGAGCGGCTGCCGGCAGCAGTCGAGTCACGCGCGACGAAGGCGAAGCCTTCGTCTAACGCGGCCGACAGGCCGCGCGCGCGCCTTGACGGCGCCGAGGCCGCCGTGTACAAGGTGCTCGACCGCGAGGAGCGGCACATCGAGGAAGTAATCCAGAGCTGCGATCTCGCCCCGGGGGAGGTCTCGGTCGCCCTTTTGTCGTTGGAGATGAAGCACTTGGTCAAGCAGCTCCCGGGCAAGTACTACGTCAAGCTCGGCCCGTGACGGAACGCCCCGCAAGGGCGGGCCGTTGTAAGCAGGCGAAGGGAATGCAGCCGGAGGACGCGAATGGGCAAATCGTTGGTGATCGTTGAGTCGCCGGCCAAGGCGCGCACGATCAACAAGTTCCTAGGCAAGCAATACGAGGTGCTCTCGAGCGTCGGCCACGTCAAGGATCTGCCGAAGAAAAACCTCGGCGTGGACATTGAGAACGGCTTCAAGCCCACCTACGTGATCATCAAGGGCAAGGGCGAGTTCCTCCGCTCGCTCAAGACTAAGGCGAAAAACGCCGACGCCGTCTATCTTGCCCCCGACCCCGACCGGGAGGGCGAGGCGATCGCGTGGCACATCGCCGAGGAGATCAGGAACGGCACACCGATCCGGCGCGTCACATTCAACGAGATCACCAAGGCGGCCGTCCGCCGTGCCTTCGAGCATCCGAGGGACATTGACCTTGACCTCGTCAACGCCCAGCAGACGCGCCGCATCCTCGACCGCCTCGTCGGCTACAAGATCAGCCCGCTGCTGTGGGCAGCCGTCAAGCGCGGCCTGAGCGCGGGCCGCGTGCAATCGGTGGCGCTGCGCCTGATCTGTGAGCGCGAGCGCGAGATCCAGGCCTTCAAGGTCGAGGAGTACTGGTCGGTCACCGCCCACCTCAAGGCGGCCAAGCCGCCGCCATTCGAGGCGACGCTACGCAAGCTCGACGGTAAAAAGGCGAAGCTTCCGAAGGAGCCGAACGCCAAGAGAGTCGTTGAGGAACTCGATCGCGAGAAGTTCGTCGTCTCGACGGTCGAGCGTACGGAGAAGAAGCGCCATCCGGTCCCGCCCTTCATCACGAGCACGCTGCAGCAAGAGGCCTATCGTCACTTCGGCTTCAGCACCAAGAAAACGATGACGCTTGCCCAGCGGCTCTACGAGGGCGTGCCGGTGGGGGAGATGGGCCCCGTCGGCCTCATCACCTACATACGCACCGACTCGACGCGCGTCGCCGCCGAGGCGATCAGCGCGGTGCGCACGCTTATCCCGGCCGAGTTCGGCCCGGAGCACCTCCCCGACGAGCCAAACGCCTACCGCTCGCGCAAGGGCGCACAGGAAGCGCACGAAGCGATCCGCCCCACGATGGTCACGCTCACTCCGTCGAAGGTAGCCGCCGACCTCGACAAGGATCTGCTGAAGCTCTACACCCTGATCTGGCGCCGTTTCGTCGCCAGCCAGATGAAGCCGGCTGTCTTTGACACCACGACCGCCGACATCACCGCGGGCCGCGCCGAGTTCCGCACCACCGGCTCGATCATGAAGTTCCCCGGCTGGCTGCGCGCCTATATCGAGATCGCCGACGAGGAGCTCGAGGAGAAAACGGCCGCGAAGCTCGAGCAGGGCCCCGTGGACACGCTCCTGCCGCCGCTCGAGGTGGGCCAACGGCTCACGCTCCTCACGCTCGTGCCGGCTCAGCACTTTACGAAGCCGCCCGCGCGCTACACCGAAGCGACGCTCGTGCGCGAACTTGAACGCCTCGGCATCGGCCGCCCAAGCACGTACGCGGCAATCATGAGCAAGATCGAATCCCGCACCTACACCCACCGCGAGAAACGCCACTTCGTGCCGACCGAGCTCGGGTTTGTCGTCACCGACCTCCTTGTCGAGAGCTTCCCCGAGATCCTCGACGTGAAGTTTACCGCCGAAATGGAGGACCGGCTCGACAAGATCGAGGAGGGCGAGGCCGACTGGGTCGAGACGCTCGAGGCGTTCTACGGCCCGTTTGTCGCCGCGCTCGAGCAGGCCCCCGAGAAGATGCAGATGAAAGTGGACGAGCAATGCCCCGCCTGCGGCGCCGCCATGGTCAAGCGCTGGGGCCGAAGGGGCTTCTTCCTCGCCTGCTCGAACTACCCCGAGTGCAAAGAAACCAAGAACCTCGAGGGCGAGGACGAGGAACGGAAACCCCCCGAGGAAACCGATATCACGTGCGTCAAGTGCGGCAGCAAGATGGTCGTGCGCCACGGGCGCTACGGCGAGTTCCTCGCCTGCTCGGCATACCCCAAGTGCCGCAACGTCAAGTCATTTAGCCGGCGCGCGGACGGCACGGTCGAGCCGGCCGAACCGGTCGAGACCGACGAGCTGTGCGACAAGTGCGGCAAGCCGCTCACGATCAAGGTGGGCCGCTACGGCAAGTTCTACGCCTGCACCGGCTACCCCAAGTGCCGGTTCACCAAGCCGATCGCCACCGACATCGCCTGTCCCCGCAACGGCTGCGACGGCAAACTCGTGCGGCGCCGCGGCAGAAAGGGCTTTTTCTTCGGCTGCTCGAACTATCCCAAGTGCGACTTCACGGCACGCAGCCTCGACAGTCTCGATGAGCGGGCCGAGGCGCCCGAAGCGGCATCGGACACCAAGCCGACCAGGGCAAGGTCATCCAAGAGAACCGGAACGGCAAAAAAGACGCCGGCTGGAAAACCGAGCCCGAAAAGGACCGCAGCCCGCAAGGCCACGGCGAACAAAACCACAACCAGGAAGAAGGCGAAGACCGGGAAGACGGTCGCGGCCGCTGCGGGCCGTCCGGCCGGCGATGATGAAAGCGCTGCTCGATGACTTCCGCCGCTACCTGAGCGACGAGCGGAAACTCTCGC
Source organism: uncultured bacterium (assembly GCA_965369835.1). Taxonomy (GTDB): domain Bacteria; phylum Auribacterota; class JABMQX01; order JAFGEW01; family JAFGEW01; genus CBDUSE01. The sequence continues at coordinate 15,709 of CBDUSE010000056.1, forward strand.
CGCACACCGTCCGCAACTACATGAGCGACCTCGCCGCATTCGGCGATTTCCTCCGCCGCTTCGCCCCGGACTACGAGCCCCGGCACGTTGATCCCGCGCTCATTCGCAGCTTCTTCACCTCGCTCTACACCGGCCGGCGCGCCAAGGCGACCATCGCGCGCAAGGTCGCCTCGCTGCGCGCCTTCTTCGAGTTCCTCCGGCACCGCGGCATCGTCAAGCGCAACCCGGTGCGCAGCATGCGTGACCCGCGCGAGCGTAAGCTGCCGCGCTGGCTCGGCCTCGACGAGGTGCGGCGCCTCGTCGAGGCCCCTTCGGGCGACACGCTCGCCGGGGTGCGCGACCGCGCCATCCTCGAGGTGCTTTACAGCACCGGAATGCGCGCAAGCGAGCTCGTTTCGCTCGATCGTGCCCGGCTCGACCTGGGCGCTGGGGTAATCAAGGTGCGCGGCAAGGGGCGCAAGGAACGGCTCACCGTGCTGGGCGACCCCGCGCGGGCCGCGCTACGCGCCTACCTCGACCATCCGAAGCGCCGCCCCAGCGAGGCGGCCTGCGCTGAGCCTGCCGAAGCGGTCTTTCTCAACCTGCGCGGCGG
>CBDUSE010000057.1:0-16299 GCA_965369835.1 uncultured bacterium
CCCTGACAACATCCACACAAAATACGTCACCGAACTTACGAGTCAGAGCACTAGGGCCAGCGATGTTCGTAGTCAAGACCCATCCTCTCATCTGGGCAGACAGAGCACGCGTCGCTCGTCTGGGAGCGCGTGCTCCTGCGCAATCAGCGTGCGGGCCTCAGTCCCCGCTATTCGGTGTGTGACCGGTTCTGGACGTGAGCACCGGAGAGCTTGCCGAGCGCGTCGGGGGCGGTGCAGCAGGCGGGGACAAGTCTCGCGCAAAGGCGCCACGGCGCAAGGCGCCCCACCAGGGCCGCTCGCTGCCAACCGCGCGATCTGTCGTTATTTCTTCTGGTAGCTCTGCCACTTCTGGTCGAGGTCGGGGGCGGCGACGGTTTCGTTGACGTAATCGGCGTAGGCGGCGGCAGTGGCGCCGCCTCCGGCGGCGGCGTCCTTTTTGCCGGTGGCGAGGACGCGCTTTTCGTGAAGCTGGCAGATGTCGAGGGCTTTTTCGAGTTGGGTAGCCTTGTCGGCGAAGCCGATGTGGCGCAGGAGCAGGACGGTGGCGCGCATCATGCTCGAGGGGTCGGCGTACTCGGCGCGGCCTTCCTTGACCATGCGGGTGCCGCTGCCGTGGATGGCCTCGAACATGGCGGTGCGCTTGCCGATGTTGGCGCTGCCGGCGGTGCCGACGCCGCCCTGGATCTGGGCCGCCTCGTCGGTGAGGATGTCGCCGTAGAGGTTGGGGAGCGCGAAGACCTGGAACTGACTGCGCCGGCCGGGATCAATGAGCTTGGCCGTCATGATGTCAATGTACCACTCGTCGCAGGCGATGTCCGGATACTCCTTGGCGATGCGGGCGCCGATCTCGCTGAACTTGCCGTCGCTGGTCTTGACCACGTTGGCCTTCGTGACGATGGTGACGCGCTTGTAGGTGTTCTTCTTGGCGAAGTCGAACGCGAGCCGGATGAGGCGCTCGCTGCCCTGCGTGGTGATGACCTTGAAGTCCACGGCGAGGTCGGGTGTCACCTCGATGCCCTTCGAGCCGAGCACGTAAGCGCCCTCGGTGTTTTCGCGGAAAAACGTCCAGTCAATGCCGAGCTCGGGCACTTTGACGGGCCGGACGTTGGCGAACAGGTCAAGCTCGCGCCGCATGGTGACGTTGGCGCTCTCGATATTGCCGCGCGGGTCGCCCTTCTGCGGCGTCTCGGTGGGGCCCTTGAGGATGACGTGGCACTTGCGCAGCGCGGCGAGCACGTCGTCGGGGATCGCCTTCATGTGGGCGAAGCGGTTCTCGATCGTGAGCCCTTCGACGTCGCGCATCTCGACGCGGCCGGCCTTGATCTCGTCGGCGAGCATGCGCTCGAGCAGGCTGCGCGTGACGTTGGCGATGTAGGGGCCGATGCCGTCGCCGCCGCAGAAGCCGATGATGATTGGCTTGAGCGTGCCGTAGTCAATCCAGTCCTCGGCCTGCTTCATCTGCTCGATGCGCTCGAGCTGCTCGGCGATGAGCGTGGCGAAATGCTCCTTGGCCCTAGTGATTGCCTCCTGCGATCCAGCCATTGAGACCTCCTCTGTATGCGCGTACTTGACCGGGCGCCATCGTAGCGGGGGATGGCGGGCGCGTCAACCGCGAGGCCGACAAGGCGGCGGGCGCAGGGGCACCCGCCCTACATCGCTGGCGCGTCGGTTCTGGCCCCTCAGCCAGGCGGCACGGCCGGAGCTGGCGCTACTGCGTTGGCGGTTTGGGCACGGCGAGGAGGTCCTCCTCGTCGGTGGGGTAGGTGTCGCCGAGGTAAGTCTTGGCGACGATGACGGCGCGCCACGTGCGGTTCGGGGTCGAGGGGTAGGCGGCCTTGTCCACGTACCAATAGCCGAGGATGCGGTCGGTGACCCGGCCCGGCAGGTCGGCGTCGGCCTCGTTGAGGAGCGTCAGGAACTCCTCGAAGTACTCGGGCCGGATGAAGAGCAGGTCGCGCGGCCGGCCGTTCTCGGTGTAGCGCAGCGCGCCGACGGCCTCGCGGTCGAAGTTGAGAAAGTTGTTGAGCACGACGTCCTCGAAGGCCTTCTTGCGGAACGCGCCGGCCGGCGTTGAGTCGGGCAGGGGCCGGTCGAGGAAGGTGGCGGGCGTGAGCTTCTCGCCCTCGAACGTCATGGTGCCGATGCCTTTCGCCAGCTCCTCGAGCGCGATCGCGTTCGCGCCTTTCTGCACGGCGCTCTTCGGGATCGCCATGAGGAAGGCGTTCTCGACGAGGATCAGCTCGGGGATGCCGGTGATCGTGCGGAAGTCGTCCTGCGTCAGTTGCGGCAGCCGCTCGAGGTAGTCGTCCTTGACGCCGTCCCAGCGGTAGTGGCGCCCCGCCAGGGGCGGGGCGTGGACGTTGACGGGCATGTCGGGCACTTCGGCTTGGATCTTTAGGTCATCGACTGGCGTGTTGTCGAAGGTGACGATGTTGACCGAGAAACCCCAGGCGTCGTCGTCGCTGAGGCCGTAGCCGCCTTTGCCGGCGCAGCGCTCGATCTTCAGCAGCAGCGAGTTCCAGCCCTTCTTGAGCAGCAGGTGGCCGGCGAGCATGTCCACCCACTTGGGGTCCTCGTACTTGGCGACGTTGTAGTAACGACTCTCGTGCACGAGGCGCTGGTTGTGCCGGACGCGCATGCTGTCGTGGTAGCCGTACCAGACGCGGACCTCGCGGTCGTCGGGCGACCAGATGTACGTGTGCGCGTAGACGTACGACTTCGGCGCGGCCTTCGGATAGATGGCGGCCAGGTCAATGCGCTCGCCGTCAATGTCGTTGATCACGCGCCACTTCTTTGCATCGGTTCTCGGCGAAAAAGTGGCCTCGGTGTCGGTCGCCTTGACGAGGTCCATCTGGCGCGAGGCGACGTACCAGGCCTTCGCGGTCTGGGCGAGATCGGCGTTGTCGCGCTGGGCCTGTTCGCGGATCCAGTTGACGTCGTGCCTTGTGGCGAGCTTCCGATTGCGAAGCTCGGCGAGCAGTTCCTCGCCCGTGGTACCTTCGAGTGCAGGTGCGTCGAGCGGGCCGTAGAGGGCCCAGCGCCGGATGTGCGTCTGTGGGATGTCGGGGTCGGACGGCTCGATGCGCTGGTACTGCGCGGGCGTGAGGTAGTAGCGCATGCTCGAGCGGTGGCCGCAGCCCATGTCGACAATCGGCTGCTTGCCGCAACCGTCGCTGTCGTGCGTGGTCGGGTAGCCGCGGCCCTGCTCGCCGCAGATGGCGGTCCAGTCGAAACCGTGGTTCCATTCGTGGAGCATCACTTCCCAGCCGCGCATGGGGCCGACGTTGCAGCACGCGCTCCAGGCCGGGCCACAGTCGGTGCCGCCCGAGTGGCTGAAGCCGCACGCCGACATGCTCACGGTGTGGTCGTACTGGCCCCACTTGGCGATCGCCTCGTCGGGCGGCGCCCAGAGCCAGCCGAGGTGCATGATCCACGGCAGGTCGTCCTCGGTGTAGGTCTCGAACGTCGTGTTGATGCGCCAGGCGCCGCGCGAGGCGCCGAGGACCATTTGCTCGACATAAGTCCAGTCACGAAACGCCTGGTCCATCAAAGCCTTGTCCATCGCCGCGAACTGGCGCGAGCCGTCGGCGGCAGGCGGGTTCTCGTACGTGTTGATCGTGACATGGACGTTGACGTCGTTGACGCGCTCGGGCTTGTAGAGCGCGCCGGCTTGGCCCATGAGGGGAGCCCACTTCGCAATCGGCAGGCGGCAGTAGTGCATGGCCTCGGCCAAGTACCAGGTGGCATCGGCATGGGCGGGGTTGGCGTCAACGGCCTTGGCGAACTCGTCGCGCGCCTCGTTCCAGAAGCCGTTGGCGGTGCAGTAGAGGCCGAGGAGGTAGTGGGCGTCGAAGTGCTTGGCCTCGCGCGTGTCCTTCACCTTGCTCGCGGCCTTGTGGTATTCGCACAGGCGGATGCGACGCCGGATGCAGCGCGCGAGCTCGAAGTCCCTGCATTTTGCGGCTGCCGCTTCGTAGAGGGCTATTGCTTGGTCCCACCGGTGGTCGCCTTCGCGGACAAGGCCATTGACGTACGTGGCAGCTGCGCCCTTGCCCGTACGCCAAGTGGCGATGGTGCCCGAGTACTCCTCGGGCATGAGGTCCCAGTCGCGCGTGATGAAGAAGTCGTAGCGGTACGAGTCGTACGGCCGGTCGGCCTTGATGCGGACGTTTATCGGGTCCTTGAGCACCTCGGCGTTGTGCGGGTTGCGCGGCATCTTGTCGGCGGGGATCACGAAGAAGACGTCGGCGAAGCGGCGCTCGCCGTCGAGCCTGTCGTGGAGCCACTTCCCCTTCTCCTGGCCGTCGATTGAGACCGTCAGGTCGACCCGCTCGGCGGCGGTGTCGATCCGGCGACGGATGACGAGCGCGCCCGTGGCCGGGCCGGCCCGCCAGCGGGCGATGGTGACCGTGAGGGTTTCCTCCGTCGTGCGGCGGCCGTGCGCGTCGGGCCGCACGCCGTCGCTATAGGCCAGGTGGGCTTCGACGATGTCGCCGACACTGCGGTAGTCCGAGGCGTTCTCCGACTCGAGATTGCCGATGTCAATGCTGCCCGACGGCAGCCAGTTGAACTCGCACGCGGCTTGGCCGAAGGCCGTGGTTGCGAGCAGACAAGAAAAGGCACAGGTGATCATCACAAGACGCATAGCTTTCCTCCATTGCTTCCTGTGGAAGCCCCGCTGCTTCACAGTGAGCACAGAGTAGTTAGACCCGATTGGCGCCCGTGTCAATGGTCTCCCGGCTCGTATTCCTCAAGGAATCCTCAGACAGGATCAACAGGATCGACGGGATGGAGGCAATGCGGACAGGTCCTTGATCCAGTTGATCCTGTCAATCCTGTCAAACACCTCCCCGCTTCTCGCAGAGGGCGAATCTGAGGTAGCGGCCCTCGGGGAAGCGGAGGAGGACAGGGTGGACATCACTGTCATTCTCTGCGCAATCGAGATGTGGCCCGCGCATGACTTGGGCTAGGCAAGAAGCGGGTGTGGTCTCCTGCGATCCAGTGCCAGGAAAACCAATCTGAAGTCACGTTGGCTTATCCTTCTTGCCAGTCACAGAGTGCTATGACATCATGTTTCCAGGGTCATGCCGGATGGCGAGGCAAAGCCGACGCGTGTTCGGCCTGATGGATTTGGCTTGCTCATTCCAGCGATGCCCCTCCCGCAAGGAAAAGAACGGTTGCAGGGGGCGCTGACAAACCAGCCGTCTCCGATGTGTTGTTTTGGCCCAGCTACTGGCTACTGCAGGCAACTCCAGTCAAGGGGAAGTGAAATGGGACCCTCCTCTCAGAGTCTGTCGAATCTTCTGAGCATAGGCTACAAGCGAACTCTCTACACTGCACTGACGCTAACATGCGTCACTCCGGGCATTCTTCACCTCTATCTGCAGGACCGCGCGGCCTTCGGCTCGTTGTCGACGATCAAGACCGTTCTCATCGGGCTCGCGATTGCTTCGCCGGTCGTTGCCCTTAACATGGCAGTTGCCTTCGCGATGGTCTACTTGATGTTTGCCAGGGACAAGTACTACAAGGACAACAACGACACGTCCAACAAGGTCAAGAGGCTCTCAGAGGAGAAGATGAGCAGGATCGTGGTCATGAGTGCCGTTCTGGCTGCAAGTCTCTCTCTGAATCTCTCTGTTGTTGCTCCTGAGCTTCTGGCATTCAAGGTTCAACGGTGGCACGCGGTATCGGCCCTCGTGTTTGACCTTGCTCTCGTCTTGATCTGCATCATGGTGCTCAAGAAGAAAGTGGATATTGATATAGACCGCGCCAACTTCTACGACTAATCCTGGATCGCCAATAGCGGGGACGACGCACTACGTGTTGGTCCTGTTTGGAAGCGGGCGGGCATTGTCCCTCTGGCAGACTCCTCAGACAGGATGAACACGATAGCTGCGATGCCGACCGCCTCCTGATCTTGCCAATCCTGTCAAACACCTCCCCGTTTCTCGGAGACGGCGAAGCTGAGGTAGCGGCCTTCTGGGAAGCGGAGGAGGACGGGGTGGTCGGGGGGCTGGCCGCGGGTTTCGATGAGGGCGAGGTCGCAGCTGACGGTGCGGGCAGCGTTGTCGAGCGTGGCGAGCAGGTCGTCAGGTTGGATGTGGGCCGAGCAGCAGGCCGAGGCGAGGATGCCGCCGGGCTCGAGCACGCGCAGGGCGAGCTCGTGCAGCTTCTCGTGAGCCATGAGGGCCTTGGGCACGGCGCGCCGGATCTTGGCCATCGCCGGCGGGTCGAGGACGATCAAGCCGAAAGTCCGGGCCTCTTCGGCGCACGCTTGGAGGTACGCTTTTGCGTGCGACGCGGTGAGCTCGACCTTCGCCTCGTCGAGCATGTCGTTGGCTTCGACGTTGGCGCGGGTCATGTCGAGCGCGCGCTGGGATGAATCCACGCAGGTCACGTGTGCGGCGCCGGCCGCCAGCGCGTTCAGGCCGAAGGCCCCGGCGTAGCAGAAGCAGTCAAGGACGCGCCTACCGCGGGCGTAGCGACGGATCGCGAAGTGGTTGTCGCGCTGGTCGAGGAAAAGGCCGGTCTTTTGCCCATGGCGCACGTCGGCCAGGAACGTCAGGCCGTTTTCGACGACCTCGATCCGTTCGGGCGGTTCGCTCTCACTTAGCGGGCCAGTGACACCGGTGTCGAGCCCCTCGTGCTCGCGGACGGCGAGGTCGCTCCGTTCGTAGATGGACTTCGGTGTGAGCACGTTGTTGATCGCCTCGATGACGAGCGGTTTCAGACGCTCCATGCCGAGCGTGTGGACCTGGACGACAATGTGGCCGGCGTAGCTGTCCACGACGAGGCCCGGGAGGCCGTCCGCCTCGCCGAAGACGACCCGGTAGGCGGAACGCTCGTCGGGCTGAAGGGACTGCTGCCGGCTTGCCCACGCGCGCTCAATCCGCCCGCGCACGAACGCCGCGTCAACGCGCTCGGCCTCGTCGAGCGTGAGGATGCGGACCGCGATCTCGCTGCGCGTGTTGAGCATGCCGCGCGCGATGAACTTGCCCGAGCGGGTCACGAGGTCAACGATCGAGCCGCTTTCGGCTTCATCCCACGCGCCGTGCTGGACGATGTTGCCGGAGAACACCCACGGGTGCCCCAGCGCCGCCTCGATGCCCTTCCGGCCTGTGAGAATCAATTTGGGGTATGCCGCTTGTTCGTTCATGCTCGCATTGAAGCACGAAGCGCCGAGAACAGAAAGCGCGAAGCTCGAACGAATCATCCAGACAGGAGAACGGGATTTGCAGGATCAGGAGAATCCGGTTGGTCCTGTTATCATGTTTCCGTTCCCTCTTCTTCAGCGCTGCACGCCAGGATCGAGGCGGTCGCGCAGGCCCGGCTCGAGGAGGTCGGCCACAGGACTGGCCGAAGCCCTTGCGTCGAGTTCACAACGGCCGGTATAGTGTCGGCGTTTTCGGCCCGGGGGAAGGAGCCGAGTGCGGGGCGGGTTCGTTCAAAGTGTGTCAAGGCGGGCGGCATCCTGCCGATAGTCAGGAGGGGCCGTCTCGTTTCCCCGGCACGGTGCACGGCGCTGTCGGCGTCGGCATAAAGTGTGGAAAGGCTCGAGCGTGCTCAAGGAACGCGCGTACATAGTCGGGCAGATCAGCCTGTTTGCGGACGCGGCGATCACGTTCCTGTCGGTCTGGCTTGCCTACTACGCCTGGTTTCTGCTCTACCAGTACCACGGCCCTGAGGTCGTGCTGCCGTTCTCGGGCTACCGCTTGCTGCCACTCTACCGCGAGTTCATTTTTCCCGACAGGATGGTGTGGCGCTACATGGTCTCCATTCCGCTGGTGCTGGTGCTGCTCGAAGTGTACGGCCTGCACGAGGGGATCGGTTTCCGCACGGCGCGCGAGACGCTGCGCATCCTGGTGCGCAGCCACATCGTGGCGCTCATGGTGCTGGCGGTGGCGAGCGTGGTGCTCAAGCTGGAGTTCAGCCGCGTCCTGCTCGTCGGGTTGGTGTGCATCAATTTCGTGCTCGTCTTCCTCAAGGAGCTGATCATCGTCGAGCACGTGCGGCTCTCGCGCGAGCGCGGCTACAATTTCCGCAACGTCCTAGTGGTCGGCGTCGGTGAGATCGCGCGCAAGATGATTGAGCGGCTGCAGAGCCACCCGCAGTGGGGCTTCAAGGTGATCGGCTGCATGGTACCCCCGCACATGCGGGATGAGGCGCTCGTGAACAGCCTGCCGAACTTCGGCGTGTACGACGAGACGCCGCAGGTGCTCAAGGCCCACCAACCGGACCTCGTTGTTTTCGCCGTGGACAAGCGCTACATCGCCGAGGCGGAACCGGCGATCTACGCGTGCGAGACCCAGGGCATAGACGTCTGGATGATCCCCGACTTCTTCGACACCTCGGTGGCCCGAATCAGCTTCGACGACTTCCAGCGCCTGCCGGTGATGGCGTTCCGTACCACGCCCGAGTACTCCTGGCAGGTGCTCCTCAAGAACGTCTTCGACCGTGTGGCGGCGGTCGTGATGCTCGTGGTGGTCTCGCCGCTGATGCTGCTCGTGGCGTTGCTCATCAAGGCGACCTCGACGGGCCCGGTCCTGTTCAAGCAGGTGCGCCAGGGCTTCCGCGGCCAGCCGTTCACGCTGTACAAGTTCCGCACGATGGTCTCGAACGCCGAGCAGCTCAAGGCCGAGCTCGACGTGCTGAACGAGATGGACGAGGTCGTTTTCAAGATCGAGCGCGACCCGCGTATCACGCCGCTCGGCCGCGTGCTCCGCAAGTGGTCCATTGACGAGCTGCCTCAGGTCTTCAACGTGCTCAGGGGCGAGATGAGCTTGGTCGGCCCGCGGCCGATGCTTTATACCGAGATCGACAAGTTCAAGTACTGGCAGCGGCGCAAGCTCAGCGTCAAGCCGGGCCTGACCTGCCTGTGGCAGATCAGCGGCCGGAGCAACCTGCGGTTCGAGGAGTGGATGCAGCTCGACCTCGAGTACATTGACAACTGGTCGTTGTCGCTCGACTTCAAGATCCTCGTCAAGACCGTCCCCGTTGTCCTCATCGCCAAAGGCGCGAAGTAGAAGAAATCGTGCATCTGGATCTTTAGCGTGCCACTAGGAAGGAAAGCTCTGCCTTGAGGGTAGGCTGGCAATGGAGCTGTTCTCCGTCGGCATTCCAGGCAAGAAGTACACCTCGGTCATCAAGAAGGAAATCAGGGACCCACCTAAGGGTTCTCGGCAGAGGCTTTTCTATCACAAGCACAAGTCTGGCCTCTGGCACTTTCATAAGGTAACGATACTCGTAAAGCTGGGCCATTCCCCTGCGAACTTGGGAGTGGGCGTTACTGGCAGTTGTTGACTTCATCTCAAAGATGAAGTCAGCTTCATCGAGCCTGGCCGCAAGATCGACAAAGGTGTTGAACTTGGGCATCCCGCCTGCCACACGAATCTTGGACGCAACCAAGGCGGTCAGTCTACGGTGGACAGCCGTGGCTCGTTCTCTCTTCTTCTCGTCAACGAGGACACGAAGCGTGGCGGCACTCTGACGGATTCTCCGGGCCACCGCCTTGTACTCCTGCAGGTCAAAGGCCCGCGGAGCGATCGGTTCCGTCTCAGATGCAAGTTCGATGGCGTGGATGCCGGGGGGCAGGCCCCGGACAACCCACTTACCGTCCATCCTCTCAGCGACACCTATGTAGCGAAGCCACGCAAGGACCGTCGAAGCCCTTCGACCGGGGGTTGTTGAGCCTTCCTTAGAAGTCACTTCCGCGAGGAATCTGCCCAGTTGCCCCGTCGTGGCACCGCTGGGCCCATGTGCCTCAAGGAAGGCCAAGGCGCGCTGTATGATAGGGCGAGAGAGAATGGCCTCCGCACTGAGATAGCTTTTGCCTTCTGCAGTTGCTCTCACAAGCCGCTTGCCCGAAGCTGTGAGCGATGAAGCATTTCGGCTCGGGCGCTCAGTCCAACCAAGTATCTCAGTAGCAAGCCGGTAATACCGCCCCTGTCTCGGGTCATACTCTCCGATTGCTGCTGCGATTTTCTGGTAGCTGGTTGCGCCTTGGGCGATAGCAGTTACGGTCTTAAGCACGCGGCTGAAGTCATCCGCTTGCGGCAAGTCTCGCACCAATACGTTCATCTAAGGACTCCTCCTCACTGCGCGACAAAGAGGTACTCGCTCACGCAGTTGTTGTTGTTCCCTACCTTGTGGCCGTGATTGGCTACAGAATAGCGGTGGGGAATCTCGTATGCTCGCACGTTTCTCTTTGTCTCTTTGAGGAGGGCGATCATCTCGTCCTTGCCCGGTACGCAGTTCGACGAGTAGGACACAGCGAGTATAGGGTTGCGGAAGTGCGCGAAGAGCTTTCTGAAGGCGTCAACGGCAGTCCGAGGCGAGCTGAAGGCAGTACTCCGTGACTTGATCTTCTTCGTTTTAGTGTGATGCTGGATTTCGACACCTTTCCAGTAAGTGCAGAACCCCTCGACGAAGTGGTACCGGCGCGTGTAATCGCAATCGGAATATGGGCTGATGTAAGGCGTGTCGATGTAGACAAGATCTACTCCGTTGCCTGGAAGGTCGAAGACGTCTTTGCACACTGCTCGATTGCGGCGGCGATTGGTAAACACACTCTCATTGAGCTGAGCAACAGCCTCGAGAAACTGCTGCTGCATGGACAGCTTCAGGTCGCGCCGACCGTCCCATCCCTTACGCCCCACGAACGTGAACAGGCCTCTTGGCCTCTTCTTCATACATGCTCTGCTCGCCGCAGCGAAGGCCATCGAGCGTTTCAGTGGGCTCGTGAGCTGCGAGATGTTGAACCAGAGATTGTCAAGGAACTCGCAGTCTAGCTCGTTGAAGTAAAGGCCTTGGAAGGTGTCTCGTATTAGCGTAGGAGCTCTCTTGGAGCGCCGTGTCAGCCGCCGCAGATCGCTGGCGTCAAGGCGAGTCCCGTTGTTCTCGACCGTCGCTCTGGCCGTGTGATACGCGAAGCGAAGGAAGTCATTTGCAGCGACGCGCTTCCCGAGACGTTTGAAGGCGTATGCGACGCATGCCGAACCAGAGAACGCGTCGAGGACGCTTTCAAATCGGGCTCCCGTGAGGGATTCGAGTATGAACGGCAAGATTGCCTGCTTGCTGCCCATGTACTTGGTTGCAGGGAAGCTCATGCCGCAATCTCAACAGCGTAGTTCAGGATTAGCAACTCCTTTATACGGCCCCGCCGTTCTGCCTTGCAGTTGATCTGTCGGGATGCCTGCACTTCCAGCATGGTGAAGCCCTGATACAACTGCTTGATGGCCGGGTGATATGCATTGCTCAGCAGAAGGAAAGCTCCACGTGCCGAGAGTTCCGCAAATAGGGCGGCTAGGTGCCGATGATCGGCTTCGTAGAAGAAGTCCCTTGTGTACCTCTTGAAATCGGAGTGTCCACCGAGGGGCAGATACGGGGGGTCAAGATAGACGAAGTCGCCTTCGTGAACGGTATCTCGGAGCAACGAGTGGTAGTCTTCGCAGCGCAGATCGACCTGTTTCAGAAGACGGGACGCCTTCAGGAGGTGCCCGGGGTCTGCCAGGCGGACCGAGGTCTGGCCCCCAAAAGGTACATTGAAGCGGCCACGCTTGTTCACCCTGTAGAGGCCGTTGTAGCAGGTCTTATTGAGGTAGACGAGGCGAGCCGCTCTCATAACAGGGTCAAGAGACTCAGGTCGGACCTCTCGGAGCTCGTAGAAGTACTCCTTCGAGATGCTCATTTCGCCTAGAGTGCAGAGGAGCTCCTGGGGTGAATCTCGAACGACTCGGTAGCAGTGGATTAGCTCTAGATTCGAGTCGGACAGAACCGCAGGGGAAGGACCAAGGCAGAAGAACAGAGCGCCACCCCCGACGAAGGGCTCGATATAGCGATCGAACCTGCTCGGGACGAGCTTCGTCAGCGCTCCCAGAAGCTGCGTCTTCCCGCCAGCCCATTTCAGGAAGGGCCTTGCCCTAGGCGAGATCGGTGTGCCATCGCCCCCAAGGCGGAGATCAAGCTGCGCAGCCTCGACAATGCCCATCCAGCCTCCTCCGACGCAGTAGCATTCTACGGAGGCTCAAGGTTGCCCCATGCGCTGATCGGGTGTCAAGGGATTTTCGCCTGAAATACGCACTTTGTGCTTTCCCCTCCATTCCTGTCAATGCTATGTCCAGCCGTGTTCGTAGCCGGTTTCGTAGAGGGCGATGATGTTCTCGGGAGGTGTGATGGGCTGGATGTTGTGGCACGGGGCGAGGATGTAGCCGCCGCCCGCTCCGAGGATGCGGAGGTTGTCGAGGACTTCCTGGCGGACGTCGTCGGGGGACCCGAAAGGAAGTGTCTGCTGGTTGTCCACGCCGCCGTGGAAGATGAGGCGGTCGCCGAAGTCGCGCTTGAGGCCCTTGCGCTCCATGCCGGTGCAACGCCACTGGATGGGATTGAGGATGTCAATGCCCGCCCCGATCATGTCGGGGATGGTTTTGCGGATGGCGCCGTCACTGTGGTGGAAGACGTAGGCACCGGCGCTGTGGACGAGCTCGATCATCCGGCGCATCCAAGGCAGGAAGAACTCGCGGATCTGGTCGGGCGAGTACATCAGGTCGTCTTGGGCGCCCAGGTCCTCGGCGACATAGCTGTACGTGACCTTCTCCGGTATCGCTTCGTAGATGCGTCGGGTGTTCTCGTGGGCCAGGCCGAAGAGCTTGTCGAGGCAGTAGCGGACGATCTCCGGGTTCACAATAAGGTCCATGAACGCCTGGGCCTCGCCTCTGAGCTTCTTGTAGAGCAGGAACGGTTCCGAGCCGCCGCCGACGATCGGGCGGTGCTCCTTGCCCTTGATCATGTCGGGGATACCGGAGCAGTCGTACCAATCCGGCGTGGGCCAGGTGTAGTCCCTCTCGATTTCCTCGACGGAGTTATACGCCGCAAGGGGGCTGTTTGCGGCTTCGCTGTAGGCACCGGTCCTGTACTCCACGACCGTGTACTTGACACCGTACTCGTCGTAGCCGTCGGGTATTGCGGGCCCGACGTACCTGGGTCCTACTGAGACGGGCCGGTCAATGTGAAGCTTCTCGCACATCTCGTCGTCGGTCTCGACCCCGAGATGTTTCTTGAGCTTGTCGGTGACTTCGGACGTGGCCCAGTAGTCCATCGGCACGCGGTCGGGCGTTTCCCGTTTCAGGACAGCGAGCCACCGCTCGCGGGGCGTCATGGTCTCATTCGGCACGGTTCAACACGGCCCTGCTCTGTTTCCATCGCGCGCGGCATGCGCTTGCGATGTTGTCTTGCGCCTCACACGCGTGTTGCAGGATGTTGCCTCACCGGACGACTCCTGCCCGCACGAGCTTCGCGCGCCCGATCTCGACGGCCCGGCTGCGTGTTTTGAGATTCGTGCGTGGCTTGAGCCGGACGCTGCGGTCAGCGACGCTGGTCGCGCCGAGGCGGATCGTCAACACTCCCGCTGGGATGTCCTTCGGCACGAGGAACTCGTGCTCGTTGAGCACGAGGGCGGGCGGGACGGTCGAGCCGGGCGCGACGGGGAACGTGGCGTTGTGGTCGGCCTGGAAGAGGCGGCGCTTGCCGGCGAGGAAATGGACGAAGACCTGTATGAAGTCGTGCTTGACCCGGCCCTCGAGCTGCCAGACGAGGCGGAGCGTGGCGGGCTTGCCGGGCACGAGGGGCGAGGGGACGAGCGTGTAACCGACGAGCGAGACGCCGTGCGGGAACCGGCATCGCGTCTCGAATTCCGGCGTCAGGGTCGCAAGCATCGCTCGGGCTTCCTCGTCGTGGGGAGCCAACCGTTTCAGGTTCGCACGGATCCCAGGGAAGGTATCAAAAGCGCATCGGAAGTAACGCCTTGCGTCATCATGGCGGGCCGCGCTTTCGAGCTGCTTGCCGCGGCGGTGGTACCAGTCGGCGGTGGCGATACGCGCCGTGCCGGTGAGTGTGAACCCGTTCCACCTCAAGCCAGGGAACAGCTCGTAGCCGCGGGGTGCTTCCTTGATGACGTATGCCGTGTAGTGGGCAAAGTCGTGCCGAGCAAGGCCCACGTCGCCGAGCGTGGCGTCGGCGAGGCGTTCTCCGCATCGTTCGGCGTGGGCGGTCTCGACGACGACGGCGACGCCCCGCCGGATCGGCACCACGCGGGAGACGTGCGACGCGGGGAACCGAAACTCCCAGCGCGGTACGACCTCGGGATGCGGCCCGGCCGTCAGTTCAATCGTGCGGCTCAGCCACTCGTCCGCGACGACAAGCTCGATGCCGAGGCGCTTTAGCTTGCGGGCAATCTCAGTAGCTTCTTGCCCGTCCGGCAGCCCGTCTTGGCCGTCTCGAGCGTAGAAGTACACTTCCTGGAAGCGCCACACCTTGAAGTTTGGGGAAGCGGAACGGCAGCCGGCCATCTTGAAATACCGCAGGCTCGCCGGCTCGAAACGGCACTCCATTGAGGTGCAGTGGCTCCAGTGGTCCAGGCGATTGCCGGTGATGCAGGTGAGCGCCTCGCGCTCCTCGACGTGTTGGATCGTGCGCCAATCCGAGCCGTTGTCCGAGCCGAGAAACGTGAACCCAACGGGATAGTCTCTCACAGCTGGCGTGACGAACCGTGCGGCGGCGATCTCCACTTGCCTGCCGAAATCCACAACGAGCGACGCGGCCGACTCGAACCGTTCCCCCGGGATCGTCTCGTCGTGGCGGTCAATGAGCCCGCCGGCATCGGTCACTGCGCCGTCCGGTGCGATGATGGACGCCGCAACTGGCTCGACGAGGCGCAGGCGGTCGGTTGGGAGCTTGATGTCGTGGAAGACAGTCCACCCCCCTGCCGAGAAGGAGTCGAAATCAGTGATCCCGAGCGACTGAAGCGTCTTCTCGAAACTCCGGGCGGCCCGATTCGGTTTGGCGAAGCCGGCATCGTCGTCGGCGGCAGCGCGCACAGCGTATGGGTAGTGGCGTTCTTTCGTTGTGCGGACGAAGACCACGTCCTCCCCCGCCGCGAACGTCATTGCCTGGCCGTAGTAGCTCTGGATCATCACGTGGCGGAGGCCCTTTGCCTTGGCGACAGCGACGAGCTCCTCGATGGCCGCGTTGTTTTCGGCAGCCATTCGACCGCGCTCACCGTGGACGAACACGAGTGTTGCCGCGATGTTGTAGGCGACCAGGAACGATGCGATCAGGGCGGCCGTCGCGCCAAGCCACGTGCGCCGGTAGGCGAGCGGGAACACGACGCACGCGACGACACCAAGATAGAACGGCGTGAAGTAGCGTGGCAGACCGCCGAGCGTCTTGGAGTTTGCGAGGAACAGCAGCAGAAAGGCAAGCACGAATGCGACGGGCACGACGGCGGCACGAAGCACGGTCCGGTCCCGTCTCATGGCGGCGACGGTCACGCCCGTCACGAATCCGGCTCCCAGGAGCGCGTACGAGGCCCAGACCAGCCACGCCACGACACGCGGTACGTGCTCTTCCCGATACAACTGGTCCGGGATGTACTTGCTGACGAACACCGGGACGCTTCTTGGAATGAAGCGAAGACCCCCGGGCCAGTGCCCGAACATCGCGCGCGGTCCTTGTCTGTGCGCCGTCACGATCGCGGGCAGGAGCGCCACCACGAATACGACGAATGCGACGCCGAGCTTGACAATCAGCCGGCGGTTCAGCCGGGAGCGCACAACGTGGGCCACGAGCAGGCCGAACGCGACGAGAAGGTAGGGAATGCTGATTGGGTTCGTCCAGATCGCCAGAGCGGCAACGGCCGCCATGCCGAGCAGATAGAACCATTCTGCGCGCGGGCCCAGGTCACGGTCCTTGAGGCGCACGCCGAAGTAAAGCAGGAGCGTCCCGAACGCGAAGGTCGTCGGGTAGCCAAGAAGAGGAACGGTCGAGTACTCCAGAAGGACAGGCGGGGGGAAGGCAACCACAGCCGCGGCAAGCACGCCGGCCCATTCGTTGATCAGCCGCCGGAAGAGAAGGTACGTGGCGAACACCCAGAGCATCGAGAACGGGATCATGGCGAGGCACAGCGAGAAGAGCGATTGCCCGAAGAGCGCGAACATCAGCGCGCCGACATACGCGCCGAGCGCGCCAATGTATCTATAGCCGTAGAAGTACAGGGGAAACTCGCGACCCTCGACGATATGCTTCGACATGAGGGCCGCTGTGCCGTAGTCGTCCCCGAACGGAACGGCATGGCGGGCGAAATCGAGCCGGATCGCCGTGCCGCCGATGAGCAGCACGATCAGCGCGATCTTCGGCAGGCAGCGCTTCGATGCAAGCCTCATACTTCCTCCCCCTCGCCCACCGGGAGGTATCTAGTGTAGTGTTTCGTAAGTGTGGTTGATTATGCTGCTCGCCTCCAGTATGATT
>CBDUSE010000058.1:0-16250 GCA_965369835.1 uncultured bacterium
TTCAACACACTCTGCATGCGAACCCACGCGGCGTCAACAACGCCGCAACATCTCTATCCCCCCTGGACGTTGACCCATACGCCCTCGGTGGCGGATTTCTCGACAGCGTCGAGCACCTTCTGGACCAAAAGACCGTCGGCGAAGGTCGGGTGGACCTCGGCGCCGTCCACAATCCCGTTGATCACGTCGGCAACCGTGTTGATGAAGCTGTGCTCATAGCCGATGATGTGTCCCGGCGGCCAGTAGTTGGCGATGTACGGGTGCGCGGGATCGGTCGCCTGGATGAGGCGGAAGCCGTGCCGGCCCGTCGCATCGCTGTCATTGTAGAACTGCAGCTCATTGAGCCGCTCGAGCTCGAAGACAATGGAGCCCTTCGAGCCGTTGATCTCGAACCGCTGCCCGTTCTTGCGGCCCGTGGCGAAGCGGCTCGCCTCGAAGGTGCCGATCGCGCCGCCCGCAAACCGCGCCAGGAACGCCGCCGCGTCGTCCACCGTGACCGTGCCGGTCTTTGCGCCACCTTTCGCCGCAGGGCTTCCCTCGTCCGACGGCAGCGGCCGCTTGGTGATGAACGTCTTCATCATGCCGGTCACCTCGGCAATCGGTCCGACGAGCCAGTGGGCGAGATCAATGATGTGCGCGTTGAGGTCGCCGTGCGCACCGCTCCCCGCAAGCTCCTTGCGCAGCCGCCACACGAGCGGGAATTCCTTGTTGACGATCCAGTCCTGCAGGTACACGCCGCGGAAGTGGTATATCTCGCCGAGCTCGCCCGCCTCGATCATCTCTTTAGCGAGGCTCACGGCCGGCACGCGACGGTAATTGTGGCACACCGTGTTGACGATCTTGGCTGCTGAAGCGGCTTTGACCATCGCCTCAGCCTCGGCCGCGTTCATCGCCAGCGGCTTTTCGCACAGGATGTGCTTGCCCGCCTTTGCCGCCGCGACCGCGATCTCCTTGTGCACGTTGTTCGGCGTCGAGATGTCCACGAGGTCTATGTCGTCGCGCGCCACCAGCGCCTTCCAGTCGGTCTCGACGCTTGCCCAGCCCCACTGCTTGGCAAACGCCATCACCGCCTCCTTGTCGCGGCCGCACACCGCCTTGAGCACGGGCGTCGCCTTGAGCCCAAAGAACTTCGGCGCGCTCACGTACGCGTTCGAGTGCGCGCGCCCCATGAACCCGTAGCCGATCAGCCCCACGTTGATCGTCTTGCCAGCCATAACCGCCTCCGTCCTAAGATCGAATTCACCACAGATTCGCACAGATCACGCTGATCTTGCTCTCGCGCAAATCTGTGCCATCTGCGTAAATCGGTGGTTCATTTTAAACGCAAATCTACTCGTATGCAAGGGCTTCGCACGGGTCAAGCTTGCTCGCCTTGTACGCCGGATACAGGCCGAAGACGAGGCCCGTGGCGATTGCGAAGACGAGCGCCAGGATCACTGTCTCGGGCGGCGTGGCGGCGTGCCACTCGTAGCTCTTCTGCTTGAAGTACTGGTTGAGCAGCGGCGCCACCCTGAGCGCCATGAACCGGCCGAAGCCGACGCCGAGCGCGCCGCCGACGAACGTCAAGATCAGCGACTCGAAGAGGAACTGGAGCAGGATGTCGGTCGGCGTGGCGCCGAGCGCTTTGCGCACGCCGATCTCGCGCACCCGCTCGTTGACGGCCGCGAGCAGGATGTTCATGATGCCGATGCCGCCGACGAGCAGCGAGACGATCGCGATGCTGCCGAGCGCGATCTGGAACACCTGCGTGTACTCGCGCCACTTCTCGAGTAGCTCTTCGTGTGTCCCAACCGTGAAATCCTCGACGCCGTGGCGCATGAGCAGCAGGCGCCGCACCTCGTCTTTCGTCTCGGTGACCAGGCCGGCGCTCCGGCTGGCGATGACGATCCGGCTCAGCTTCAACGGCTCGGGCGACATCGCCTGCGAGACGGTAAACGGGATCCAGACCGTCCAGTCGGGCGCGCTCGAGCGCGCGCCGGGCGCGCCGCCGTATGCCTGCATCACGCCGACCACCTCGAACAGAATCGAGTCAATCGTGATCTCCTTGCCGTACAGCTCGTCGGCGCCCAGCCGCTCGGGCACCTTGCCGCCGACCACGCAGACCCGGGCCTCCTCGCGCACGTCCTTCTCGTGCAGAAAACGGCCGCGCTCGACAGTGAGGTTGACGATCCGCACATAGTCCGGCGTCGTCCCGAGCGCGGGAAGAAACCGCGGCCGCTCGCTGGCGCCGAACGAAACGCGGCGTCCCGAGAACTGCTCCGGCGCAATCCATTCAACGAGCTCCGGTGTCTGCGCACGGAGGTATTCCACGTCGCTGACGAGCAGGCCCGGCGTGCGGCCTTCCGTCGCCAAGCGTACCCGCTCCTCGTCCACGAAGACCAGGTTTGTGCCGAGCGCTTCGATGGACGAGAGGATCTGCCGCTTGGTCCCCTCGCCGATGCTGAGTGTGGCGACCAGCGTGGCAACGCCGAACACGATGCCGAGAACGCTCAGCAGGCTCCGAAGCGGATTCGCCGCAAGGTTGCGCGCGCCGGTCTTGGCAGTCTCGACGATCATGCCGCGCCTCCTGGCGCGCCGCCTCCTGGCGCGCCGCCTCCCCGCGAGCTCCCCGTAGCCGTGCTATCCGGAACGACCCGCCCGTCGAAGAAGTGCACAATGCGGTCCGTACGCTCGGCGATCATTTGCTCGTGCGTCACCACGAGCACCGTCTTGCCGACCCGGTTGAGCTCGACGAGGATGTCCATGATCGCGCGGCCGCTGGCGCTGTCGAGGTTGCCCGTCGGCTCGTCGGCGAGAATAATTGAGGGCTCGGTTACCAGCGCGCGCGCAATGGCGACCCGCTGCTGCTCGCCGCCGCTCATTTGGCGCGGCCGGTGGTGCACGCGGTCGGCCAATCCGACCTGCCCCAGCGCCTCGAGCGCGCGCGCCCGGCGACGCCGCATCGGCACTCGCGCATAGACGAGCGGCAGCTCGACGTTGCCGAGCGCGCTGAAACGGGGCAGCAGGTTGAAGGCCTGAAAAACGAAACCGACGTTGCGGTTGCGCACGCTGGCGAGCGCGAACTCATCAAGCGAGTCCACTGCCCGGCCATTGAGGACGTAGCGGCCGCTCGTCGGACACATCAGGCAGCCGACCACGTGCAGCAGCGTTGTCTTGCCCGAGCCGGACGGACCCATAATGCCGACGATCTCGCCGCGCTTGATCGCCAGGTCCACGCCGTCGAGCGCCCGCACCTTCACCTGTCCGAGCGCGAACGTCTTGGCGATCCCCTCGAGGCGGATCACCGGACTGTCTTGCTCTACCTGCTCGTGCGCTCCCATTGGATCACATCGCCTTCGCTCAGGCCCTTGAGCACCTGGTAGAAGTTGTTGTCCGAAAGGCCGAGCCGCACCTCGGTGCGCACCGGCTTGCCGCCGCGGAGCCTCCGCACGTACGCCCTCGGCCCCTCGAGCTCGACGAAACGCACCGGCACAACCAGCACGTCCTCGATGCGCTTGACGATAATGTCGAAGCTCACCTGCAGGCCGTCGGTGACGCCCTTCGGCGGCATGGGGAACGTGATCTTCACCTCGAACTGGCCCACGCCGCTCGAGCTCTCGACCGGCGTGAGCGACAGGTAGGTGACCTCGCCGTCAAGCCTCCGCCCCAGACCGGAAAGGTACACCTTCGCCTTGATCTTTTCGGCGTCGGCGAGTTCCGGGTTGATACGCTCCCGGTCGAGCTTCGCCTCGTCGCTTTGGTAGATCTGCCCGCGCACGAGAATGCTCTCAAGGTCGGCGACACTGAACAGCGGCGTGTCCTTCGGGTACTCCTTGTCGGGATCAACCGCGAGCACCTCGGGCTCGATCATCACCTTGAGCACGGTGCCCGTGATCGGTGAGCGCACCTCGCGGCCGTCGGCCTGCTCCTCGAGCCTCTCGAGCTCCGCCTTTGCCTGGGCCACTTTCTCCTCGGCCTCCTGCACGTCGGCCTCAGTGATGGCTTTCTTTGCCTCCTCGTGCGCATCCTCGGCCAGCTCGGCCTCACGCTTGGCGAACTCAACGTCCTCCCGGAGCTCCTCGAGCTCGCGCGGCGAGAGCGACGAGGCTTCGCCCTTCGCCTCCTCGTCGTCGAGCCGGCGCTTCTTCCGCTCGTACTCGTTCAGGGCGCGGTCGCAGGCCGCTTTGGACTTCTTGACATCGGTGCGCTCCTCGACCGGCTTGCGCACCTCGTCGAGGTGCTCCTCGAGCTTGGCGATCTCGGCCTTCTTGAGATTGATCGTCGTGACGATCTCGTCGTTCGTGATCCGCATGAGCACCTGCTCCGCGTCAACTGTATCCCCTTCCCTGACGCGCGGCTCGCCGAGCTTGCCCTCGACTTTCGAGACAATGGTGGCCGCTGTGGCCGACTCGAGCACGCCGGTCCCTTGCACGGTCTGCTCGATTGCACCGCGTCCGACGGTGTGCTGCTCGGTCACGCTCGTCGGCCCCTTGTCCGGCCCGGGAATGAGCTTGACCAGCACGATCAGGGCGACCACCACAATGACCACGATGACGATGCGCAACACGAACCTCATTGTGCCTCCTTTTTCCCCGGCGGTTCCGGACCGGTCTCCTCCCGCACGAGCCCGATCTCGTCGAGTGAGATAACGCCCACCGCCTTGATGAGCGTGGCCTGGGCGGACAGTGCCTCGAGCTCGAGCGTGCGGACGCGCTTGCGGCTCTCGCGGTAACGGATCTCGGCGGCGGCAAACTCTATCTTGCTCATCGCGCCGCGCTCGTGCAGCACTTGCGCCTCCTTGAAATCGTACTCGAAAACGCGCTCGCGCTCGCGGGTGGACTCGAGCAGCCGCAGCGTATTCGCATAGGCCCAGTACGCCTCGCGGATCTCCCGCTCGACCTTGAGACGCATCTGGGAATCCTGGATGCGCGCGCGCACGGCCGCCGCCTTGGCGTCGGCGATGATGGCCGCCGTGTCGCCCGCGCCATAGATCGGGTAGCTCACGGTGACCCCCGCGCGGAGCTCGATCCCCTCTCTTCCAATCTCCTGGGTGAGCGCATAGTCACTCCCGGTGAAGAAGTAGACGCTCGGCAGCCGCTTGAGCTTGGCGTACTTGACGCCGAGATCGGCCAGCCGCACCTGCTCATGCCCGGTGAGCAGCGCGATACGCGCACCCTGCGCGGCGGCGATGCAGCCGCCAGCGGTCAGGTCATCAACGGCCTCGATCGCCCGATTCACGTCCGCGACCCCCACCACGTCGTCGCGGCCCATGCGCTCCTCGATCTCGATAAGCCTGATCTGAAAGCTCTGCCGGTTTTTACGCCAGGTAGCGTCCGCCTCGAAAAAGATGCCCTTTTGCTTGAGGACGTCGGTCTTGTTCGCGCGGCCGAGCTCGAGGTCGCGCTCGAGCGCCTCGAGCTTCCGCTCCTCGAGATCGCGCTTGAGCTTGTTGAGCGCCACGTCATCCGTGTTATTCAAGATGTCGTAGTAGAGCCTCCGGAACTCATGCTCCAGGTCGAGGGCGGCCTGGCGCCTCGAAAGCGTCGCGACGGTCAGTCCGACCCTCGATGTCGCATTTTCGCGCAGCAGCTCGCCGTTCCGGAAGGGCGACCAATCGAGCACCATCCCGCCGCCGAAGTTCTGTTGCCGCGACCACTCACTCAAATCGAGCAGGTCGCCGCGCACCGTGCCCTGCACCTTGAGCCGCGGGTGGTACTGCCGCTTGGCGCGCTTGACCCGGCGTCGCGCGTCGCGCACATCCTCGTCCGCCAGCTTCAGCCCATACGAATTCTGGATAACGAGCGCCAGCGCTTCCTCGTACGAGACGATCCGTCCTTGCTCAGCCGCAGGCGCTTCCTGCGCCGCGGCGTTTCCGGGACAGCACGTCGCCGCCACCAGTGCCGACGCCACGACTACTACTCGATTCACCGGTGCCCCTCCCTGCATGCCGTGATCCGTTGGATGTTGGATAGAAATGCAGTATAGAAATCGGCACGCCGGAACACAAGCAGGCTCTGCACGGGTTTCGCCTTGACGAGCCGACATCACCTCAGCTATCGTAGGAGAAACAAAGCGCTTGCTGGGAACACCGCCACGCAAGCAACCGCATACGGGGGGGAGAAGCATGGCTGAGCGCGCAATCGAGGATGGCTTTGTGGACTGCCCGAGACTCGGGATCATTGACGAGCTGCGCTGCCTCCCCTCCTGCGAGTTCCACGGGACCAAGGACGAGAATCGAGTCATCTGTTACTTCGGCGAAGAGCGGCCCCCCGCCCCCGCAAAGAAAGAGGCCGAGCCCGCCGTCGAAGAAGCGTAGAGCCCACCCATGACCCCACTGCCGCCGCACGAGAAAGCACAGCTCGTCGGCGGGCGACTCGATGCAGCATACGGCCTGCTCGAGCGCTGCACCGTCTGCCCGCGACGTTGCGAGGTTGACCGCACGACTGACGAGCTCGGCGTGTGCGGTGCCGGCCGCGAGGTCGTCGTCTCAAGCGCCTCCCTGCACCACGGCGAGGAGCCGCCCGTAAGCGGCCTGGCGGGCTCGGGCACGATCTTCTTCACGCACTGCAACCTCAAGTGCGTCTTCTGCCAAAACTACCCGATCAGCCACCAGGGCCAGGGCGATCCGGTGTCGCTCGACGAGCTGGCGGCCGCCATGCTACACCTCGAGCGGCTTGGCGCGCACAACATCAACCTGGTCACCCCGACCCACTTCGCCCCGCAGATCCTCGACGCGCTTGGCCGGGCGTTCGAGCGCGGCCTCGAGCTGCCGATCCTCTACAACTGCGGCGGCTACGAGTCGGTCGAGATGCTCAAGTTTTTTGAGGGGATCGTGGATATCTACATGCCCGACATGAAGTACTCGGACCCCGAGGCGGCTCAAAAACTCTCGAGCGCGCCCGACTACCCGGAAACGAACCGCAAGGCGATTCGCGAGATGCACCGCCAGGTCGGCGACCTCGTCCTCGAGTCCGCGTTCGGGCACGAACGCGCCATCGCCGTGCGCGGGCTGCTCGTGCGCCACCTCGTCCTGCCCAACGACCTTGCCGGCACCGAGGAGGTGATGCGGTTCCTCGCCGAGGAGGTCTCCGCAGAAACCGCCGTCAGCCTCATGAGCCAGTACTTCCCGCAGTATCGCGCGAAAGAATTTCCCGAGATCGCCCGCCGTATCACGGCCGACGAGTACCGCCACGCCCAGGACCTGATGGAACGCTCCGGGCTCCGGTGCGGCTGGACCCAGAACCGCCCCATTGATACCGATACCCACGGCATCCGCCGCATCCTCGCCCGCGACAACCGCCCTCGGAAGGAATAGCTTCCGATAACCGAACAGGATCAGTAAAAATCTGTGCAAATCGGTTGTTAGTTCCTGTCTTCTCGGCGGGCGATGTTGCTTAACAGATGCGCAAGGCGGGTCGGCTTGGGCAGGCGGTAGCGCGTGGCGGTCTGGAGCACGAGCGTGACGGCGGAACGCAGGCCGATCCGGTGGCCGACCGACACAAAGACCGGCTTGACGTTCGTGCGCGTGCGAAGGACCGTGCCGATTGTTTTGCCGTCGAGCCGCAGCGGCTCACGTGAGCCTTTCTCCAGGCCGGGCTCCGCATACTCGCCCACGAGCCGCTTCTTGGCGCAGCCGACTGTCGGCACGTCGAGCAGCACGCCCAGGTGCGACGCGATCCCGAAGCCGCGCGGATGGGCGACGCCGTGCCCGTCGTATATGATCACGTCGGGCTTTGCTCGCAGCTTTCCGAAGGCCGCGAGCAAGGCCGGCATCTCGCGGAAGCTCAGCAGACCCGGAATGTACGGAAACTCGGCCGGGCGCTGTGCCGTCACCTCCTCGACGACCTCCCCCGAGGGCCACTCGAGCACGACCACGGCCGCGTACATCGTGACCGCACGTTTCGCGTACGACACATCGGCGCCCGCGATCAACCGTAACGGCTTGGGCGATCCCGTCCGTACCACGTATGACCGCAGCTCATTCTGAATCGCCACCGCTTCGTGGTACCCCACGTCAAACCGATGTGTCCGCTGAATCCTCATCGTCCTTACGCTTTCCCTTCTTCTCGGCGAGGAGCTCGATGCGGCGGAAGATGCCGTGGAGCGAGCGGGCTTCGCCGGAGCGGAGCACGGCCCGGCCGAGGACGCGCTTGAGCGTACGCATCGCCGAGGTGTAGAGGTTGCGGTTGGGCACGTCGCGGTAGCCGAGGCAGCGGAGCACGCTGCCCATACGCTCGTAAAGGAGCTCCATCTCCTTGACACCGGCGAGCTCGCGCTGACGGCGCTCCTTACGGGCGACGACTTGCGCAAAGAACTCGGCGCACGTGACGACCACGGCCTGGGCGAGGTTGAGCGACGGTAATTTGACCGCCTGAGGGATCGTGATCGCAAGGTCGCACGCTTCGAGGTCCTCGTTCGACAGGCCGAACTCTTCGCTGCCGAAGACGATGCCGATGCGCGTGCCGTCGGGCAGGGCGGCGGCCTCCTCGGCGTAGCCTTGGAGGGCCTTAGTCACCTCGCGGCGCCGGCCCATTCGGTGCGTGGTGGCGACGCGGATGTTGCAGTCGGCGAGCGCCGACGGAAGATCATCGAAGACGCGCGCGGCCTCGAGCACCCTCTCCGCGCGGTAGGCCAGCCAACGCGCGTCGTCGGACAGGTGGTCCACCTGCGGCGCGACGAGCCGCAGCTCGCCGAGGCCCATCACCTTTATGCCGCGCGCGGCGCTGCCGATATTGCCGGCGACTCTCGGCCGCACCAGCACGATCACCACGTCTTCAATTCGCATCGCGACCCCGCGAGGAAGATGAATGAACCACAGATTTACACAGATAACACAGATAAACGGGCAAGGTCATCGGGAGATGACCTTGCCCAAAAAATCAGTGAGAATCTGTGCGAATCGGTGGTGGATTATCCTCAGGCGGTTTCGATGTAGCGGGCCTTCGCATGCTCAGGCCTCACGAAGTGGTGCGGTTTGACCGGCCGACCGGTTCGGGCGGACTCTCGGATCGCCTCGCACACACTGATGCAGTTCGCGCCCTCGTACACGTCTACCAGCAGCGGCACGCTCGCGCGCACGGCAGCGATTATGTTGTCTATCTCGGCGCCGATCGGGTGCGAGTTGACGTCCGCGGTCACCGTGCTCACGTCGAACTGGTGGATGCCTTTCTCGACGTGGAGCGTCGCCTCGGTGCTCTCGTTATTGCCCTCGAACGTGCCCTTTTCACCGTAGAGGCGCAGGTTCAGCTCGTAGGCGCGCTTCACGCCGCCCGAGGCGATCACCCGCCCGATCGCCCCGCTGTCGAAGCGCAGGAGCGCCACGAGCGTGTCGGGGTCGGCGGCGTGGATGCGGTCGCTCATCTTCACGCTGTAGGCGTGCACCTCGGCCACGTCGCCGAAGAAGTAGCGCAGCAGGTCCACGGGGTGGCACGCGCCGGAGGTGAACATCCGGTAGCGCGGCTCGTTGCGCCAGGGCGTCAACCCGACCAGGTCCTCGAAGTTGTGCAGGTAGCACGACTCGCCGTAGCAGAGCCGCCCAAGCACGCCGTCGCGCACAAGCGCCATCGCCTTCTGGTACATCGGCGTCTGGCGCACCTCGTGCCCGACGAGCAGGTTGAGGCCCGTGCGCTCGACCGCCTCGACCATCGCCGCAGCATCGTCGAGCGTGTCGCACATCGGTTTCTCGCACAGCACGTGCGCGCCGGCCTCGAGCGCGGCGATCGAGTGCTCGGCGTGCATCCAGTCGGGCGAGGTCACGTCCACGATGTCGAGCTTTTCTGAACGGATCATCTCGAGCCCGTCGTCGTAGATCCTGGGCGAGGCGGCGATCTTCGGGAGCTGCTTCGCCCGGATCGCCTCGTCCGGCTCGGCCACTGCGGCGAGCTCGACCCCCTCGCGCGCGGCAAACTCCTTCGCATGCTCGGCGCCCCAGCCCAGACCGATCACGCCGACGCGCACCGTCTTGCCCTCTCCTCCACCGTCACCCACAGTTGCCTCCATCTAAGAATGAATGAACCACAGATCAACACAGATACCACAGATCAACGGCCGGAGCCATTGGCCTCCGGCCGCGCAATCAGTGCCAATCTATGAAAATCGGTGGTTAATGACCCTTCATGAGACACTCGTGGATGGCGCGGGCGGAGGTGCGGCCGTCGCCCATGGCGAGGATGACAGTCGCCGCGCCGCGCACGATGTCGCCGCCGGCATAGACGCCGGGGATGTTCGCCGCGCCGGTCGCTTCGTCCACAACGATGTAGCCCCAGCGGTTCACGGCGAGATCGGGTGTGGTTTGGCTGATGAGCGGATTGGCGCCGTTGCCGATCGCCATGACGAGCGTCTCGCACTCGATCTCGAACTCGCTCCCCTCGATCGGCACGGGGCGCCGGCGGCCCGAGTCGTCCGGCTCGCCGAGCTCCATCCGGATGCACTCGATCCCCCTGACGTGTCCCTCATCGTCGCCAAGGATCCGCACCGGGTTCGTGAGGAGCTTGAAGATGATCCCTTCGTCCTCGGCGTTCTCGATTTCCTCGTCCCGCGCCGGCATCTCGACTCGCGAGCGGCGGTACACGTTATGGACCTCGTCGGCGCCGAGCCGCAGCGCGGTGCGCGCCGAGTCCATCGCCACGTTGCCGCCGCCAACCACGACGACGCGCCGCCCCACCTTAACCGGCGTCGCATGGTGCTTCTCGAACTCGTACGCCTTCATCAGGTTCGACCGCGTCAGGAACTCGTTGGCCGAGTAGACCCCGGCGAGGTTCTCGCCCGGAATGTTCATGAAGTACGGCAGGCCCGCACCGGTGCAGACGTAGACGGCGTCGAACCCCTCCTCGGTCATCAGCTCCTCGACGGTGAAGATGCGGCCGATCACGTGGTCCACACGGATCTCGACGCCGAGCGTCTTGACGTACTCGACCTCGCGCGCGACGATCGCCTTCGGCAAGCGGAACTCCGGGATGCCGTACACAAGCACGCCGCCCGGCTTGTGCAGCGCCTCGAAGATCACGACCCGGTGGCCGAGCTTGGCGAGGTCGCCCGCGACGGTCAGCCCCGCCGGGCCCGAGCCGACCACGGCGACGCTCCTGCCCGTGGGCGGCGCTGTCTCCGGCGTCTCGACGCCGTGCTCGAGCTCCCAGTCCGCACAAAAACGCTCGAGCCGGCCGATGGCGACCGGCTCGTGCTTCTTGCCCGTTACGCAGACCACCTCGCACTGCTCCTCCTGGGGGCAGACGCGGCCGCAGATGGCAGGCAAGCTGTTCTTTTCCTTGATCGTGCGAATCGCGCCGCGGAAGTCGCGCTTCGCGACCAGGCCGATGAACTCGGGGATATCAACCTCGACCGGACAGCCGGCGATGCACGGTTTCTTCTTGCACTGCAAGCAGCGCTGCGCTTCGCGGACCGCCTGCTCCTCGGTGTAGCCAAGCGCTACCTCGCTGAAGTTGTGCGCACGCGCCTTGGGGTCCTGGCGCGGCATCGGCTCCTTGGTCGGCTGGATCTCGCGCCGCGGCTTCTTCTTCTCTCCGGCGACCGGCGTGTCGCCGGCGACCTCTCTGTCGACGTGCTCGCTCACGGCTGTCGTCACCTAGTGTTCTTGTTCATGAGTTCCGTGGCGTATCGTGCCCCTTCACCGTGTCTCGTTGCTGGCAACCCGTGCTCCGCGATCGAGAACGGGCCTTCCCTACAGCCCCGCCAGGGGCGACTGAGAGTAGCCACGGGCGCAAGCCCGTGGTGAGGGTGGCGAGAGTTCACCAGAGCCCCGCAGGGGCGATTGAGATCGAAGCGCCTGCGTTCTCAATCGCCCCTGAAGTCACCACCCACGGGCTTTCGCCCGTGGCTACTCTCAAACGCCGCTACGCGGCTCCTGCCCCCCAACGCGCCGAGAAGCGATAGCAGATATGCCACAAGGAATCGTCATCACGCTCATGTATCCATGCACGAGTCATGGTCTCTGCCGCCGGGGGCCGGCTTGCGGGTTCCGGTGGGCGAGGCGGCACTCCTCGGCAGCTATCGCCTCGAGGTCCTTGTAGTACGACTGGCGCTGGACGAGCTCGTCGAAGTCCACCACGTGACCGTCGAACTCCGGCCCATCCACGCACGTGAACTTCGTCTCGCCGCCGACGGTGACCCGGCAGCCGCCGCACATGCCGGTGCCGTCAACCATGATTGGGTTGAGGCTCACGACGGTGCGGATCTCGTGCGGTCGCGTCGTCTCGCACACCGCGCGCATCATGGGCACCGGGCCGATCGCGGTCACAAGGCTGATCTCGCGTCCCTCGTTGATGAGGCGCTCGAGCTCGTCGCTCACGAACCCCTTGACGCCGTACGAGCCGTCGTCGGTCGTCACGTACAACTCGTCGCTCGCCGCGCGCATCCGGTCTTCCCAGAAGAGGAGCTCCTTCGTGCGGGCGCCGATGATGGAGATCACCCGGTTGCCCGCCTCGCGCATCGCCACGGCGATCGGGTAAATAGGCGCGATGCCGATCCCGCCACCGATTACGCAGACGGTCCCAAAAGACTCGATGTGCGACGGCGTGCCGAGCGGCCCGATCAGGTTGAGGATCGCGTCCCCTTCCTCGATCCGCCCCATCTCGATCGTCGTCTTGCCGACCTCCTGCACGACAAGCGTAATCGTCCCGGCCCCGAGGTCGGCATCCGCGATCGTCAGCGGGATCCGCTCGCCCTCCTCGTCAATGCGCACGATGACGAACTGGCCGGCCTTGGCCTTGCGGGCCACCACCGGCGCACCCACGACATATTCCTTGACCTCCGGCGCGATCTCGCGCTTGCGCAGAATCGTGTGCACTGCCTGCATCAATCCCCAGTCCAGCTTATTGCATCAACAAAAAGCCCGCCCCGGAGCGTTCCCGCCCCAACGCGGCCCAAAGCCCTACGGACGGCAAAACAACTCTGTATAATACCGTCTCTGCGCCGCCGGCGCAAGTCGTTTCGTCCTCGGGCAGCGCTCCTTGGACTAGCCGGCAACTCGAAGCTGTATCACGGTATCGAGCGGGTCGGGGGCCTTTTCGGCAGGTTGCGCAGGAAAATGCGCTTGCCGCGCTGCTCGAAGGCGACCTTCTTGCCCGTGGCAAGGAACGAGGCGGACTTGATCTTCGCCCGCTCGGCACCCAGCGTTATCTCGCGGCCCGGCCACTTGAGCGCATGCGCGTACACGGTGTTGCCTTTCTGCGTGAACGGGCCCACGGTCGAGGTGAAGTCTATGACCGGCCACAGCCTCCCCGCCTGGCCGCAGCCGTGGATGGTCTCGCCGTTGCGCTTCATCCATCGCCCGATCTCCGTTAGCCGCGTGACGCCCGGCGCCGGGATCGTCCCGTCCGGCTTCGGGCCGACGTTGAGCAGGTAGTTGCCGCCCTGGCGCACGCAGTCGAGCAGGTAGATGAGGAGCTGCTTCGTGCTCTTCCAGTTCGTGTCGGCCGGATAGTAGCCCCACCAGGTGTTCATCGTCATGCAGGCCTCCCAGAGCCCTTTCTCCGCGATCACCTGCTGCTCGGGCGTGCCGAAGTCGTGGCCGTGGAGCGCGCGATCGTTTATCAGGATGTGCGGCTGATGGCGGCGGATCATGCGGACCAGCTTGCGCGATTGCCAGTCCTCGGCCGTCCACGGCCACGCACCGTCGAACCACAGCATGTCAATCCGGCCGTAGCGGGTCATCAGCTCCTCGACCTGCGCGTGCACCCGCTCGACAAGCCGGCCCCACCCCTTCGGGTCCTTGCGCGGGCCGCTCCAGTAGCCCGGGAAGCGCCAGTCGAGCAGCGAGTAGTAGAGGCCGACCCTCAGGCCTGCCTTGCGCACGGCGGTCACGAACTCGCGGATGAAATCGCGCCCGGCGCGCGTCTTTGGTGCGGTGAAGGTCGAGACGCGGCTGTCGAAGAGGCTGAACCCGTCGTGATGGCGCGTGGTCATGACGCAGTACTTCATCCCCGCCTGCTTCGCGAGCGCCACCCACTCGCCGATGTCGCACCGCGTCGGGTTGAAGCGCTTGGCGAGCTTCGCGTACTCGTCGCCGGGAATCCGCTCGTTGTACATGGCCCACTCGCCGCGCCCCAGGATCGAGTAGAGGCCCCAGTGAATGAACAGGCCGAACCGCGCGTTCGTGAACCACTTCGCCCGCTCCGAAAGCGGCGCCACCTTCCTCGTCGCCCGGACTCCTGTCCGCATCGTCCGTCCCTCCTGATGCAATCCGCGCCAACGCTATCCGGGCCAGGACGAAGAATCAACCACCGATTCGCACAGATGGTCACGGATCATGACGCTTCATGGCAGACAGGCACATCAGCATGGAGAGTCAACAGTGCCGACATCATGGCCCGCGAAGCGAAAAATCCGTGTTGATCTGCGAAAATCGGTGGTTGATTCTCTTCTCCCGGCATTGACCCACTCGGCTCGGGCCGGTAGAATCCGCGGCGGATTCTCCGAACGGCTCGTCACACCGGAGGGAAGGAGGCCCACCGCCATGCAGGACGCATTCCTCGAACTGATCCGGCGCGCATCCACGCAGTTGCCCAAGGACGTGATCGCCGCGATCGAGTCGTACCGCCGCATAGAGGCGCCCGGCTCAATGGCCCGGAACATCCTCGGCAAGATGCTCGAGAACGTCGAGCTCGCCAAGGAGAAGTCGGTGCCGCTCTGCCAGGACACCGGCACGCTGATTTTCTACATTGATTACCCGAAGCGAATCCCCGAGAAGAAAATCACGGACGCGGTGAAGAAAGCGGCCGTCGCCGCGACGAAGAAGCAGTACCTGCGGCCCAACTCGGTGGACCCGCGTACCGAGAAGAACACCGGCAACAACCTCGGCATCGGTCATCCGTCGCTGCACTTCCACCAATGGGACAAGCCGTACCTGCGGGCGCGCCTGATGCTCAAGGGCGGCGGGTGCGAAAACTGCGGCCTCCAGTACAAGCTGCCCGACAAGCGGCTCGGCGCCGGGCGCGACTTCGAGGGCGTGCGCCGCTGCATCATTGACGCGGCGGTCCAGGCCCAGGGACGCGGCTGCGCGCCAGGCGTGCTCGGCGTCTGCATCGGCGGCGACCGCGGCTACGGCTACGTCGCAAGCAAGGAGCAGCTTTTCCGTAAGCTCGACGACACAAACCCCGACCCGGTGCTGGCCAAACTCGAAGCGCGGTGCCTCAAGGAGATCAACTCGCTCGGCATCGGGCCGATGGGCCTTGGCGGCAAGACCACCGTGTTCGGCGTCAAGATCGGCACGGCCAACCGCCTGCCGGCGAGCTACTTCGTCACTATAAGCTACATGTGCTGGTCGTACCGGCGCAAACAGATGATCATTCGCGACAGGAAGGTGCGCTATGCATAAGATCGAACTCCCCGTCAGCGAGGCGGCCATCCGCGCGCTCAAGGCCGGCGACGAGGTCGAGATCACGGGCGTCATGGTCACCGCGCGCGATGCCGCCCATAAGTACATGATTGAAAAGAAGCCCGAGTACCTCCACAAAGTGCTCAACGGCTCGATGATCTACCACTGCGGCCCCGTCGTGGCAAAGGAGGGCGAGACGTACCGCTTCGTCGCCGCCGGGCCGACCACGAGCATCCGCGAGGAGCCGTACGAGGCCGACGTCATGGGCCATTATAAAGTGCGCGGCGTCATCGGCAAGGGCGGCATGGGCCCAAAAACCCTCGAGGGCTGCCGGCAGCACGGCGCTGTCTACCTGCACGCGATCGGGGGGCTCGCCGCGGTGCTGGCCGACAGCATCAAGGAGGTCGTGGACGTTTACATGCTCGAGGAGTTCGGCGTGCCCGAGGCGATCTGGGTCATCCGCACAAAAGGTTTCCCTGCCGTCGTCACCATGGACAGCCACGGCACCTCGCTCCACCAGGCCATCCTCGACGCAAGCACAGCGGCCCAGCAGACGCTGTACAAGTAGACGGCGTGAGGCGGTAGTCGTGTCGCCCCTTCGGGGCTCAACGGGTCTTGGGGTTGCTCCGGTCCCCGGGGCTTGCGCCCCGGGCTAGCATCCGTCAGGCCTTCGGCCCTCAATTGGATTTCGTGGCCCCTTCCCCGGGGCTCGCGCCCCGGGCTAGCATCCGGCGCACCTTCGGCGCGCTGGGCCTTTGGCCCTCTTCTCAACCGGTAATGGCACGGTTGAAAGAAACACCTCGATCCGACGCGTCGGCCTCCGTGCCCGTCATCCTCACCGGATACGTTCGCCCTGCCGTGATCCAGGGCCGAAGGCCCGACGGAGCCTAGTACACCGCCTCATAAGTACGATGACGTATTGTTCTTGCTTCTTTGATGG
>CBDUSE010000059.1:0-15935 GCA_965369835.1 uncultured bacterium
AACGCGGCTCGTCGGGGAACACCGCACGTGCATCCGCTGTGAGAAATGCGGGCTAGTAGCTGCGGTAGTAGTACACGCGCACGGGCGGGCGCCAGTAGTCATAGTAGACGCACGGGCTGTAGTAATAGGCTCGTCGGTAGTGGTGGCGGTAGTACCTCGGGCTCCGGTAGTAGCGGCGCGGGTAGTAGTAGGTGCCGTAGTAATAGGTCCTTGTCGGTCGGCTGTAACGCCGTGCCCCGGATGTATAGACATAGACACGCCCGCCGGCGAACGCCGCGCCTGCCCACGCGCCGAGCATCAGCGCCGCTACCACAATCAGTATCAGCCGTTTCATCGTTGGCATCCCCCTTCGATTGCGCTGCAGTTCACCTTCACTTTCATATTAGACGCCTGGGAGCGCCTTTTTATTCACCGTCCCCTTTTTCTAAAGCGGATTGAACGCCGCCCCGTGTTGCTACAAAGGTCTCGCAGTCCGTGCAGAAGCACTGCCGGCGCGAATCCCGTTGCGCGCCACGGCCTGCGGGCGTACCATCTGCCACCTTGAGCAACGCGCACCAGGCACCCGATGATAGGATTGAGTAGATGCATTCGGACTTCTCGGCATCCCTCAGAGACGACAGTACGTTCGTGATCACCGTCGAGATCATCCCCACGCGCGGGGCGATCAAGAAGGACGTCGGCGAGATCCTCCAGTTCGCCCAGGACTGCATTGACGACGGCCGCGTCAACGCCCTGAGCCTGACCGACAACCCCGGCGGCAACCCGCGCCTGAGCCCCGACGTTCTCGGGCTCGACATCAAGAACCGCGGTCTCGACGTGATCATCCACATCGCCTGCAAGGACTACAACCGCAACGGCATTGAGAGCCGCGCCTACCAGCTCTCCCGCCTCGGCCTCGAGAATATCCTCGCGCTCACCGGCGACTACCCCATCGAGGGCTACCTCGGCCTTCCCAGGCCGGTGTTCGACATTGATTCCGTCATGCTCCTGAATATGCTCGCTGAGATGAACGCCGGCATGAAGGTCTCCGGCCGCAAGCCCGGCACGTGGCAGGCGCTCGAGCAGACGCACTTTCTCGCCGGCGCGTGCGTCTCTCCGTTCAAGAAGCTCGAGGCCGAGCTGATGAACCAATACGACAAGCTCGCCCGGAAAATCCGCATGGGCGCGCAGTTCATCATCACCCAGGTCGGCTACGACGCCCGCAAGTTCGATGAGCTGCTGCGCGTCATGCGCCACAGCGGCCTCGATGTCCCCGTCCTCGGAAACGTCTACGTGCTGACCCGCGCCGTCGCCCGGGTCATGAACGCCGGCGAACTGCCGGGCTGCGTGGTGACCGACGAGCTGCTCGACCAGTTCAATCGGAACTTCAAACTACCCGACAAAGGCAAGCAGGCTCGCCTCGACCTCGCCGCCAAGCAGGTCGCCATCCTCAAGGGCCTCGGCTACAAGGGTGCTCACATCGGCGGCTACGGCCTCAAGTTCGAGCACCTCAGCTACATCCTCGACCGCGCCAATGAGTTTGCCGGCAACTGGCGCGACTAC
The DNA here is from genome assembly GCA_965369835.1 of uncultured bacterium. Lineage (GTDB taxonomy): Bacteria > Auribacterota > JABMQX01 > JAFGEW01 > JAFGEW01 > CBDUSE01. The sequence goes on from CBDUSE010000059.1 coordinate 1,543, forward strand.
GTCAAAGACGTCAGCTTCGGCATCCGCGGTGGCTGCTACCTCTACCAGAAGGACGAGGCGACCGGCCTCAACACCGACGAGATTGCTCCCGAATACCGGCCGCCGCGCGCGCCCCTCTCGTACCGGTTCATGCACCTGATCCACGACGCCTTCTTCGAGCCGGGCACGCTCGGGTTCCGGTGGGCGCAGAACGCCTGCCGCTACGTGGACGAGCGGCAGTCGCTGGCGAAGTGCTTATCGCTTTTCGAGAAGACGGTGAAAGCGCTGACGAACCGCTGCTGCGAGTGCGGCGACTGCGCCCTGCCCGAGATGGCCTTCCTCTGCCCCGAGTCGCAGTGCGCCAAGTACATGCGCAACGGCCAGTGCGGCGGCAGCCGCGACGGCATGTGCGAGGTCTGGCCCGACATCCGCTGCGTCTGGGTCCGCATCTACGAGCGCCTCAAGTTCCGCAGCGCCCAGATCGAGGTCCGCGACCGCGAGGCCGTCGCCCGCGACTGGCACCTCGACCGCACGAGCTCCTGGCTCAACTTCTACCTTGGCCGCGACCACGCACACATCCCGCCGCCATCACGCAAGCGCCCGGGGAACAAGGAGCCGTGATGGACATCTGGAAGAAACACCGATTCCTCGAAATGACGGCGAGAGGACTTCATCGCGGTGAAAAGGTAGGTGACTATCCCAAATCTGATTTTTGAGCATCAAACCACGGAGAGCACGGAGAACACGGAGGGAAAGCAGAAGCAGTTACCTGTCTCCGTGCTCTCCGTGACCTCCGTGGTAAGACCAAAAAAAGAATACATCCATTTCCCGCGGATCTGTCGGCGTTGAGGTGTCCCGAGCCTGAGAGCCGATTCGTGACAAGTTCCTCTTGACCAAGCCCTCGGGACCACCTAGACTCATGTTGAGAGGGCGCCGTCCTCCCTCTGACCGTAGCGGCCGTCGGGCCCGATGCCGGCGCGTCGCCGTCTCGACGCGGATCGGGCACGAGGAAGGGAAGCGTGAGCATGATCGGCATCCGCCAAGAAGTCGCCCACCGCATCGAGATTCTTTTACGCGATCTCAAGCCGAGGATCCTCGAACTATGGATCGAGTCCGCCCTCGAGAAATCCGCACGGCTTCATTTCTCAAGTCCCCTTCCCGGCGCCATCTACTCCAGGCTTTTCGGGGAGTTTCTTGACACACTCTGCGATTCCCTGGGCGAGGACGACCTCCGTCCGGCCGAGGATTTCTGGCCCGAACTCGCCCGAAGCGGCCGCCTGAGCAAGCACACGCACGACGAGGTCGTCCATCTCTGCACCACTGCCTGCCGCAGCGTCGGCGAGGCGATAGATCGCGCGACCGAAGGCGCTGAGGACGACTCCAGCGTCCGGATTGCCCTCCAGCGCATCCTCGCGCGGATCAGGGACGCCCTTACGCCGGCAGAAAAGGCCGCTGCCGATGAAGCCATAACGCTTCAGCCCGCCTCGGAGTATGACGCGCTCATCACAGCAGCTGAGAGCCTTCGGCAGCGGCTCGCCTGGTCGGAACTCTATGGGCGCGATGTCCGGCGCTCGCGCCGGCTCGAGTTGTTGCGCCTGATGCTGCTCGAGATTCGCGGCCTGTCGCCGGCGAAGGCCGCCGAGTCGCTCCTGCGCCGCCTCTACGATGAACTCCCCTGCCGGATCTGTCTTCTTGTTCGTTTCATGGGGGGGCAGCACGGGCTGCGGCTCGAGGGCTCGTGGCCCGGCGACCACCTTGGCCGCGAGCTCGGCGAGGAGATACCGCTCGAGGACGAGGCGCTCGCTCGCCTTCCGAGGGGCCTGCACGGCGCGACGTTCGCAATCGAGCATGGGCCCGGCCACCTCGAGGCCGAGCTCGTGGGCCTCGGCGCACGCGCCATGTTCGTGGTCTCCGTCCCTCGGGGAAAAGAGCCGGCAGGCTGGCTCGTGATCGGCACGGAGGGCGAGGAGTCGCTCGCTCCCGACGACGTCGAGTTCGCCGAGACCGCGGCTGTTGCCCTCGGCACGATCCTCGACAACGCGACCCTCTCGATCCAGCTCAGCTCGGCGGTGCGTAGGCTCCAGGATCTCGTCCGCGCCGCGCCCGAGCCGATCCTGCTTCTCGATCCGGCGGGCCTCGTGCTCGACCTCAGTGGAGCTGCGGCCCATGTGCTCGGTGTGACGCGCTCCGAACTCGTCCGCACGAATCTGTGCGAAAAGAACGTCCTCGGCGACCGCGACGAGCTGAAGCCCCTGCTCGCAAGCATTGACGCAGGTCGCGGCCCCGTGAGCCGCCTCTGGACGGGACGGCGCTCCGACGGCACCACCTTCCGGGCCGCCTGCTCGATGGCGGCGCTCGAGGACGGGTCTGTGGTACTCGCCTTCCGGAACGTCACCAACGTGGTTCGCGCAGCCGAAGTGCACCGTGAAGCCAAGGCGAGGTACAGGGCGCTCCTTGATTCGGCGGCCGACGTCGTGTTCCTCCTCGATCGCCAGGGCCGCTGCCTCGACGTGGGCGAACGCGCCCTCGCCAGGTACGGCCTTCGGCGCGAGCAGGCGCTCCAGCGCTCCCCATCGGAGCTCTTTGACGACGTGACCGCGGCACATCTCCTCGAGAACATTCGCCATGTCCTCGAGTTCGCTACGCCGAATTCGAGCGAGACGACGCTGGTTGCCCGCAACGAGGAACTCACCTTCCAGACGACGCTCAGCCCCGTTCGCAACGCCGAAGGCGAGATCACAGCCGTGCTCGGCATTGCGCGCGATGTGACAGCCGCCCGCCGCCTCGAGCAGGATCTGAGGCGGGTGAGCACACTCAGCGACAGCATCGTCCGAAACGCGCCAATCGGCATCGCCGTCCTCGACCCAGCGGGCAAGCTCGTGAGTGCCAACGACGCGCTCGCGCAGATCGTCCGGCCCGGCAGCACGGCCGGAGAGATCGCGGGCCTCAACCTGATTACGGGTGACAGCGCGCCACTGGCCGGTGTCGCCAAGCAGTTCAAGGAAGCTCTCGAGGGCAAGTCTTTCACAACGCCCCCTTTCAAGCATTCGGTGCGAAGCGGGGCGGCGGAGGTTTGGCTCTCGGCGCGTTGCACACGCTTTGTGGATGAAGGCTCCGGCGACGAGAGCGTGCTCCTTCTCCTCGAGGATGTGACCGACCAGGTCCGACTTCAGAAGGAGCTCGTCGAGACCGAGGAGATCGCCACCATCGGCGCGCTCGTGACCGGCCTGGCGCACGACCTCAGCGATCGGCTCGGGCCGCTCATCGGCTACGCGCAAATGCTTCAGCACAGCAAGATCGGCATCGGCGAGATGGCGCGCGTCAACGCCATCGAGCGCTGTGCGCAGGACGCGAGGCGCATCGTCGAGTCATTGCTGGCGTTCTCAAAGGCGGCCGCCCCGATTGCGCGCCAGACTGATCGCTGACCGGCCGGAGCTTGCGTCGCGCACGGTCCTTACCGCCGCCGAGATCTGCGACGCCCGCATGACGGCGTTCGTTCGCAAATCCGGCTCATCATCAAGCCGTTCAACGTGCGCGAGCTCCTCGCCGCCATCGCCCAGGCCGCACCCCTCGTTTGAATCAGGGCACGATTTTTCTCCACGTCCTGCGATTTCGCTTGCGCCGGCCGCGCTTTTGTGTTATCATTTTACTGAATTGGGGTACCTGGGTCATTATTCACTCCGAATAGGCAAGCTGGAAACCTTTTTGAGCAAAGGTGTGCCGCGTCCGTTCCGGCCACCGCCGAGGGTTCTAACTTGTTTCCTCGGAGAGGCTTCCATCGCGAAGAGGAGGAGGAACTATGAGGACGTTTGCATTCGTAATCGGGGTCTGCGCGGCCCTCGTGCTGGGCGCCGTGCCAGCGCCGGCCGACTGGGATCACCCAGTCAAGTGGGATCAACTGCCCTACGACAAGGACTATATGGGCAGCAACAGCTTCATCAACCCGCTGACGCAGTGGGACTTCATCACAGCCGACGATTTCCCGTGTACCGAACACGGCTGGATCACGGATATCGAGTTCACGGGGTGCGGCTACAACATCCAGGCTTTCCGGGTGAAGTTCTGGTCGGACGTGCCGGCTACGGCAAATGAGGAAAGCCACCCGGGCGATATCCCCCTGTACGACGAGACGTTCGACGCGGCCGATCCGGCCGATCCATTGGGCCTTGGTTGGCAGCAGACCGACGACTTCACCTACAAGATCAACATCCCCAGGGGCCTTTGGTTCGAACAGGTGGGAGGCGCCGCCGCTCCGGTCGTCTACTGGATCAGCATCCAGGGCATCATCGACTCCGACAACACCGGCCACCGTTTCTACTGGCACTATGGGGACCGCACTATGGCCTCCTGGGGGGACGACGCAGCGTACGCATCCGAGTCACACGGCTACGACCCGTGGTGGCATTGGGGTTGGATCACCATGACGCCCGGATCGTCAGCGAACCTCTACCAGGGCATAATCCCCAGCGAGTGGGCCAAGTCCGCCGACATGTCCTTTCGACTCACGGGCACGCCGATCCCGGAGCCAGCGACGCTCGCTCTCGTTGCTTTGGGTATCACGGCTTTCCTGCGCCAGAAGCGTCAGATCGTCTGAGAATGACGTGAGGTGGCGTATGAGAGGATTGCTTATCATCGCCATAGTGCTGGCCTTCGCCGCCACGGCCGACGCGCAGTGGTTCGAGGACTTCGACAGCTACACCAACGGCCAGATGCTCGATAGCACTCCGGACGACGGTGGATGGAGAGCCCGGCTCGACAACCCCGCCAAAGGGGCACACCGGTCACCGACGCCCAGTCGTTGTCTGCGCCTCACTCGGTCCAGATCGGCTGGACCGCCGACATCTTCCACGAGCTCGATATCTGGGGAGGGACGTTCAGCTTCTCGCTGTGGCAGTACATCCCCTCGACCAGCGACCTGGGCACGACGCAGTTCATGCTCATGAATCTGTACGACAACTGGACCTACAACTTCAGCACGTGGCTGACGTTCAACCTGAACACAGGGCTCCTGAACGACGAGTTCGTCGCTGGGGATGAGAATGTGCCGCTCGTGTACGACCGTTGGGCCGAGATCCGCGTGGACATCGACCTCGACAGCGACTCGCAGACCGTCTACTACGACGGCGGCCTGGTCTCCACCAACACGTGGTTGATGGGCGACCCCACCGCCCAGCTTGCCCTCGAGGGCGTGGAGCTCTACGGCGGCAACGGGGCGGATGACGTCTACTACGACAGCATCATGGTGGTTCCCGAGCCGGGCATCTTCCTCCTCGCCGGCCTGGGCCTGCTGGCGCTGATCCGGCGGAGGAAGTAGCCGGCACGAGACACTTGAAACGACCCATCAGGGGCGGGCTTCCAGAGGCACGGGAGCCCGTCTCTTCTTGTACCCGTACCCGATTCCTGAAGCGCAGCAAAGCGCCAGCCGACCGGCGAAGCGGTGGCCGTCCGCCACAGATTACTAACTCTCTTCTCGAGCCGAACGCCCCACACATGGCGACCTCGCGCCACGTCCGGGCGAGCACGGCGGCCCCGGTCTCAGACCAGCTCGCCGACGAACACGCTCGAGTTCTTGACGAGGACGACGGTCGGGAAGCCTTCGATCATTTCTCCGCTGCACCTCGCGCAGCCGGCGCCCTTGTCCGACTGCTCGGGTGGTGACTTCACCTTCGCCAGCGTGCGCCTGACTACGCCGGTCCGCAGCTACAAGGAACGCCGTGGGTCTTCAGCTCAAGTCTCAGTTCCTCAAGCCGGTTGCGGCAATTCAGCCGCCTGTTCCGGTGTAATCCACGCATGAGACTCCCGGAACATCCCGTGTTCCTTCACAAAAGCCACGTCAAATTGTGCTCTTGCTCCGTCCAGCGGGCGATTATGCCCGCCGAACACATCATACACAACAAAACCTCGCCGTTTCATATAGTGCAGTATTTCAAAACACTCAGGCGTATCAGACGTAAAGTGAAAAAGAGACACTTCCAGAATAACGAGTTCGGCATCTTCCAATACGGCCTGTGCTCCATCCAGCACCATCAGTTCCGAGCCCTGAGTGTCTGCTTTGATGAGGTATGGCCTCACCAGATTTCGCTCGGCGCAGAGGCTATCAAGTGTGACGACGGGGACGCTCCTGACCGTGCAGTTCGCTGTGTCCTCCGGCCTTGTCGTTGTGGCACCCGTAAGATCTCTCGAGAAGTATATCGGCAGCGTGCCGGGTTTGGAACCTGCAGCCGCGAGTACGTATTCTGCGTTGTATGTGCGGCAAATGCTTTTGAGGTGTGGCTCAAACTCCTCCAAGGGCTCTACCAGAAGGTGCCTTGCGTTGGGGAATAGATCATACAGGCAGTGTGTTCCGTATGCGACACCCACATCAATGACTGTGGCAGGGGAAAACCCCAATGCCAGGACATGCTGAAGCATTTCTTCCATCGAGGTTCTAATTGTGTACATTCTCTGGTGGAGTGCGCTTTGCGAACTGCGAGCGGGCGCTCTTATAATGTCGTATCCTAGCCTGTGCAGAAAGGATCTGATTATCTGCTTAAGTGCTTTATTCATAACTTCTTTCCGCGTCAAACAGCACGAGTGAGTGAAATGTTGCTTACTTGCCGACCCCCGGTTCCTAATAGCTGATGAGCTTATACGATGTCCAACCCGCAACGTCAAGCGCGTCGTCCGCCATGGGCCACGTGCAGCGCCCCAATATGCGCCGCAGTGGCTCTCAAGATGCAGAGCACGCTACACCAGCTCGCCGACGAACATGCTCGAGTTCTTGACCAGGACGACGGTCGGGAAGCCTTCGATCATTTCGGTAAGGCGCTTGGCGGAGGCGGCCTCTTCGCCCGGCTCAACGTCGGCGAGGCCCATGAAGATCACGTCCGCGTCGTCCGACTCCTCGTGCATGATCTCGACGACCGTGCGGTCCTCCGGCTTGAGGATCACTTTCGACTCGGCCCGGATGCGCGCCTCGGGGATCATGGTGGCGAGGCTGCGTTCGGTCTCGTCCCGGGCCATCTCGCTGATAGCGATACTCTTGACGGCGATGTGCGCCCCGTGCCACTCCGGATTGAGGCTGAGAAGGTAGGCGAGCAGCAGCATCATGTCGCCATTGCGCTGCTTGCCGCGCCACCAGATGTCAATCCGCTTGCGCTTCTTTTCGGCCGCGGGCTCGGTAAGGCGGCAGATGATCAGCGATTTGCGCAGCCGCGCCGCCTGCCGCATGATGCGGAAGTACGAGGCGAGCCGCTCGATGTCGTGGCTCCAGCCGAGCATGATCGTGTTCGAATCGAGGCCCGCGATCCCGTGCGACTGCGCGAGGTCAATAACGCCCTCCTCGAAGCTGCCCACGACGCTGACGTTGCTGAAGACGGTCAGGTCGTAGCCCTCGAGCGCGGCGCTGATCTCGGCCTGCTTCGCGTCGAGGTCGAAGTCCTCGGCGCTGTCGAGGTCGCCCTCGATCAAGGTCGAGGCGGTCACGATCCCCCGGTCCTGGTTGAGCTGGCACGCGAACCGCACAAGGTTGATCCGCTTCCAGATGTTGCCCGAGAAGACAAGGATGTTCGGTCGCCAGTTGCGCGGCTGCTCGGGCAGCGACTTGACGTTGACCAGCGCGCGCCGCGCCACACCGAGCCAGAAACCGCGCCGCACGTCGCCCCACGTCGCCGTCATCGCACGCCGCCGCAGCCACAGCCAGAGCGCGATCTCGACGACGATCGCCGCAACGCACGCGATCTTGCTGATCAAGAACATGACGAAGAAGCACGCAAGCGCCCCGGCGAACGAAAGCGCCCACGGCACGTTGACCTTCGGGCGGTACGACGCCTCGCCCACGAGCTTCTCGAGGCCCGCCACCAGGTTCAACATTCCATAAGTCGTTAGGAAGAACATCGTGACCACCGGCGCGACCGCGTTCAGATCGCCCAGCAGCACCGCCCCGAGCGCGATGCCGGCCGAAACGACGATCGCCACAATCGGCGGGGGCCCGCCTTGCTTGCTGCGTGCGAGAACCCGTGGCACGACCCGGTCGGCCGCCAGTGCCTGAAGCGTACGCGGCGCGCCGAGCATGCTCCCCATCGCCGACGAGAGGATCGCGCCCCACAGCGCCGGCAGGATGATCCACCCAACGACAGCGAGCTTCATCCACAGGAGGCTGTCGTTGACCAAAGAATCCCGATTCGCGCTGAAGGCGAGGACGATCGGGACGGCAAGATAGACGATAAACCCGACAAGGACCGCCGCCATCGTGCCGACGGGTATTGCGCGCTGCGGCTTGCGCAGGTCGCCCGAAAGCCCGAGACCTGCCATGACGCCGGTCACTGCCGGGAAAAAGACAGCAAAGATGGCCCAGAACCCGAACTGTCCGGCACCTTTCGTCCAGCCAAGCGGTTCGCCTCCGCCGCGCACCGCAACGCCGATAAACAGCGACACCAACGAGAGCCCAATCAGAACCATGACCGGAATCTGCGTTGACAAGGCGAACCGCGCGCTCCTGATCGAGACAAGCGTCACTGTGATCACGATCGCGGCCGCGACGATCTGCGTCATCTGCGACGTCATCTGCGGCCATGCAAACCGGAGCGACTCCGCCAGGCCGAAGCTGTAGAGCGTCACGGAAAGCACCTGCGACAAAAAGAGCGGCAGGCCGATCGCGCCGCCGATCTCGAGCCCCAGGCTCCGCGAGATAATGTAGTAGGCGCCGCCGACACCGACGTGCATGTTCGTGGCGACCGCCGAGAGGCTGAGCGCCGTCACCAGTGTGATGACGTTTGCAATCGCCACGATCACGAGCGTCTTCGTCAATCCCGCGTTCCCCACGACCCAGCCGAACCGCAAGTACATGATCACGCCGAGGATCGTCAGGATCGAGGGGGTGAACACGCCGAGAAAGGTGCCCAGCTTGCCGTCGCCTGGAGGGCGAGGTATCTCTTTACGGTTCTTTGCCATATCAGCGGTCCAATGCGGCGGGCGCATCAGAAGTCCCGGCATATCAACAAGATTGTACCACAGGGCGGGGCGTCACAAGCGATTTCAGCGGGAACCGGCACCGTCGGCGGGCTAGGGGAGGTCACGGCCCGTGGAGCTTACGACGAGGCCCGAGTGCAGCACGCCCCGTGTGCTCCTGAGCCGGTCGGCGATCGAAACGATCGCCTCGCGCGATCCTCGGATCGTGATGATCTCGAGGCATCGGTCGTGGCTCAGGTGGTGGTGGAGGTTCGAGCAGATCTCCGCCTCAGCATCGTGCTGCACCTCGCGGAGCCGCTCCGAGATGTCGCGCGAGTGGTGGTCGAAAAGCAGCACCACCGCGGCGACCGCTTCCTCGCCGGCCTCCCACGCCTCCTCGACGAGCGCCTTGCGCACGAGGTCGCGGATCGCGTGTGACCGGCTCGGATACTGATGCGTCGCTACGTACTCGTCGAGCTTGGTGAGCAGGTCCCGTTCGATCGAAACGCCGATCCGCGCGACCTTGTCCATCACGTCCCCCTGCATCCGACAGGTTCTCGACCCTTGTACCAGAAGCACGCCCGAGCGTCGAGGGAAAGGAAACGCGTCCTCGATGCATGCCGGGGTTGACTCAGCGTCCCGTTGTGCCGTAATAAGATGCGCAGATAACAAGGACGGGCGACCCCATCGTCTAGTCAGGCCTAGGACACCGGGTTTTCATCCCGGCAACACGGGTTCAAATCCCGTTGGGGTCGCACCTTGTCTACCCCAGACCCATCACCGGCGCTCTCCTTCACTGCTGCCTGCCCAGGCCCCGACAAAACGATTGAACCCCGCCGCCCGGTTGGCTATCGTCATTGCGTTAGTGCTCATCCGAAAGTGGTGTCTGGGGTCGCATGAACGTCATCATCATCGGGGCAGGGGAGGTCGGGCTGCATATCGCCTCGATCCTGTCGCGCGAGGCCCACAGCGTCACGATCGTTGACGCGGCCCAGAGCCGGATCGAGCGAGTCGAGGAGACGCTCGACATCGGCACCATCTGCGGCCACGGCGCCAACCCGGATATGCTCATCACCGCCGGCGCCGAGTCGGCCGACCTCGCCCTCGCCGTCACGAACCACGACGAGGTGAACCTGGTCGCGGCGCTCACGGCCAAGGCGCTCGGCGCCGGCAAGGTCGTTGCCCGGGTTCGCAGCCGCCAGTACCTCGATGAGACCAAGCTCTCGTACCGGGACCTCCTCGGGATAGACCTGATTATCAACCCCGTCGTATTCACCGCCTACGAGATCGCCAAGTTCATCGAGAACCCGGACGCGCTCGCCATCGAGTCGTTCGCCCGCGGCCAAATCGAGATGCGCCAGATCCGGGTCGAGGATGACTCGCCGCTCACCTCGAAGCCGCTCAAGGAGATCCCGCTCGAGCCGGGGACGCTGATCGGCTCGATTCTGCGTGACGATACGCTCATTATCCCCCACGGCGCCAGCGTGATACGGCCTGCCGACGTGGTGACCATCATCGGCCAGAAGGGTCGGATGGATCGCATGCAGAAGCTCATTACCGGCGCCGACGCGAAAGTGCGCAACGTGATGATCTTCGGCGGCGACCAGATCGGCCTGCTGCTCGCTCAACTGCTCGAGAACCTCCGCTGCGCCGTCAAGCTCATCGAGGAGGACCGCTCCCGGTGCCAGGAACTGGCCGAGCAGCTCCACAAGACAACGGTCGTGCACGGAAACGCCACCGACCTCGACTTGCTCAAGCGCGAGCGCGTCGGCTCGGCCGACGCCTTTATCGCCGTGACCAACGATGATGAGCGCAACATCATGGCCGTCCTGCTCGCCAAGGAGCAGGGGGCGGGCAAGGGGATCGTTCTGACGCACAGGCCCGACTTCGCCTCCTTGCTCGAGAAGGTCGGCATAGACCACGCAATCAGCCCGCGCCTGATCACAGCCAACAGGATTCTCGGCCTTGTCCGACGCGGCGAGCTTCACAGCACGGCCATCCTCGCCGACGGCAAGGCCGAGGCGATCGAGCTGAGAGTCGCCGAGGGCGCCAAGATCGTCAATCGGACCCTCAAGCAGGTGCGTTTCCCGAAGAACACGCTGATCGCCGCCCTCATCCGCCACGATCAGGTCATCGTTCCAAGAGGGAGCGACACCTTCAACGTCGGCGACACCGTCGTCGCCTTCACCCAGTCGGAGAGCATTGACGGCCTCCTGAAGCTCTTCCACACCGCGTGAGCCGGCAGCGGCTTTGAGGGCTCGACGGTGATCACCAGATTCGTATACGACGCGCTGAGTCGGCGCGTGGTGAAGACCGTATGCGCGGACGAGAATGTCGTGGACGAGAAGATCCGCTTTATCTACGACGGCATTGACGTCATCGAGGAGTATCTCGACGTGAGCGGCTGGACCCTCGACGCCAAGTACGTTCATGGAGTGGGTATCGACAACGTTGTATCGATCGAGCGCAAGGATGGCGCCGAGTGGCCGCGCTGGTACTACCACCACGACGCCATAGGCAGCGTCACCGAGCTCACCGACGCGAACGGCGCCATCGTGCAGGCCTACGAGTACGACGCCTGGGGGAATCCCACCATCTTCGACCCCGACGACCCCGAACTCGCGAACCCCTACCTCTACACCGGCCGCAGATGGGACGCCGAGATCGCCCTGTACTACTACCGCGCCAGACACTACGCCCCCCAACTCGGCCGGTTCATCCAAACCGACCCCATCGGCCACGCTGGCGGATCTAACCTGTATGCGTACGTGAGGAACTGCCCCACCCGCTTCACCGACCCCTTTGGCCTGGGCCTCCTCGAGGATATAGAGGAATGCATCGACAGATGCGTGGAAAGGGAAAGGGCCAAGTATGAGGCCAGCCAGGAGGAATACAAGCGGAAAATAGAACAGCTCAAGGCTCAAGTGCAAGTGCTTCAAGATGAACTTACAGCGGCCCTACTGGATAGCGCAATGCCCGGAATGCCCGGAGGGTTTTCGTCTGGTGGCCTCGTGGAGAACGCCGCTGGCGACTTCCCCGATGACGTATACGACAGGGCGAAGGAGAAAATGACCGCGTCGAGAAGGATAGGAGCACCAACCCCCCATGAGAAGGCTGCTCAGAATGTCGGTATCGACCCAGATGCTCCCGGAGCAGGCAAGAGCCTCAGCACGCACACGGGGAGTAAGGTTGGGAGCTTTGAGGTAGCTGAGAAGTACAATGCGATCGTTAAGATGAGGGGACATTATCTGGCGACGATAGCTACTTATGAAGGCTGGCTCGAAAAGTTGGGCCCCTTTGACGAGAGGGCCGCTTACCAGAAGTGCCGCGCCGAGTGTCTTAAGAAGTTCGGCCTGAGCTTGGAGGATTTCTATCTTCTGATGGTCCCTCGTCTTGAGGGCCTCTTCGGGCCAGCGCCCGACGATGGAGAGGGGGGCGATTCAGGATGCCCGAGTACGGACTGTCCAGAGTATATGGACGTTACTCCCCCCGGCGATTGGCGCTGGGTGCGTTCGGAACCGGTGAAAGGGGGATGCAAGTAGGCGAACTCCCTAGACACTCGCGCAGGCCATGCACGGTGTGAGGAGCCGGACGAGAGCATGCCGCATGGCCGTAGCGATTTTCTTACCAGGATACGTTCGGCGACTCCTCAGAAGGGAGAGTGACAATGTCAAGGCTTCCCATAGGGCGTGCCTTCCTTATGCTCCTTATTGCCACGGCTAGTTCTGGGTGCGGCACACGGCCACAGGCCGCCGAGGCGGCGGAGGATTTCGACGAGGCGATGCAGAGAGTCGGCGAGGCCGCGGCCGGGCGCGACTTCGACAAGGCCCGCGAGATACTCCGCGCTACCTTGCCACTAGCGGAGACGCCGGAGCAGCGCTTCGGGGTCTATCACACCATTGGCGCGTTGCTCCAGTTACAGGATCGTGGCCCCGAAGCCCGCGAAGCCTTCTCTGACGCCCTGGGCATCGCCGGGATCAGCCCGGACAACCGATTCTGGACGTACGTGCAAATCGCGATGACTTGGGAGGCCGAGAAGAAGCCTGCTGAAGTTCGGGCGACGTATACCAAGGCCCTCCGGGAGGACCTGAGTCTCCCCCTGCGATGCGCAGCGCTCGCCAGCCTCGCCTCTGCTTGGCACGATGAGGGGAAACCCGAAAAGGCCAAGAGTGTATATGCTGAGCTTCTGAAGGCTGCGGAGGCGAGCGTGGATTCGCAATGGGTTACCCACGCCCATAGCCGGACTGGTGCCATTCTTGCCGAAGAGGGGAACTTCGCCGCGGCGCTCGAGGCCTATGAGAAAGCGCTGTGCGCTCGCGGCGGAATGGAGGTCTTCATATGCCTTGACGTGGGACGGGCGCTCATTGGACTCAAGCGGTATTCCGATGCAAGGCTTGTTCTCTCCACCATCGTTAACGATGAGGCTGTGCCCTTCTTCATAAGGGACCAGGCCCTCATGCTGACAGCCGAAGCCCTGGAGGCCGAGGGCAAGCCGACCGAGGCAGAGCAGATAAAAGAGCAGCTCTTGAAGGGAGGCGTGCCCACCGATGCGTCGCCGGAATTCGACCCGCATGCTGACCTGGCCCGTCGAAGGAATATCCGGGCCGCCTCGTTCCTCGCTATCGGCAGGCTCTACCTCGACAAGGGCGACAAGAACAAGGCCCGCGAGACGTTCACACGGATCGTTGAGATGGAGGGCGCCCCGGCGGAGCACCGCGAGAAGGCCCAAGCCCATCTCGACGCAATGGACTAAGCAGGGGGCAGACCCTCACCAGAAGTCCGCCGCGACCGCCTACGACAAGTCGGGCAACTCGACAAACGCGACGCAGAAGACGGACATCACGCTGAGCACGTCGGGCGCCGCCACCTACACGCACGACGACAACGGCTGCATGACGGGCGACGGGACGTACACGTACGTCTACGACTATGAGAAGCGCCTGATCCGGGTGACCGAGGAGGCGAACGTGGTGACGAGCTTCGTCTACGACGCGCTCGGCCGGCGGGTGAAGAAGACCGACTCGGACGGCAACATCACCACCTATTTCTACAGCGGCCAGCACGTGATCGAGGAGTACGAGGGCGCCGACATCCTCAAGCGCGAGTACGTCTACGGCCCCGGGATTGACAACGGCAACGCTTCGCGTTGCTTGGACGAAGCTCCGCTTCGTCGTGTAAGCCGCCACGGCGGCGACTACCACGACGGGGCGAACACCTACCCGTACTACTACCACAAGGACGGGCTGGGGTCGGTCACCGAGCTGACCGACGTGGACGGCGCGCTGGTGCAGGCGTACGAGTACGACGCCTGGGGTGTGCCGACGATCTACGACACAGACGACCCCGAGCTCGACCAGCCATACCTCTACACGGGCCGCCGCTGGGACGGCGAAATCGGCCTGTACTACTACCGCGCCCGCCACTACAACCCGCAGATAGAATGGGCGACCAAGCTCAAGATGAAGACGGACGGCCTTCACTTCTGC